>NZ_JAIFJY010000005.1:0-346934 GCF_051835185.1 Klebsiella sp. K5-306
TAGCGCCGATGGTAGTGTGGGGTCTCCCCATGTGAGAGTAGGGAACTGCCAGGCATCAAACAAGTGAAGAGCCCATCCTGACGGATGGGCTTTTTGCGTTTTTGTCGTCTGAAACTGCCGGACATCGGTCTACCCTTATCCGGCCTTTTCATTACTCATGTACCAAATTCAATAACGGATACGGTTTTCCAAGATCGTCCGTTTCAGAACGGCCTGTCACCTTAAAGCCCATTTTCTTATAAAATCCGACCGCTTGTTCATTCTGCTCGTTAACGTTAGTCGTCAGTCTGGGCGCTAACGACAAGGCGTGTTTAATCAAAAGCTTACCCACGCCACAGCCGCGAACGGCAGGATCAACAAATAACGCATCCATATGTTCCCCCGTTAGAAGCATAAAGGCGACCGGCTCATCTTCCTCCGTTACTGCTACCCACAGCGGCGCTTCGGGTAGGAATGAGCTCACCAGCTCTTCCAGCTCCGCTCTATATGCTTTTGATAAAAAACCGTGCGTTGCATCGACCGATCGACACCAGATCGCAATCAGTTTTTTCCCTTCATCATGCCGTGAACGGCGGATACTAATAACCATACGTGCTCCTTTTATTTGTTCTTATATTCTAACGTAAATATCTCCGTGAAATTTTCTCACCCTGCATTTGCAGGCTCGACATTCACATTATTCCTGGGTATCTTCAGCTGTCTGGATGTCTAAACGTTTATACGTATGTTATGAGGTAATAAAGTTATGCCAATTCGGGTGCAGGACGAGCTACCGGCCGTCAATTTCTTGCGTAATGAAAACGTCTTTGTGATGACGACAACTCGCGCGACGACTCAGGAAATCCGCCCGCTGAAGGTGCTCATCCTTAATCTGATGCCGAAGAAAATCGAGACTGAGAATCAGTTTTTGCGACTGCTTTCCAACTCTCCTCTGCAGCTTGATATCCAGCTGCTGCGCATCGATGCCCGCGAATCGCGTAATACCCCAGCGGAACACCTGAACAACTTCTACTGCAACTTTGAAGATATTTGCGATCAGAATTTTGATGGCCTGATTGTTACCGGCGCGCCCTTAGGTTTGGTTGAGTTTAATGACGTTGCCTACTGGCCGCAGATCAAACAGGTGCTGGAATGGGCTAAAGATCATGTTACCTCAACGCTATTTGTCTGTTGGGCTGTACAGGCGGCCCTCAATATCCTCTATGGTATCCCTAAACAGACGCGCTCTGAGAAGATTTCCGGCGTCTACGAACACCATATCCTGCAACCACATGCCTTATTAACCCGCGGCTTTGACGATAGCTTTCTCGCGCCGCACTCGCGCTATGCCGATTTCCCGGCGGCGCTGATACGCGACTACACCGACCTGGAGATTCTGGCGGAAACGGAAGAGGGCGATGCCTACCTGTTCGCCAGCAAAGACAAGCGTATCGCCTTCGTGACCGGTCATCCAGAATATGATGCAAACACCCTGGCCAGCGAGTTCTTCCGCGATGTGGAAGCGGGCCTCGATCCCCAGGTTCCACACAATTATTTCCCGCAAAACGATCCGCAGAACAAACCGCGCGCCACCTGGCGAAGCCATGGCAATCTACTGTTTATCAACTGGCTGAATTATTACGTCTACCAGATCACGCCATACGATCTACGCCATATGAATCCGACTCTGGATTAATCTTCTACACAACGCGATCCTAAAGCGTTTCAGCATTTTGCCTCTGGCACCTTCGGGTGCCTTTTTTATTTCCGAAATGCGGCTCATATTGTGATTAAACTTTATTTATATTGTTATCAATAGGTTAAATGATAATTAAATTAAAAATGGAAATTGTTTTTGATTTTGAAAAATAAATGCGTAGTCTTAATTGTGCTGAACGAAAACTACACAACGATCTTACGTTCGCGCCAACTGGATCAACCAAGAGGAGCAGCACATGACGCAGCAGGCGACAATTACTGACGAACTGGCTTTTAGCCAGCCATATGGCGACCAGGAGAAGCAAATCTTAACGCCTGAGGCAGTCGAATTTTTGACTGAACTGGTGAGCCGCTTTACGCCTGAGCGCAATAAACTCCTGGCGGCGCGTCTCCAGCAGCAGCAGGAAATTGATGACGGTAAGCTACCTGATTTTATTTCGGAAACAGCTTCCATTCGTAATGGTGATTGGAAAATTCGCGGTATCCCTGTGGATTTGCAGGATCGCCGGGTGGAAATCACCGGTCCGGTAGAGCGTAAGATGGTGATCAATGCGCTGAATGCGAACGTAAAAGTCTTTATGGCGGATTTCGAAGACTCACTGGCGCCTGAATGGAGCAAAGTCATTGAGGGACAAATTAACCTGCGCGATGCGGTTAACGGCACCATCAGCTATACCAATGAAGCTGGCAAAATCTATCAGCTCAAACCGAACCCGGCGCTGCTGATCTGTCGCGTGCGCGGCCTGCATCTGCCGGAAAAACACGTGACATGGCGCAGGGAAGCTATTCCCGGCAGCCTGTTCGACTTTGCTCTTTATTTCTTCCATAACTACAAAGCGTTACTGGAAAAAGGCAGCGGCCCCTATTTCTATCTGCCGAAAACCCAGGCCTGGCAGGAAGCTGCGTGGTGGAGTGAAGTCTTTAGCTTTACGGAAGACCGTTTTGAGCTGCCGCGCGGCACCATCAAAGCCACGCTGCTGATTGAAACGCTGCCCGCCGTATTCCAGATGGACGAAATCCTGCATGCCCTGCGTGACCATATTGTGGGTCTGAACTGCGGGCGCTGGGACTATATCTTCAGCTATATCAAAACGCTGAAGAATCACCCGGACCGCGTTCTGCCGGATCGTCAGGTGGTGACGATGGATAAGCCATTCCTCAGTGCCTACTCACGATTGTTAATTAAGACCTGCCATAAGCGCGGCGCATTTGCGATGGGCGGCATGGCGGCCTTTATTCCGAGCAAAGATGCTGAGCGGAACAATCAGGTGCTGAACAAGGTAAAAGCGGACAAATCGCTGGAGGCGAATAACGGCCATGATGGCACATGGATTGCGCATCCCGGTCTGGCTGACACCGCGATGGCCGTCTTTAATAGCGTGCTCGGTGAGAACAAAAATCAGCTATTTGTCACCCGTGAAGACGATGCGCCAATTACCGCTGAACAGCTGCTGGCCCCCTGCGAGGGCGAACGAACCGAAGAGGGCATGCGCGCCAACATTCGCGTGGCGGTGCAGTACATTGAGGCGTGGATTTCCGGCAACGGCTGCGTACCGATTTATGGCCTCATGGAGGATGCGGCAACGGCCGAGATCTCACGTACCTCAATCTGGCAGTGGATCCATCACGAAAAAACGCTCAGCAGCGGTCAACCGGTAACTAAAGCGCTGTTCCGCCAGTGGCTGGCCGAAGAGATGCGGGTGATTCAGGACGAACTGGGCGAGCACCGCTACAGCAGCGGGCGCTTTGACGAGGCCGCGCGCCTGATGGAACAGATCACCACTTCCGATGAGCTCATTGACTTCCTGACTTTGCCGGGTTACCGCCTGCTGGCCTGACGGCCCAGGCTACTTTGTTTGCCATTTTGGCCCCGGGCAGTACTCAAAATCCTCACGTACTATAAGTACGCTCCGGTTTTTGCGCGCTGGCCGTGACCAAACTGTCATCACCAATAATGCCTGGGAAGCCAGGAAAATAATATGGAGCATCTGCACATGAAAACCCGTACCCAACAAATCGAAGAATTAAACAAAGAGTGGACCAACCCGCGCTGGGAAGGCATTACTCGTCCATACAGCGCCGAAGACGTGGTGAAGCTACGCGGCTCCGTTAACCCGGAATGTACGCTGGCGCAGCTGGGCGCGGCAAAGATGTGGCGACTGCTGCACGGTGAAGCAAAAAAAGGCTACGTCAACAGCCTGGGCGCGCTGACCGGGGGCCAGGCGTTACAGCAGGCGAAAGCGGGCATTGAAGCGATTTACCTTTCTGGCTGGCAGGTCGCGGCGGACGCCAACCTGGCCTCCAGCATGTATCCGGATCAATCGCTCTATCCGGCTAACTCAGTACCGGCCGTGGTCGATCGGATCAATAACACCTTCCGCCGCGCGGATCAGATCCAGTGGTCTGCGGGTATTGAACCGAACGATCCGCGTTATACCGATTATTTTCTGCCGATCGTCGCCGATGCGGAAGCGGGATTTGGCGGCGTGCTTAATGCGTTTGAGCTGATGAAATCGATGATTGAGGCCGGTGCAGCGGCCGTACACTTCGAAGATCAGCTGGCTTCGGTGAAGAAATGCGGCCATATGGGCGGCAAAGTGCTGGTTCCCACGCAAGAAGCGATTCAGAAACTGGTTGCCGCGCGTCTGGCGGCAGACGTAATGGGCGTGCCAACGCTGGTGATTGCCCGCACTGACGCCGATGCGGCGGATTTAATTACCTCAGACTGCGATCCTTACGATCGTCAGTTCATTACCGGCGACCGTACCAGCGAAGGTTTCTTCCGCACCCATGCCGGTATCGAACAGGCGATCAGCCGCGGGCTGGCCTACGCGCCCTATGCCGACCTGGTGTGGTGTGAAACCTCCACCCCGGACCTTGAGCTGGCGAAGCGCTTTGCCGATGCGATCCATGCGAAATATCCGGGCAAACTGCTGGCCTATAACTGCTCGCCGTCGTTTAACTGGCAGAAAAAGCTGGATGATAAAACCATTGCCAGCTTCCAGCAGCAACTGGCGGATATGGGCTACAAATATCAGTTCATCACCCTGGCCGGTATTCACAGCATGTGGTTCAACATGTTCGATCTGGCTCACGCTTACGCCCAGGGCGAGGGGATGAAGCACTACGTTGAGAAGGTTCAGCAGCCGGAATTCGCGGCGGCGAAAGATGGCTATACCTTTGTCTCCCATCAGCAGGAGGTCGGGACTGGCTACTTCGATAAGGTCACCACCATTATCCAGGGCGGAACCTCATCAGTAACGGCGTTAACCGGCTCTACAGAAGAAGATCAGTTCTGATCATTTCCCCTCTCCCTCTCTCCGGGGGAGAGGGAGAGGGGAAGGTATGACACGTGGCCTGGAATTATTGATTGCGCAAACTATTTTGCAGGGTTTCGACGCCCAGTACGGTCGTTTTCTTGAAGTCACTTCCGGCGCCCAGCAGCGCTTTGAACAGGCCGACTGGCATGCCGTCCAGCAGGCGATGAAGCAGCGCATCCATCTCTACGATCACCATGTCGGCCTGGTCGTCGAGCAGCTGCGCTGCATTACCGATGGCAAAAATACCGATAGCGACTTTTTGCTGCGGGTAAAAGAACACTATACCCGCCTGCTACCGGATTACCCTCGCTTCGAAATTGCGGAGAGCTTTTTCAATTCCGTCTATTGTCGGTTGTTTGACCACCGCTCGCTGACTCCCGAGCGGCTTTTTATTTTCAGCTCGCAGCCCGAGCGGCGCCTGCGCTCTATACCGCGGCCGCTGGCGAAAGATTTCTTCCCCGAGCGCGGCTGGGACACGTTATTACGCAAAGTGTTATCCGATCTTCCTCTCCGCCTGCCGTGGCAAAACAGAGCGCGCGATATCGGGTATATCACCGTTTGCCTGCAGGAAGCGCTTGGCGGCGAGCTGCTCTCCCGGTCGTATCTACAGGTGGCGAATGAACTTTTTTACCGCAATAAGGCAGCCTGGCTGGTAGGCAAATTGGTTACGCCGATGGCCACGCTGCCTTTTCTTCTGCCAATCCATCGTACCGATGAAGGAGAACTGTTTGTCGATGCTTGCCTGACGACGCATGCCGAAGCCAGTATCGTTTTTGGCTTCGCCCGCTCCTATTTTATGGTTTACGCGCCGCAGCCCGGCGCGCTGGTCGAGTGGCTGCGCGAGATTCTGCCGGGTAAAACCACCGCCGAACTGTACATGGCGATTGGCTGCCAGAAGCATGCGAAAACGGAAAGCTATCGGGAATACCTGCACTATCTTTCCCGCAGCAATGAACAATTTGTTGAAGCGCCGGGGATCCGCGGGATGGTCATGCTGGTGTTTACCTTGCCGGGCTTTGACCGGGTATTTAAGGTCATCAAGGACCGCTTCGCGCCGCAGAAAGAGATGACTGCCGCTCACGTGCGCGCCTGTTACCAGCTGGTCAAAGAGCATGACCGCGTGGGACGGATGGCCGACACCCAGGAGTTTGAGAACTTCGTGCTGGAGAAACGGCAAATTGCGCCCGAGCTGATGGCCCTGTTACAAACCGAAGCCGGTGGGAAAATTACCGACCTCGGCGATCGGATTGCGATCAGCCATCTGTATATCGAGCGGCGGATGGTGCCGCTGAATATCTGGCTGGAGCAGGTTGACGGGCAGGCGCTGCGCGATGCAGTCGAGGAGTACGGGAACGCCATTCGTCAGCTGGCTGCCGCCAACATTTTCCCGGGCGATATGCTATTTAAGAATTTTGGCGTTACGCGTCACGGCCGGGTGGTGTTCTACGATTACGATGAAATTTGCTATATGACGGAGGTGAATTTCCGCGAGATCCCGCCAGCGCGCTATCCGGAAGATGAGCTTGCCAGCGAGCCCTGGTACAGCGTCTCGCCGGGCGATGTTTTTCCGGAGGAGTTTCGCCACTGGCTGTGCGCCGACCCGCGTATCGGGCCGCTATTTGAAGAGATGCACGCCGACCTGCTGCGCGCCGACTACTGGCGGGAGCTGCAAAAACGTATTCGCAACGGCCACGTGGAAGACGTCTACGCCTATCGTCGCCGTCAGCGCTTTTGCGTGCGCTATGGCAACCTGCAACAGGCAGGGTAAACAGGCGGCCAGGTTCAGGCGGCCTCTATAACCGCAAATTCTTCGTACACCAGCTCCATATCCGGCGCCCAGGTGCCTTCGCGTTCAAAGAATGCCTGATGCGCCGATTGCCAGTAAGCTAGGCTCAAATCACCTTCGCCCTCCAGCGCGGCGAGCTCAGGACTCATTTCATTAAACCGGATCAGCCTGAGCATCAGGGTGCGTATCACGCAGACGGCTTTGCCCTGGCCGTCCAGCACAATGTGATATGCCCCCGGCGTCACGGGCGGCTGCTCCTGCTGATAGCTGGCAAGCGAACCGCAGGTGCCGCGCTTCTTCCCCGCGATGACCAGGGCCGCCAGCTCGTCGGCCAGCTCCGCTGAATCGCCGAAAGACCAGCAAAAAGCAGAAGGGTATTTATCCTGCCAGTAGGATTTCAGATCGCTCATTTATCGCACTCCGCCATACGCCAGCGTCACTTCTTTCGCCGCTTTGATCACCATGGCGCCGAACTCGGTCACGCGGTCATCGGTAATGCGGGAAATGGGCCCGGAAATAGAGATAGCGGCGAACGGCTCACGATGTTCATCATAAATGCATGACGCTACGCAGCGCAGTCCTAGCGCGTGTTCTTCGTCATCAAACGAATAGCCGCGCTTACGCGTCTGGGCCAGGTCCTCTTTCAGATGCACCGGCGATACCAGCGTAGCGTGGGTGTAAGCGTGCAGACCTTGACGGTGCAGCAGGCCGGTGACCTGATCTTCACTCAACTGCGACAAAAACGCCTTACCGGCGCCAGAAGCGTGCATCGGCAGCTTACCGCCAATCGGCGCCGACATACGCATCAGTTGGGTACACTGCACCTGATCGATAATGATCGCCTGATGATCGCTCGGGTCCAGCACCGCGAGGTTAACCGTTTCGCCGGAGTCTTCCATCAGTTGACGCAAAATCGGATGGACGATCGCCAACAGGTTACGACTTTGCAGGAAGCTGCTGCCGACGACGAAAGCATGGGCGCCCACCGACCAGTGGCCCAGTTCACCGACCTGACGAACAAAACCCAACTGCTGCATCGTGGTTAACAGGCGGTGGGTGGTGGAATTAGGCAAGCCGGCCTGCTGGGCCAGTTCGGTCAGCGCCACGCTGCCGTGAGATTCAGCAATCCATTCGAGCAGCTTCAGGCCGCGGGTCAGGGACTGAACTTGCCCGCCAGCCGGAGCGGCGGCGGAGGCGGCAGGTTTTCTGCCGCGTTTTGCGGGAGCGGGGGTCGCCATCGCGGACTCCTTTTTTCTGTATCGTGGAAATGATTTTCGTTTTATTTGGCGATAATGCAATCACTACCCGACTGATCGGATGAGTGAAGCTGAACATGTCTCATCTTGCCCGCTGTTCTCTTTTCCACCCCTTCGGTTTGTGCCAGTATGGTCCGTTGAGTTTTTTCGGTCTGGTTGAGCGTTGTCGGGAGCGAGTGTGAGCAGCAAAGTTGAGCAACTGCATCAGCAGTTAAAAGAACGTATTCTGGTTCTGGATGGGGGCATGGGCACCATGATCCAGAGCTATCGTCTGAGTGAGCAGGACTTCCGCGGCGAGCGTTTTGCCGACTGGCCGTGCGACCTGAAGGGCAACAACGACCTGCTGGTTCTCAGCAAGCCGGAAGTGATCACCGCCATCCACGATGCCTATTTTGCGGCCGGGGCGGATATCATTGAAACCAACACCTTTAACTCGACGACCATCGCGATGGCGGATTACCAGATGGAATCCCTGTCGGCGGAAATCAACTTTACGGCGGCGAAACTGGCCCGCGCCAGCGCCGATGCCTGGACCGCGCGCACGCCGGAAAAACCACGCTACGTGGCAGGCGTTCTCGGCCCGACTAACCGCACTGCGTCCATTTCTCCTGACGTCAATGACCCGGCCTTTCGCAACATCACCTTTGACGGGCTAGTGGAAGCCTATCGTGAATCCACCAAAGCGCTGGTGGAAGGCGGGGCGGATCTGATTCTGATTGAGACGGTGTTCGATACCCTCAACGCCAAAGCGGCGATCTTTGCGGTCAAAGAGGAGTTTGAAGCGCTGGGGGTCGATCTGCCGATTATGATCTCTGGCACCATCACCGACGCCTCCGGGCGCACGCTGTCCGGCCAGACCACCGAAGCCTTTTATAACTCGCTGCGCCACGCCGATGCGCTCACTTTCGGCCTCAACTGCGCTCTGGGGCCGGACGAACTGCGCCAGTACGTGCAGGAGCTGTCGCGTATCGCCGAATGCTACGTTACCGCCCACCCGAACGCCGGCCTGCCGAACGCCTTTGGTGAATACGATCTGGACGCCGACACGATGGCGACGCAAATTCGCGAATGGGCGGAGGCCGGCTTCCTGAATATTGTCGGCGGCTGCTGCGGCACCACGCCGGAACATATCGCCGCCATGAGCCGCGCGGTGGCCGGCCTGCCGCCGCGCCAACTGCCGGAGATCCCCGTCGCCTGCCGTCTTTCCGGCCTTGAGCCGCTGAATATCGGCGATGACAGCCTGTTTGTGAACGTCGGCGAACGCACCAACGTTACCGGCTCGGCGAAATTCAAACGCCTGATTAAAGAAGAAAAATATAACGAAGCGCTGGATGTGGCGCGCCAGCAGGTGGAAAGCGGCGCACAGATTATCGATATCAATATGGATGAGGGGATGCTCGACGCCGAAGCGGCGATGACGCGTTTCCTCAACCTGATTGCCGGTGAGCCGGATATCGCCCGCGTGCCGATTATGATCGACTCCTCCAAATGGGAGGTTATCGAAAAGGGCCTGAAGTGTATTCAGGGCAAAGGCATCGTTAACTCCATCTCGATGAAAGAGGGCGTTGAGCCGTTTATCCAGCATGCGAAAAAGGTGCGCCGCTACGGGGCCGCCGTCGTGGTGATGGCCTTTGATGAAGTGGGTCAGGCCGATACCCGCGAACGTAAAATTGAAATTTGCCGCCGGGCGTACACCATTCTTACCGAAGAGGTGGGCTTCCCGCCGGAAGACATCATCTTCGACCCGAATATTTTCGCCGTGGCGACCGGAATTGAAGAGCACAACAACTATGCCCAGGACTTTATCGGCGCCTGTGAAGATATCAAACGCGAACTGCCGCACGCGCTGATCTCCGGCGGCGTCTCTAACGTGTCGTTCTCCTTCCGCGGTAACGACCCGGTGCGCGAGGCGATTCACGCAGTATTCCTCTACTACGCCATCCGTAACGGCATGGATATGGGTATCGTCAACGCTGGACAGCTGGCAATTTACGACGACCTTCCCGCCGAGCTGCGCGACGCTGTTGAAGATGTGATTCTGAACCGCCGCGATGATGGCACCGAACGCCTGCTGGATCTGGCGGAGAAATATCGCGGCAGCAAAACTGACGATACCGCCAACGCCCAGCAGGCGGAATGGCGCAGCTGGGACGTCAAAAAACGTCTCGAGTACTCGCTGGTTAAAGGCATTACCGAATTTATTGAGCTCGATACCGAAGAAGCCCGACAGCAGGCCGCGCGCCCGATCGAGGTTATCGAAGGACCGCTGATGGACGGTATGAACGTGGTTGGCGATCTGTTCGGTGAAGGGAAAATGTTCCTGCCTCAGGTGGTGAAATCCGCCCGCGTAATGAAGCAGGCGGTGGCCTACCTCGAACCCTATATTGAGGCCAGCAAAGAGAAAGGTTCCAGCAACGGCAAGATGGTCATCGCCACCGTGAAGGGTGACGTTCACGATATCGGCAAGAATATTGTCGGCGTCGTGCTGCAGTGTAATAACTATGAAATCGTCGATCTGGGCGTGATGGTGCCTGCGGATAAAATCCTGAAAACCGCCCGCGAGGTTAACGCCGACCTGATTGGCCTCTCCGGGCTGATTACGCCGTCGCTGGATGAGATGGTCAACGTGGCGAAGGAGATGGAGCGTCAGGGCTTTACTATTCCGCTGCTGATCGGTGGCGCAACCACCTCGAAAGCGCATACGGCAGTGAAAATCGAGCAGAACTACAGCGGCCCGACGGTCTACGTGCAGAACGCCTCGCGCACCGTCGGCGTGGTCGCCGCCCTGCTGTCCGATAGCCAGCGCGATGATTTTGTCGCCCGTACCCGCAAAGAGTACGAAACGGTGCGTATTCAGCACGGACGTAAAAAGCCGCGCACTCCCCCCGTCACGCTGGAAGCCGCGCGCGATAACGACCTGGCCTTTGACTGGGCAAGCTACACCCCGCCGGTGGCTCATCGTCTGGGCGTGCATGAGGTGGAAGCCAGTATTGAAACCCTGCGTAATTATATCGACTGGACGCCGTTCTTTATGACCTGGTCGCTGGCCGGTAAGTATCCGCGCATTCTGGAAGATGAAGTCGTGGGCGAAGAGGCACAGCGCCTGTTTAAAGACGCCAACGAACTGCTGGATAAGCTCAGTGCCGGGAAGGCCCTTAATCCACGCGGCGTCGTGGGGCTGTTCCCGGCTAACCGCGTCGGCGACGATATTGAAATCTATCGCGATGAAACCCGGACTCATGTGCTGACGGTGGGGCATCATCTGCGCCAGCAGACCGAGAAAGTCGGCTTTGCCAACTACTGCCTGGCGGATTTTGTCGCGCCGAAGCTGTCGGGGAAGGCGGACTATATCGGCGCCTTTGCGGTGACCGGCGGCCTTGAGGAAGACGCGCTGGCCGACGCCTGGGAGGCACAGCACGATGACTATAACAAGATTATGGTGAAGGCGATTGCCGACCGTCTGGCGGAAGCCTTCGCCGAGTATCTGCATGAGCGGGTGCGTAAGGTCTACTGGGGCTATGCGGCGAACGAAAACCTCAGCAACGAGGAGCTGATCCGCGAGAATTACCAGGGAATACGCCCGGCGCCGGGCTATCCCGCCTGTCCTGAGCACACCGAAAAGGCGACCATCTGGGAGCTGCTGGAGGTGGAAAAACGTACCGGCATGAAGCTGACGGAATCCTTTGCCATGTGGCCCGGCGCGTCGGTTTCCGGCTGGTACTTCAGCCATCCGGACAGTAAGTACTTCGCGGTAGCGCAAATTCAGCGCGATCAGGTGGAGGACTATGCGTTACGTAAGGGGATGAGCGTGGCGGAAGTGGAGCGCTGGCTGGCGCCGAACCTCGGTTACGATGCCGACTGATCCACCAGCCGTTATCTTTCCTTACAACTAACAGGGCGCTCAACGAGCGCCCTGTCTCTTTATTGTGCATAAACCCTTATACTGAAGGGAGCTTGCGATCGTTGCCGTCGGATAAGCGAAGCGCTATCCGGCCTGTAACGGTTTATGAGTTTCTGGAACAAATAAATATAAGGAGAAGCTGATTCCGTGTTAACTCTGCTACACCTGTTGTCCGCCGTCGCTCTACTGGTGTGGGGCACCCATATTGTTCGTACCGGCGTGATGCGCGTCTACGGCGCTCGCCTGAGAAGTGTGCTCAGCAGCAGCGTGGAGAAAAAACCGCTCGCCTTCTGCGCGGGGATCGGGGTTACCGCTCTGGTCCAGAGCAGCAACGCCACCACCATGCTGGTCACCTCTTTTGTCGCCCAGGATCTGGTGGCGTTAGCCCCTGCGCTGGTGATGGTACTGGGCGCTGACGTTGGTACCGCGCTGATGGCGAGGGTGCTGACCTTCGACCTGTCCTGGCTTTCGCCGCTGCTGATTTTTATCGGCGTCATTTTCTTCCTTGGACGCAAGCAAACGCGTGCGGGCCAGCTCGGGCGCGTGGGGATTGGCCTGGGCTTGATTCTGCTGGCGCTGGAGCTGATCGTTCAGGCGGTGCATCCCATCACCCAGGCTAACGGCGTGCAGGTGATTTTCGCCTCGTTGACCGGCGATATTATGCTGGATGCGCTGATCGGCGCGGTATTTGCCATCATCAGCTATTCAAGCCTGGCAGCGGTGCTGCTGACCGCTACGTTAACCGCCACCGGCGTGATTTCGTTCCCGGTGGCGCTGTGCCTGGTGATTGGCGCCAACCTCGGATCCGGGCTGCTGGCGATGCTAAACAACAGCGGCGCTAATGCCGCCGCGCGCCGCGTTGCGCTCGGCAGCCTGTTGTTTAAGCTGGTGGGTAGTCTGATTATCCTGCCGTTTGTCCATCTGTTGGCAAACGTTATGGATGAGCTTCCGCTGCAAAAATCCGAACTGGTTATCTATTTCCACGTCTTCTACAACCTGATCCGCTGTATCGCCATGGTGCCGTTCGCCGGGCCGATGGCTAACCTCTGTAAGCGACTGATTCGCGATGAGCCGGAGCTGGATGCACGACTGAAGCCAAAGCATCTTGATACTTCAGCGCTGGACACCCCGGCTCTGGCGCTGGCTAACGCCGCCCGCGAAACCCTGCGTATCGGCGATGCCATGGAGCAGATGCTGGAAAGCCTGCATAAAGTGATGCACGGTGAACCGCGTGAAGAGAAAGAGCTGCGGCGGCTGGCGGACGATATCAACGTACTTTACACCGCGATTAAGCTCTATCTGGCGCGGATGCCAAAAGAGGAGCTGGCCGATGAGGAATCCCGCCGCTGGGCGGAAATTATCGAAATGGCGCTCAACCTCGAGCAGGCTTCGGATATCGTTGAACGAATGGGCAGCGAAATCGCCGATAAATCGCTGGCCGCGCGGCGCGCGTTCTCCATGGAGGGGTTGAAAGAGCTGGATGCGCTCTACGATCAGCTGCTCAGCAATCTACAGCTAGCGATGTCGGTTTTCTTTTCCGGCGACGTACCGAGCGCCCGCCGTTTGCGCCGTAGCAAACACCGTTTTCGCATTATGAACCGTCGTTACTCGCATGCTCACGTTGATCGCCTGCATCAGCAAAACGTGCAGAGTATCGAAACCAGTACGCTGCACCTGGCGCTGCTGGGCGATATGAAGCGTCTGAACTCGCTGTTCTGCTCGGTAGCCTATAGCGTGATGGAGCAGCCGGATGAGGACGATGAGCGCGATGATTATTAAGCGCTGACGCCGCCTTACATTCCCGGCTCGCGCTGCGCTTAGCCGGGCTACAGGTTTACCGCGGTCTGCGGGGGGGGAGCCCGGACAGGCGCGCAGCGCCGCCTCCGGGACAAGGGCGGGGGGTCAGAAACGATGGCCTGCGTTCAGGGTTACCGCTTCCTCTCCGGCTCTGAAAACCAGCGTCGGATTCGGGCCGCCGAGAGTGGCGTGGCCCTGCGTCACCTGTATCCAGTTGCCTTCCGGCAGGCCGATAATCGTCAACTCTGGCGCAACCACCAGCAGCTCGCGAATCCGCTGTTCGCGAGTTTCCCCTTTGTGGCCTTCTGGCAGCGCGTTGGTGAAGTGCGGGTTAATTTGCAGCGGAAACAGCCCCAGTGCAGAAAAACCGTTAGGGTCGACAATCGGCATATCATTGGTGGTGCGAATTGCCGGGCAGGCAAGGTTAGCGCCCGCGCTCCAGCCGATATACAGCGCCCCGCGCTTCACTACATCCACCATCGGCGCCAGCAGGCCGCGGTCGCGACACTCTTTCAGCAGCTGAAAGGTATTGCCGCCGCCGACGATAACTATCTCCGCGTTCTCAATCGCCGAAACCGGGTCCGCGACGCTGTGAATACCGGTAACCGTAACGCCCATTGGGCTGAAGACGGCGGCGGTTTTCGCGGTGTAATCATCCCAGGTTTGCGTCACCCCGGCAAAAGGGATGAATACCGCGGAACGGCGACCATTTAGCTGCCCGGCAATGGTCGGCAGCGCATGTTCCAGCCAGGCTTTGCCCGGCAGCGTTGAGTTACTCAATAGCAGCAGTTCCATAATTTCTCCATTTGACCAGATGATTATTCGGGCTGGGATGTTATCACAGGATATCTCACCGCTTGCTGACGTGGCTCACGCTGAGACGCGCTGAGCAAAGCGGAGCGGCGATTATTGGCGCAGCGACTCTCTGAATTAATCTGGAAAGAGCCTCGCAGAGTGACTCTACCGGGCGTGACAGGTTAGCGGGAACCGCTTAGTTTCACGTTGATGATTCACAGGCAAGGGAAGGGCTGCGCTGCGCGCTGCAATCGACTTTCCGATCAATGGTTATTAGAGCGCCCTCCCTGGCGCTCTTCGTTTGCCCTTATCCTCTGGCAAAGGCCGCGGCTTCAGCGACCAGCGCCGCGTCCGGACGCACGCCGGTGTAGAGCGCAAACTGCTCCACCGCCTGCAGGGCAATCACCTCCGCGCCGCTGATAACGTGTTTGTCCCGCTTCTTCGCCAGTTTGATGAGCGGGGTTTCCGGCGGCAGAGCGACCACGTCAAATACCACGTCGGCCCGTTCCACCATCGTCGGGCTAAAGGCCAGGGTTTCGCTTTCCGCACCGCCCGCCATGCCGAGCGGCGTGACGTTAACCAGAATATCCGCCGCGATCCCTTCCGGCTTTGGCTGCCATTGAAAACCGTACTGCTTTGCCAGCACCAGTCCACGATCGCGATGGCGGGCGGCGATAATCACATCGCGGAAACCGGCATCGCGAAAGGCGGCGATGACCGCTTTGCCCATCCCGCCGCTGCCCTGGATCATCACTTTGGCAGAGGAGTCGAGCTGATGGCTGTCAATCAGGCTTTTCACCGCGATGTAGTCGGTATTCAACCCGGTTAGCCTGCCGTCGTCGTTGACGATGGTGTTGACCGAATCAATCGCCTTTGCCGAAGGGGCAAGCGCGTCAAGATACGCTATGCAGCTCTCTTTAAACGGCATTGAGACCGCGCAGCCGCGGATGCCCAATGCGCGGACGCCCTTCACCGCTGCGGCAATATCCTGGGTAGTAAAGGCTTTATAGATATAATTCAGCCCGAGTTTTTCATACAGATAGTTATGAAAGCGGGTACCAAAGTTGCCCGGGTGACCGGCCAGCGACATGCATAGCTGCGTATCGCGATTAATCATGAGCAATATCCTCCGCGTGGGCCAGCAGATACTCTTCCGCCTCTTTTGACCAGATACCGTGGTGACGTTCCATAATCGCCGCCAGCTGCGGGTCGCGAATGTCTCCCAGCGGCGTCAGCGGGAAGTTTTTCCCGGTATAAACCAGCTTCTTACCGCCGCCCACCGCCGGTAAATCCAGGGTGGTCTCGCCCGCCGCATTCAGCCCCAGAATATGGGTCACCACTTTTGCAGTCTGGACTTTTTTTGCCTGCATCAGCGCTACGGCGGCGCGCATATCGTCGGTATTGCCGCCGGAGGTGCCGACGTAGTGAGTGAAGGCGTAATGCACATCGTAAAAATTGATCGGCGCGCTGAACTGCTTATCCTGCGGGCCGGCGAAAAAGTTCAGGCAGCCGTCCGGGGCCAGCAGCGAGGATGCCAGAGTGATGAGCTGGTCATTAGGGACGAAGACAAAAATATCGTCAAAACCGTGGCCGCCGGAGAGCGCCATCAGCGTTTCGCGGCTGGCATCGTGCCCATCCAGATAGTGAATCAGCGTTTGCGGCTCGGAGGGATAGTGCTGGCGCGCATAGCTGAGTTTTGGCTTATTGGTGTCGGTGACCACCAGCAGCGCCGGGTTGATCGGGCCATGCAGCGCGTAGTCGATAGCCAGCAGACCCATCGGGCCGGTGCCGCCGAGGATCAGGGTGCGCCCCTGCGGGCGAATGCCCATCACATGGTTATAGCTGCCTTCCTGCAGATGATAGTTGGCGTTGAACGCGCCGATTACGCAGGAAAGCGGCTCCACCAGCGAACCTTCAAACCAGGTATCGCCTTCCCAGGTGAGCAGGCAATCCTGCGCCATCACCTCGTCAGGGATCACCACGTGGGTGGCTTCGCCGCCGATCCACGGGAAGGAATAACCGGGGCAGTCCGGGCGATCCGGTAGCTGCAGATTGGCCTGAATCACATAGCGCTGGCCAGCGTGAAACTTATGCTGCCATTTTTTGCCGACGGCGATGATCTCTCCGCAGAACTCATGGCCGATGATGATCGGGTTAGTCGCCACATCGTCAGGCACCTTTTTGTGGTCCTCGCCCTGGTTCGCCTCTTTCCACGAAGAGAGGCACAGGCTGTCGGTGACCACCCGGGCGAGAATTTCATCATCCTGCATCGCCGGAAGTGCAAAGGTTTCCAGGCGCAGATCGCGTTTGCCGTACAGGCGCAGGGCTGTTGTTGTTTGCATGTTTACCACCTCACCCCCTTCATCTTTCGCATGACGGCTGTATTGGCTTCCTTCATGTCCCCGGATCACGCAGTGAATCCACGCTCCCAGGGATAAATTCAGTTGCCGCCTCGCCGTACTGCGCCATCTTTGGGGTTAACTTGTTGAAGTAGACCCGGCATCGCCGGGCGGAATAATCAGGACAGGAAGCCCAGTGCGTTACCGATAATCCCCAAACCGAAGAGGGCGAAAATCAGCCAGACCGGGTTCACTTTCTTATTGAGCAGGCGCACCATCAGCAGCGTCAGGCCCAGAGCCAGCAGGCCGGGGCAAAGCTGATCGAGGATGTTTTGTACGGTCATGGTGACGGTTGAGCCGTTGGCGCCCGGGGTTTGCGAGACCACCAGCGGGACGTTGATGGTGGTCCACTTGGTGACCAGCACGCCCATCACAAACAGGCCAAGAATGGAGGCGCCTTCGGTCAGTTTTTGCAGCAGGTTACCGCCCATATCGCTGACGATATTGACCCCTTTACGGAAGCCAAGCTGCAGTCCGTACCACTTCATCGCCAGACGAACCGCGTTGAAAATAAAGAAGAACAGCAGCGGACCAAGAATATTTCCGGAGAGCGCCAGCGAGGCGCCGAGGGCGGCGGTAATTGGCCGCAGCGTGCCCCATACCAGCGGGTCGCCCACGCCTGCCAGCGGCCCCATCAGGCCGACTTTGATCCCGTTGATGGCGCCATCGTCAATAGCGGCGCCGTTGGCCCGCGCTTCCTCCATCGCGACGGTCACGCCAATAACCGGCCCGCAGACTGCCGGAGTGGTATTGAAGAACACCAGATGGCGCTTCAGCGCGGCAACCTGATCCTCCTTCAGCGGGTAGAGGCGCTTGATGGCCGGGATCATGTCGTAGCAGAAACCAAGCCCGTGGATACGCTCGAAGTTGAATGAGGCCTGCTGCAGGTTGGATCGCAGAAACATGCTCACCAGGTCGCCTTGGGTAATTTTTTTCTGTTCCATGTTGGGCTCCATCAGTCGTCAAGCTGGTCAAGGGCGGTGGAAGAGGGGGCGGCGGCCTGCGGTTCAGGTTTACGCCACTGCGGGTTGAGCTGGATATAAATCAGCGCGATGATGACCCCCACGCCGCCGAAAGCCAGCAGACTAAAGTCGAGATAGCCGCCCGCGAGGAAGCCGAGAAAGAAGAAAGGCATCAGATACTTCACGCCCATCATGCGCAGCACCATGGCGTAGCCGACCACCACGATAAAACCGCCGGCGATTTGCAGACCGCGGGTGACGAATTCCGGAATGGCGTTGAGCATATTGCTGACCATATCCGCGCTGACAAACAGAGAAACGATGAGTGCGGGAATGGCGACGCGCAGCGCCTGAACGCCCAGCGCCGACACGTGCAGCAGATCGATTGTTCTGAAGCGCGCCTCTTCCGCTGCCTTATCCGCCGCGTGCTGGAACACTACGGTAATGGTACGAGCGAACACGGTGAGTACCTGGCCTGCGGCCGCGACCGGCAGCGCAATCGCTATTCCGGTAGCGATGCTTTGCTGGCCAACGATCACCAGGATGGCGGAAATAATGCTGGCTAACGCCGAATCCGGAGACTGCGCCGCGCCAACGTTCATCCAGCCGAGCGCGATCAGCTCCAGCGTCCCGCCGAGCATAATCCCGGTTTTTAAATCGCCGAGAATTAAGCCAATCACGGTACAGGCGATTAATGGACGGTGAGTCTGGAATTCATCCAGCACGCTGCCCATTCCGGCAATACAGGAAAAAATAAATATGGCTATTATTTGTAGGGTACTTATTTCCATAATTTGTCACCTCGAGGGTATAGAAATCCCTGCCTTTTACGGCATTTACACGATGTTCTTCAGGCTGCCTCTTTGTTGACTGCATTCTCTCGCCCCAGTCGCATAGTAATCTATGCTGCTGGTGACTTTCTCATTTGCCGCCGCGATGCAGCCAGAATGCCAGGGTGAAATAAAAGGCGCGTTTTATTATTCTGTAACGGACTGCTCTGCTATTTTATCGAGAATATTAACCGACGGATCTGAGGCTACGACGCGTAAATCAAGTTTAACCCCCAGCTTATCTAACTGCTGAAAGGTATTAATATCCGCTGCGTCTAATGACACCGCTTTGGTTAATTGTTTCTTACCCGGTCGCCAGGCCATGCCGCCAATATTCAGGGTGGCTATTTTCACCCCCTGCTGCACCATGGTTAATACATCCTGCGGGTTTGTGAATAAATAAAAGACCGTTTCGTCCTGATATTGCGGGTTGTGATAAACGGCGACGGCTTTCTCGATATTCACCACATTGACCTTCATGCCCGGCGGCGCGGCCTGGCGAAGCAGCGTGCGGCGAACGTCGTCGTTATACACGTCGTCATTACAGATAATAATGCGCTGGGCGTTGGCCACTTTTGACCAAACGGTGGTGACCTGGCCGTGAATCAAACGGTCGTCAATGCGCGCGAGCGTAATGTTCATCAGAAATCCTCCTCAACGGTTTCCGGTTGCCGCCAGGTGACGCAGCACTGGCTGGCGATAAGTTCCAGGTGTTGGCACAGCGCTTCTGCATTCATCGTTTGCTGATTATCGACCAGCTCCAGAGCCAGCGGCAGCGACAGGCCGCTGATGACCCGGAGCTGCGGGTTGCGCATCGCTAGCCCGGCGGCGGCATTCCACGGGCTTCCGCACTGTAAATCGACGGCAATAAGCCACTCTTCGTCTTTGTGAGTACTTACCAACTTTTCAAGCTTACCGGCGATGTCGCCCGCGTTTTCACCCGGTACAAACTCCACTGCGCTGACGTTGACATCGCCGTAAACCATGCGCACCGAGTCGAGCATGGCGCAGGCCAGCTGGCCGTGGGCGCAGAAGATGACGTTAACCATTTTTCCCCCTTAGCCGCGCGTTTTTCCGCCCGCGATGTTAGTGGTGACTCCGGTGATATAGCTGGCGCGATCTGAGAGCAGATAGCAAACAAAATCAGCGACTTCGCTGAGCCGACCCGAACGACCAATCGGAATCGAATTTTTGCTATAGCCTTCGCGCAGCTGCTCGACGGTAATATTACGGGTCCAGGCCAGCGCCTGTTCGTACTCAGGCGTGCGCAGCCCGGTTTTTTCCAGAATGCCCGGCGCAACGCCCACGACGCGAATACCGTGTTTACCTAACTCTTTCGACCATGAGCGGGTAAAGCTATTCAGCGCGGCTTTAGTCGCGGCGTAACAGCTCTGGCCTTCAGAGCCTTCGAGGCCGCTTTCCGACGAGACGTTAACAATCACGCCGCTGCGCTGTTTAACCATCTGGCGGGCTACCGCCTGTGACATCAGAAATACGCCTTTTTGATTGATATTGACCATTTTTTCGAATGCCGCTTCATTTAATTCATAGCGGCCGGACGGCGCTTTCTCATCGACTAATAAACGCGGGAAGTTGACGCCAGCGTTATTAACCAGTCCGTCAATACGGCCAAAACGCTGAATAATACTGTCGACGGTATTATTCACTTCGCTGGCGCTGGAAATATCTGTTGGCCAGAAACAATAATTTTCACCGAGCTGATGTTTATCGCCGCCGTGAATATCGCTCATCTGCACATTTGCGCCCTGGGCTAATAATTCATCGACAATCGCCAGGCCAATTCCTGATGCGCCACCGGTAACAATAATAATTTTATCTTTTAAGTTTAACCACGTATCCATTATCGACTCCTGTTTCTTCAGATAAAGGGATCCCCCGCAGCAGCGCTGCGTGAAATCATATCGTTGTAATTTACTTCAGTAGCGACTCGGCGGTTTCTCGATTCGTCACCAGACAGTTAATATAGTGTCCATTTAAGGCGCCAAGAATACCGGAGTATTTTTCCTCGCCCATGGCGATACCTACCGAATAACGCGCCTGCCTGAGTTTCGCCATCTCAATAGACAGCGTTTTCTCGCTCATGGCGGTTTCTACCAGCGCGCCATCAATATTGTAAAAGCGCGAGCAGATATCACCGGCGACCTGGCGGGCGTTGAGATCGTCGCTCTCTTCGCTGCCGTAAAACGCATGCCAGTTGGCGCCGTCGCGGATAGCCGGTGAACCGATCCCCACCAGCGCGACGTCCAGGTTATCCCAGTAAGATGCAATAGCTTTAAAGTGCTGGGATTGCATAATACCGTTGCGAATTAATTTGTTATCCAGCAGCGCCGGGAAATCGGCGAGATGCGATTCCGCTTTCAGCTTCGCCGCGGCGCCGTAGGTCAGCGTATTCACGTGGTAGCGGCTCTCCAGCTTGCCGGAGGGGCCGCCGATAATCGGGACGCAGATAACCTGACGGGACTGGCTGGCCTGCGGCAGATTCTCCACCAGCGCGCGTACCGCACGCCCCCAGGAGAAACCGACGATATCGCCCGGCTCCAGCAGCCTGTCGACCAATTGTGCGCCATGCAGGCCGATAAGATTGAGCTGATCCTCCTCCAGCAGCGAGTCGCAGGCCGCCACCACCGCCTCCTTGAGGACAAATTTTTGTTTCAGCTGCTGCTCAAGCCACAGATTTTCGTTGTAGTCATAGTTGATGGCGATAGTGACGATGCCCTGCTCGCGGCCGCGCTTCAGCAGACGGCTGATGGTGGTGCGGTATATCCCCAGCTCGCGGGCAATCTGCGCCTGGGTCATATCCTGCTCATAATAGAGCTGGGCGATTTTTACGATCAGACGAATATCGTCGCTGTTTTCCATCGTCACTGTCGGCTCCTGCACATTTGTGCAAATCAGATATTGGCGCTCACGATCTGATATAACCCCATCAGGCGCCCGCTTTAAAGAAATTTTCCTCTTTTTCATAGCAATCTTCTGACCGTTTCTGTTGCACATTTGCGTTGCTAATCGCCGGTTTCCGGCACGTTTGTGCCGTAATTGATAAGGGCCTGATTCTGCTTTATTTCGCCGGGCAAAGTTGCTGGGCTTTCTGAAGTACACTTTTGTGTTGAAAGGCGGGACAGATCACATTTAGCGTCAGGCGGCGAGCGCGCGATTCTTTTTTATCGCCTGCAAGGTAGGGTATATTTCGTTTTTAAACAGAAAGCATTCAAGTTTTATCAAGGCGGCAAGGGAGCGACGCCCGGCAGCATAGAAATCTATGTGACTGGGATCAGTGAGTGTAGCCATCGCAGAGACAACTTGAAGGATGAAGTGTTTCAGGAGAAGTTATGCTGCCCGACTCGTCAACCCGACTCAATAAATACATCAGCGAAAGCGGAATTTGCTCGCGCCGTGAAGCCGATCGTTTTATCGAACAAGGCAACGTTTTTATCAACGGCAAACGCGCCACTATTGGCGACCAGGTTAAAGCTGGCGACGTAGTCAAGGTCAATGGCCGGTTGATTGAGCCGCGCGAAGCGGATGATTTAGTACTGATTGCGCTGAATAAACCGGTTGGCATCGTCAGCACTACCGAAGACGGGGAGCGCGACAACATCGTTGATTTCGTTAACCACAGCAAACGCGTATTCCCAATCGGCCGTCTGGACAAAGACTCGCAGGGGCTCATCTTTCTGACCAACCATGGCGATCTGGTGAATAAAATCCTGCGCGCCGGTAACGACCATGAAAAAGAGTATCTGGTCACCGTTGATAAGCCGGTGACCGATGAGTTTATTCGCGGAATGGGCGCGGGCGTACCGATTCTCGGCACGGTAACGAAGAAGTGCAAAGTGAAAAAAGAAGCGCCTTTTGTGTTTCGCATTACCCTGGTTCAGGGGCTGAATCGCCAGATCCGCCGGATGTGCGAATATTTTGGCTATGAAGTGACGAAGCTTGAGCGGACGCGGATCATGAACGTCAGCCTGACGGGGATCCCGCTGGGAGAGTGGCGCGATCTGACCGACGATGAGCTGATCGATCTCTTCAAGCTGATTGAGAACTCGTCTTCAGAGGCGAAACCGAAGGCAAAGGCGAAGCCGAAAACGGCCGGCATTAAGCGCCCGGTAGTCGCGATGGAAAAAACCAGCGAGAAGTCTTCCCGTCCGGCGTCGAACGGCAAACGCTTTACTGCGCCTGGGCGTAAAAAGAAAGGGCGTTAGCGTCTGCCGCGCGTTGGCGTATTTGCCGACCAGGAAAACGAGGCCTCCGCATCCGGTTTGTAAGCCTGCTTTTTCTTGAGCTGGCGGGCTTTCTTAGCCTCGGCTTCGCGCTGGAGCATCAGTTTATCGATGTACTCTTTTTTCACGCTGTTGGTCTCCGCGTTGGTCAGCGGACGGCCATGGGCGATGCGCGCGCGGTCGAGCAGGGTTTTCAGTTCGCGCTGTTCGCGCTCGGTCATCTCTTTTTGAGTGATGCGGGGGAGTGCCATAGTGGTGCCCTCAGTTAGCCTGTGGCTTCAGTGTACGGTAAAGGGGCGGACGTCTCACGGTAAATTGTTGTGCCTCGCAGAAAATCCCGGAGGCGGTGCTGCGCACCTGTCCGGGCTACAAAACCCGCAAGCTGCACGGACCGTAGCCCGGCTAAGCGCAGCGCAAGCCGGGAAAATTACGGGTTGTTAGCTCTCTTTTTCCGTTTTACGCGATTCATCCGCAATCGGCTTCCCTGACCAGTAACCGGCCAGCAGCGAGCCGGACAGGTTGTGCCAGACCGAGAACAGCGCCCCGGGCAGCGCGGCCAGCGGGCCAAAGTAGATTTTCCCCAACGCGGCGGCAAGGCCGGAGTTCTGCATTCCCACCTCGATCGCCAGCGTGCGGCAGGTGGACTCGTCAAAGCCAAACAGTCGCCCGCCCCAGTAGCCGCCGAGCAGACCGATAGTGTTATGCAGGATAACGGCGATAATCACCACAAAACCAACGGAAGCGATATGCGACGCGGAGCCTGCCACCACGGCGCAGATAATCGCCAGAATGCAGACCATCGAAAAGGCCGGGAGAAACGGTTCCACCGCCTTCACCACTTTCGGCAGCAGATGATGCACCGCCAGCCCCAGTGCAATTGGGATCACCACAATTTGCAGAATGCTGAGCAGCATTCCCATCACATCTACCTGAATATGCGCATCCACGTACAGACGCGTCAGCAGCGGCGTCGCGACCACGCCGACCAGGGTGGATACCGAGGAGATGGTGACTGAGAGCGCAACATCGCCTTTTGCCAGAAAGATCATCACGTTGGATGCCGTACCGCTGGCGACGCTGCCCACCAGCACCATGCCGGCGGAAAGCTCCGGCGGCATGTGAAAAATCAGCGCCAGCAGCCAGGCGGCGAGCGGCATCACCAGGTAGTGGAGAAAAATCCCTGCGGCAACCGGCGCGGGGCGGGAAAGCACGCGCTTAAAGTCGTCGACTTTCAGATGCACGCCCATGCCGAACATAATCAGCATCAGCAGCGTCGGGACCCAAGGGCCAACGGGAGTAAAAGTGGATGGCGTGTAATAAGCGATAACCGAGAGCAGCAGCGCCCATAATGGGAACAGCCGCGTAAGCGTGGCGAGCATGTTGTTTTCCTTGCACATAAGTTGTGTTTGCTTGTTATTGACCGGCCGGGATCGAGCCCGGCCATAGCTATTGTTTATCGTGCTAAGAAATATTATTCAAACAAATTATGCTCATGTTCCGCTGCGGATAAGCTCCCAGCTGAGTCCGAAGCGCGCTAAATACTTGCGCAGGCGGTCAGCATCGTTAGGATTGGCCTTTTTCTGACGGGAGACGGCGAACAGCTCGCGTCCGGCTTCGGAGAGCGAAGCGCTGCGCTGGCAGACCTCCAGCACCGTTTCCAGCTGCCGGCGATCGAAGAGATCGATTTCCATTGCTATGTCAGGAGAAGACGTCGTCAGCTGCCAGCTCTCTTTCAGCAGCATAATCTCCTCTTCCACAACGGCCTGCGTAATGCGCCCCTGCTCGGCCAGCGTCGCCATACGCGCCACGGATGAGCTGAGTTCGCGAAAATTGCCGCGCCACTGCGCCTGCGGCGAGCAGGCAAAGGCCAGATAGCGCTCGCGGGCCTCTTTATCAAAGCGGATCTGCGTCTGCCGTTCGCTGGCCAGTCGCCGTAGTTCATACTCCACGTTTGGCGCAATATCTTCCCGCCGCTGCGCCAGGCCGGGGAGGGCAAAGCGCCACATATTGATGCGCGCATAAAGATCTTCGCGAAAGCGTCCTTCCGCCACCCACTGCTGCATATCGCGATGCGTTCCGGCGATTAGCTGAAAGTCGCTGTGCGCCTCGTTGTCCGAACCAAACGGGAAAAAGGTTTTTTCTTCAATGGCCTTCAGCAGCATGGCCTGCTCGTCCAGCCCCAGCTCGGCGATTTCATCAAGAAACAGCACGCCGCCGTCGGCTTCGCGTAATAGTCCGGCGCGCGGCGCGACCGCGCCGGTAAACGCGCCTTTGACATGGCCAAACAGCGTAGACATTGCGTTATCGCCGCGAAGGGTGGCGCAGTTAACCGCCATAAATTTTCCCGCCACTAAATGACGCGACTGGCGCAGCTGATAGATACGTCTGGCGAGAAAGGACTTACCGGCGCCCGTTGGGCCAGTAAGCAGGATCGGATCGGTCGATCGGATCGCCACGCGCTCAATTCGATCGATAAGCTTGTTGAACGTCGCATTGCGCGTCTCTATCCCGGCTTTCAGGAAAGAGACCGACTGCTGCTGCTCGCGCTGAAAGCGGCTGGTGAGCGCGGCATAGCGGTTTAAGTCCAGATCGATAACCGAGTAAATACCGACAGCGATGGCTTCATCCGGTGAGCCTTTCGGCGCAGGACCGGTCTGCAGCAGATTGGCGGGAAGATAGCGCGCCTCCGTCAGCAGGAACCAGCAGATTTGCGCCACGTGAGTCCCGGTAGTGATATGCACCAGATACTCTTCGTTTTCGGTATCAAAGCTGTAGCGGCTGGCGAAGTCGAGAAACGCCGCGTAGACCTCTTCAAAATCCCACGGATCGTTTATCTCGACCCTATGCGGGCGTACTTCGGTTTGCGGCGAAAGCAGGGCGATATCTTCGATCAGCTTTTGCGCCAGGCTTTCATCGTGCGGCTGGTGGATGAGCTCCAGCCTGTCGACAGGAAAATCGGCCTGCTGGCATAGCCCAACGGTGGGCCGCCATTTCTTTAAACGATTAGCCCGCTTGCCGCGTTTATCCAGTACCGTTCCGAGAACGCCAATCACCACCCGACGCTTGTTCATTATTTATCTCATAAGATAAGTATCGATACTAAAAGATAAAAAATTCTCCCGAGCCGGGCAACGGCAAAAACCGAGTTAAAAAATAAATCACTTTTAATCAATGAGATAAAAATTTATTTCATCACTTTTTCGTTCTGGCACGCATCTGGCAATAACCCTTTCGTTATTTCGCTGAATTCGCAGGGGGTTAAACCCCGCCGGCACGTCAGAAACGGTACTGACCGTCTTTCGGGCGCGTTCCGTCAGCCGATAACCACCAATGGGTTCGATTCCCGATTTCACTCCAATGAAAACTGGTTTTTTAATCATAGAGATACACGGGGTTTTGTGCAGTCAGCACTCCCCACAGCAGGCCGCCGGTAAAGGCGCCGTGCCGCAGGCAAAAGGGAGTTCCCCTGCGGCTTCGCCCCTGCACCCGCGCCTGCTTTTTATAAGGAATAAAAAATGGCTAAAAAAATCACTATACGGAAAGGCCAACTGGGACTTCTCTCTCGTCAGGGAGATTACTATCAGATTCTGGAAGCGGGCGAGTATCGCCTGCCGTGGTTCAACGTTCCTGAAGTGCTAATCGTTAACAGGGACGGCAGCGAAGTGCCGGAGGCGCTGGCCGAGTATTTACGGCGCTTTCAGGCGGAATGGATCGAACAGTACTGCCTGGCGGCGGACCTGACGGATAACGAGGCCGGAGCGCTCTATCACAACGGCGTGCTGCAGGAAATTCTGCCGCCAGCGACGCGTCGACTTTACTGGGCCGCCGGTGACGAGATGCAGCTGCTACGTCTGGATACCCGGCAGGTTGAGGTCCCCGAGGCGATCATGAACGCGGTGCTGCAGCCGAGACGTCACGGGACGGTAAAAGGTCGCGAAGCGATCCTGACCGTATCGGTGCCAGCCTGGCACGTCGGGGTATTGAAAGTCGATGGTGAGACGCAGTCGCTGCTGCCGCCGGGCCTGAGCGCCTACTGGAAGATCAATCACCTGGTGGAAGCTGAAGTGGTCGATACCCGCCTGCAGCTGCTGGAAGTCGGCGGTCAGGAGATTCTGACCAAAGATAAAGTGAATCTGCGTTTAAATCTGGCGGCGAACTGGCGCTACAGCGATGTGTTGCGGGCTTTTGGGCAGCTGACGAAGCCGCTGGACCATCTGTATCGCGAACTGCAGTTTGCGCTGCGTGAAGCCGTCGGAACGCGAACGCTGGATGAACTACTGGAAGATAAGCACATCATTGATGAGGTGGTGAGCGCGCAGGTAACCGAGCGCATGGCGGCATTTGGTATCGAAGTCGCCTCGCTGGGCGTGAAAGATATTGTTTTGCCCGGCGACATGAAAGCTATTCTGTCGCAGTTGGTGGAGGCGGAGAAATCGGCGCAGGCGAACGTGATCCGCCGGCGTGAAGAGACCGCGGCGACGCGTTCGCTGCTCAACACCGCGAAAGTGATGGAAAACAACCCGGTCGCGCTGCGCTTAAAAGAGCTGGAAACGCTGGAAAGGGTGGCGGAGCGTATCGATAAAATCTCGGTCTTTGGCGGCCTGGACCAGGTGCTGCATGGACTGGTCAATCTAAAAGGATAAACAACATGACGTATAACGGTGTGGATGCCGCCATGCGCCATAAGGTGCGGCGGCAGTTACAGGAGGTGGAGCAGCGCTACGGCGTCAGGGTGCTCTACGCCTGCGAGTCCGGCAGCCGGGGCTGGGGCTTTGCCTCGCCGGACAGCGATTATGATGTGCGGTTTCTCTATGTTCATCCCCCTGAGTGGTACCTGCGGGTGGATGCGCCGCGCGATGTTATCGAGCTGCCCATCGACGCTGAGCTGGACGTCTGCGGTTGGGAGTGGCGTAAGGCGCTGGGTCTGCTGAAAGGGGCAAATCCGACGCTGATCGAATGGCTGGACTCGCCGGTGGTGTATCAGCAGGATGATGCGACAGTTCAGGCGCTTAAGCGGCTGATACCGGAGTGGTTTTCTCCGGTACGCGCCCGCTGGCATTACTACTCGATGGCCAGAAAGAATTTTCGCGGCTATCTGCAGGGTGAACAGGTGCGGTTGAAAAAGTACTTTTACGTGCTGCGTCCGCTACTGGCCGTCCGCTGGGTTGAGGCGGGAAAAGGGGCGCCGCCGATGCGCTTTGCTGAACTGCTGGCGGGAAGCTGTCTGGAGGCGGGCCTGCGTCAGGAAATCGACGAGCTGCTGGCGCGCAAACAGCGCGCCGACGAGGCTGAATATGGTCCGCGGCGGCCATTACTGCATGCGTTTATTCAGTCCGAGCTGCTCAGAGGCGCGATCCCGCCAGCGCTGCCTGAGAGCCGGAGCGGTGACATCAGGGAGTTGGACAGATTGCTAATGACCACGGTGATGGGAAACTAAAAATGGCCCGGCAGAAATGGCGGGCCATTTTTATCGCTGTTACTCGAACAGATTATGATGCAGCTTCTGCACCACTTTTTCGGCATCCGCACCCGGTACCAGGAAGCACAGATTGTGGCTGGATGCGCCGTAGCAAATCATGCGAATATTAAACGGCTCCAGCACGCCAAACACCTCTTTACCGACACCGCACGCTTTAGACAGTTCGTTACCAATGATGGCAACCAGCGCCAGGTCCTGTTCAACCTCAACGCGGCACAGCGAGGACAGTTCGGTCAGCAGCGACTGGGTGAGCAGGGTGTCGCCGGCCGAAGTCGAACCAGTGGTATCCATGGTCAGCGCCACGCTCACTTCAGAAGTGGTGATCAGATCGACGGAGATACTGTGACGCGCCAGCGTGCTGAATACCTCGGCCAGAAAACCGCGCGAGTGCAGCATATTGAGGCTGTGCAGGGTCAGCAGAGTCTGCTTGCGGCGCAGCGCCAGCGCGCGGAACAGCGGCGGATTTTCCGTATTTTTGCACACCAGCGTGCCGCCCGCTTTTGGCTCTTTGCTGGAGCCGACGAATACCGGAATATCGCTACGTACGGCGGGAAGCAGGGTGGCCGGATGCAGCACTTTCGCGCCAAAGGTCGCCATTTCCGCCGCTTCTTCAAAGGCGATAACGTCAATGCGTTTGGCCGCCGGCGCAACGCGCGGGTCGGTGGTATAGATACCCGGAACATCGGTCCAGATATCGACGCGGGTAGCGTGTAGCGCTTCGCCGAGTAGCGCGGCGGTATAGTCGCTGCCGCCGCGGCCAAGCGTGGTGGTACGGCCTTTCGCTTCGCTGCCAATAAAGCCCTGGGTGATCACCAGGCCTTCCGCCAGACGCGGAGCCAGAAGCTGCTCGGTGAGTTCAGATAAGGCGGCGATATCCGGTTCCGCGCGGCCAAAGCGATCGTTGGTGCGCATAACCTTGCGCACGTCGAACCACTGGGCGGCGATACCGCGCTCGCGCAGGATCTCGACAAACAGCAGAGTAGACATCAGTTCGCCATGGCTGACCAGTTCGTCGGTTAACGCGCTTGAACTGGCCAGGGAGGCGGCTTCCGCCAGGGTGGTGATGTTTTCCAGCAGGCGTTCAATTTCATCGCGTATCACGTTCGGATAACGCAGACGCTCCAGAATATTGAACTGGATTTGCCGCATGGCATCGAGCTTTGCGAAACGTTCGCCAGGTTCCAGCCCTTCCGCTAAGGCGACCAGCAGGTTGGTCACGCCAGCCGAGGCGGAAAGCACCACCACGCGGGTATTGGCATCCAGCAGCGCGACGTCTACGCTGCGGTTCATGGCATCAAAGTCGGCAACGCTGGTACCGCCGAATTTGGCTACAACTAAGTCTGTCATAACAACCTCGTGTCAGGGGGCCTGACTTATTAAAACGATTCCTGACAACCAATCCTGGCGGGGCTGGACGCAGCCGGATTGCAACAAAATGTCTTAATAAGCCAGGCCAAATTATTCAGCCATGGCACAAGGGAAGAGCGAAAAACAGGGTGGGCGCAGAGCGATAAACAAACTACGATGTCACCCAGAAGTGCTCCACCTTGTAGACCCGCTTGCCGATGCAGCGCATCAGATGGCGAGTATGAAACGCCCGACTGCGAACGTTTCTGGTGACAACCCAGGGGATTCAGCCCCTGTGGCCGGTGATGAGCGTAACCAGACGCTTATTCACCTCGGCGTTGCTCCCCCTCACGTATTTTCCCCGGACTGGCTCCTCCAATACGGTTACCTGGGCAACGCACCTCTTCTGGCAATTACCGACGTCTTTCACTTTGCCAGGGGGACGCGGGACATTATACCCCCCTGCAATACCCTTTCGCTGTAGCGTGAAATGCGCGATCCATACCTACCTACGTATATGTAGGTACTGCCGTTATATAAAGGGTTCAGGCGAAGTATGTCAACGTCAGGGTTATGCGGATTTTTCATGCGCGGGTCGCTGACAGAAAAAAGCCTTATGATGTCTATACTATCAGGGACGTTTTGCCTCAAATTGCCCCAATTTCTGACGCGTATCATCGGCATAACATAAAAATCATCACAATTTTTCGTCACCGGCGCTACAATCGACCGCAGTCACAATTCTCAAATCAGAAGAGTATTGCTAATGAAAAACATCAACCCAACGCAGACCTCTGCCTGGCAGGCATTACAGAAACACTTTGATGAAATGAAAGACGTTACCATCGCGGATCTGTTCGCGAAAGATAGCGACCGTTTCTCTAAATTCTCCGCCACGTTCGACGATCTGATGCTGGTGGATTTTTCCAAAAACCGCATCACCGAAGAGACGCTGGCCAAACTGCAGGATCTGGCCAAAGAGACCTTCCTGGCTGACGCCATTAAATCCATGTTCTCCGGCGAGAAGATTAACCGCACGGAAGATCGCGCGGTGCTGCACGTTGCGCTGCGTAACCGCAGCAATACTCCGATTCTGGTTGATGGCAAAGATGTGATGCCGGAAGTGAACGCCGTGCTTGAGAAGATGAAAATCTTCTCTGAAGCTATTATCTCCGGTAGCTGGAAAGGCTACACCGGTAAAGCGATTACCGACGTCGTGAACATCGGTATCGGCGGCTCCGATCTTGGCCCGTTCATGGTGACCGAAGCGCTGCGTCCGTACAAAAATCACCTGAATATGCACTTTGTTTCTAACGTCGATGGTACCCATATCGCCGAAGTGCTGAAAACGGTGAACCCGGAAACCACGCTGTTCCTGGTGGCGTCGAAAACCTTTACCACCCAGGAAACCATGACCAACGCCCACAGCGCGCGCGACTGGTTCCTGGCGACCGCTGGCGATGAGAAACACGTAGCGAAACACTTCGCCGCGCTCTCCACCAACGGTAAAGCGGTAGGTGAATTCGGTATTGATACCGCCAATATGTTTGAGTTCTGGGACTGGGTTGGCGGTCGTTACTCTCTGTGGTCTGCTATCGGCCTGTCCATCATCCTGTCCGTGGGCTTCGACAACTTCGTCGAGCTGCTCTCCGGCGCGCACGCGATGGACAAACACTTCTCCACCACGCCGGCTGAGAAAAACCTGCCGGTGCTGCTGGCGCTGATCGGTATCTGGTACAACAACTTCTTCGGCGCTGAAACCGAAGCGATTCTGCCGTACGACCAGTATATGCACCGCTTTGCCGCCTACTTCCAGCAGGGCAACATGGAATCCAACGGTAAATACGTTGACCGTAACGGCAACGCCGTGGATTACCAGACGGGCCCGATCATCTGGGGCGAGCCAGGCACCAACGGTCAGCACGCGTTCTATCAGCTGATTCACCAGGGGACCAAAATGGTGCCGTGCGATTTTATCGCTCCGGCGATTACGCATAACCCGCTGTCTGACCATCATCCGAAGCTGCTGTCTAACTTCTTTGCGCAGACCGAAGCGCTGGCGTTTGGTAAATCCCGCGAAGTGGTTGAACAGGAATATCGCGATCAGGGTAAAGATCCCGCGACGCTGGAACACGTGGTGCCGTTCAAAGTGTTTGAAGGCAACCGCCCGACTAACTCCATCCTGCTGCGTGAAATCACGCCGTTCAGTCTGGGCGCGCTGATTGCCCTGTATGAACATAAGATTTTCACCCAGGGCGTGATTATGAACATCTTCACCTTCGACCAGTGGGGCGTTGAGCTGGGCAAACAGCTGGCGAACCGCATCCTGCCGGAGCTGAAGGATGGTTCTGAAGTCAGCAGCCACGACAGCTCCACTAACGGCCTGATTAACCGCTATAAATCCTGGCGCGCATAATCGCTAAAACGTTGTCAATGCCGGCCCAGGTGGCCGGCATTTTTTATAGCCGCCGCAGCAGTTTTGCCGGGTTTCCTGCCCACACGCCTTTCTCTGTAATGGATTTTGTCACCACGCTGCCCGCGCCAATCACGACGCCATCGCAAATGCTGACCGCCAGAATGGTTGCGCCGCTGCCGATAGACACATCGTTGCCAATGATGATTCTTCCCCAGCTTTCGCGGTCGGCGTTGGGCTTGCCGTCGCGGAACATATCGTTAGCGAACATTACGCCGTGGCCGATAAAACAGCGTTCGCCGATGGTCACGTACTCGCAGATAAAGGTATGGGACTGAATTTTGCTGTCGCTGCCAACGCGGGTATGGCCCTGGATTTCAACGAAGGGGCCGACGAAGACGTTATCGCCTAGCGTGCAGTCATAGAGGTTGGCGGGCTGGTAAATCACCACGTTTTCGCCGCTGGCGACGTTGCGAATGGCGGTTTCACGAAGGGTATGCATGCTGCCTCTCAGATCGGTTTAGCCAAAATGTGTAATGTGCTTTGCTGGGTCGCAGAATGAAAGATGACATCTTTTACGTGCTGCATTCCCTGACGTTCATAAAAACGGCGGGCGCGGGTATTCGCGGCGAGCACCTCCAGCCAGAGCCAGCGTTCACCGGCAACTTTTGCTCGCTTCTCGACGGCGTGAAAAAGCTGCTCGCCATAGCGATGGCCCGTTGTTGCAGGTAACAGATAGAGCTTATGCAATAGCGTACCGGTTGGGCCTTCGGGATTGATGTCCTGGCGGCAGGCGTATTTAGCAAAGCCGATTGGCTCCTCTGCCTCAGCAATTAACCAGCAGCACTGCGTATCGGCCAGGCTGCGCTCCAGTGAGGCCACGGCATACTCTTGCTGCAGGTAGCGCTCCATTTCATCGGCGTTATGCCAGAGATGGGTAAAGTGATGACGATAGCTGGCATTCGCCATATCGTTGAGTAAAGCCGCATCTTCCGGACGTGCAAGACGAATCTTTAGCATTCTGCGTTCCTCGCAAAGAAGTGGCGATATTTTGCCCGTAAAGTTCGCTGCGGGTAAACCTCAAAAGTGGGGGAGGAGAAGATGCCGGAGGAGAGCCTCCGGCTGGGGATCAGGCGACGGCGATGGCCTCGATTTCAATACCCGCATCTTTAGGCAGTCTGGCGACCTCAACGCAGGAGCGGGCTGGAAACGCCGCGTTGTGTTCAACGAAGAACGCTTCATAGACCGCGTTGATGGTAGCAAAATCGTTCAGATCCTTGACGAAAACCATCGTCTTAACAATATTTTTCACCTGCAAGCCCGCCGCTTCCACGATAGCCTTAACGTTTTCCAGCGACTGGCGCGTTTGCACAGCGATGTCGTCAGACATGGTGCCATCTTGCGCATTAACCGGGAGCTGCCCTGAGGTCATCGTCATGGTACCCAGGTTTACCCCCTGAACATACGGACCGATGGCGGCAGGCGCGGACGCGGTGGAAATAATCATTCTGTTGATTCCTCTTGATAAGTGGTTACATGAAATAGTTAAGTAAAACCAGTGAACCAACGCCGCTGACGACGACCCAGACCAGCCCCAGTCGGAAGCTGGCAAGCGTGCAGATAATCGCGGCGATGACTTTCGGGTTTTTTAAATCAAACTCCATGCTGGAGTTCACGCTCAGGATCTGAATCGTGATGATGGCTGGCAGAACAGTCACCGGCACAAAGCGCAGCGTTTTGCTGACCCGGTTCGACATCTGGATTTTCCCGGCGAGACCAATGAACGAGAAGCGAATAAGAAAGGTCACGGCGGCCATACCCAGCGTCAGGGCGATAAAAAAGCTATTACTCATTTTCCAGCGCTCCTTCGAGAGAGAGTTTAGCGGCGGCCTGCGCTTGTTTACGCTCTTCGGCGAGATCGACGCTCAGGCCCGCCATTACGCCCAATACGGATGCGACGACAATGCCTAACGAATAGGGCAGCACGACCAAAAGTACGCCGGATACGGCAGCCACAATGGCGGCGACGGTACAGGCCTGGCTCTTGATTTGCGGAACGACGATGGCGATAAAGGCGGCGACCATCGCGAAGTCCAGACCGTATTTTTCAATATGTGGAAATGAGGCGCCAACCAGAGCGCCAAGGAAATCGGCTAAAACCCAGGCGAACCAAAATGTCAGCATGGCTGAAGAGTAGAACAGATATTTATCCTTTTTATTCTCCTCCATCTCTTTCACCGTCGTGGCGTACACCTCATCGGTCAGAGCATAGGCCATAAAGCATTTTTTAAAAAAGGACGCCTCGCGTACGGTACTGGAAATTGATGCGCTGTAAAGTATATGACGGAGATTAATAATCAGCGTGGTGAATATAATTACCCCGAGGCTCGCCCCGGTTTTGAGCATATTCAACGCCAGCATTTGTGCTGAACCCGCAATAACAATGGTGGACCAGACCGTACTTTGCCAGACGCTCATTCCGGCGCTCACGCTTAGCGCGCCGACGATAAATGAAAAGGGAAAGTCGCCGATACACAAGGGAAGAATGGCGCTGGCGCCCCGTAGGATAACTTTTTTGTTCATAAGCAATATCTGTTATTTAAGAAATTAATTATTTATGTAAGGTACGTGGAAAGATTAGTTAATGATTATTTAGCAACCATGATGTTGATAATTTCTTTGTCGGTATAGGCCATGGGCTTAACAACCAGACGACAGAGATTATTAATCGTTTGCTCAACGTCAGCGCAAACGATCCCATCATTAGAGCTTGCGCAGCTATTTTGCATGGCCATCAATACAGCCTTAAATGCGCTGGACACGACGGATGAAACTTTCATCGCGCAGCTATTAGAAGCGCCGTCACAAATCATACCGGTAATATCACTGACCATATTAATAATCGCGGTGTTAATGGTTTCCATATCGCGAGTAAATAGCCACGCCATCCCGGCAGCTGCTCCCATTGCTGCCGTAGACGCCGCGCATAGCGCGGACAGACGCGTATAGCGGGAGTGGATCGATATCGCGGTCAGGTGGGAGAGCGCGAGCGCCCGTGCGAGCGTCTCTTCATCGGCATTAAGATGCTCCGCGACCGTCACTACCGGCATGGTAGCGGCGATACCCTGGTTACCGGAACCAAAGTTTGACATGGCGACGACGGGAGCGCCGCCCATCCGCGCGTCGGATGCGGCGACGGTATTGATGATGACTTTACTGAGCAGGTCGTTGCTGAGCAGACCCTTTTTTACTGCATCAGAGAAGGTACCATTGATGTTTAAACCATATTTCTTGCTCTTGCCTTCATTTGCCAGCGCCGAATTGAGGCGGGCGGCTTCGAGAATAAATTCGATGTCGGAAAAATCGACTTCGCTTATAAAATTGAAGGCTTCGACAAGCGAAAAGGTTTCTAACGCTTCCTGCTGCGTTACCGTATTCTGTTTATTAGCCAAAGCCTGCGCTTCGCCATTAATATAAAGTTCAACGATATTGGTATGCGTGCCTTTAACTACCACGCGGCAGCTCTTTTCGCCACCGGTCAGGGTCAGATCCAGATGGATAAAATCGGGAGTATCTTCCACGCGAATATTAACCTGGCCATCGGCGATTAGCTTTTGCGCTAATTCGACATGCTGCTGGGTAATCCCCTCCAGCGTTTTTAAACCCTTATCGGCATCGCCGCCAAAAGCGCCAATGGCGGCGGCAAGCGCGACACCGCTAACGGATGTTCCTGGAATAGTTACGCCCGTCGCGTTTTTGTACAGATTCGCAGAAATAAAACCGTTAATACTTTGACAGGCCGTATCTAAATGTTTCGCAGCGTAAGCGGTAGTAAAAGAAATAGCGACGGGTTCGGTACAACCTAATGCCGGAGCCACTTCTTGTTTTAGCCATTTTATAAAAATGGATGCGCGTTCATTAATCATATTTTAAATCAATCCGCTAATTGTGGGTTATTAACTGGCGAGTATCCTAAGATAATTCTGAAGGAAAAACTTACTCTAATAACCCTGTTATTTATGCATTAAAGAGAAAAATTTTCGCTTATTAAAAGAATGTAAAACTGTGATCTTATTATGGTTAATTAACTGATTTACCGAGTATTTATATTCTGTTTTTTGAACATAAAAAGGGATTTAGTTAACCGCCTCACAGCGATGACGAAAGTAAGATTTTCTCTTTTTACGTATTTCGTCGTATACGAGCAAGGCGGGCAGTGAGGAGAAGGGGACAACAAATGTAGATCTGGATCACACTTTTGCGTTATACAGGTCACAGTAAATCATGATGATGAGGAGTACCTATGCCGCCGGTTTATCGTCCGTTGGTGAGTTTTATTGCAACCGCCATGCAAACCGTTTTGAATCTTGGCCTGCTGTGCCTGGGGGTCATTCTGATCGTATTCCTCGGTAAAGAGACGTTGCATTTGGCGCACGTCCTGTTTACCCCTGAACCTGTCAGTAAATACAAGCTGGTGGAAGGGCTGGTGGTCTACTTCCTCTATTTCGAGTTTATCGCGCTGATTGTGAAGTACTTTGAATCGGGATTTCACTTCCCGCTACGCTACTTTGTTTATATCGGCATCACCGCCATCGTACGCCTGATTATCATCGATCATGAGTCGCCCATGGCGGTGCTGATTTACTCCGCCGCGATCCTGATTCTGGTGATTACGCTCTGGCTGTGTAACTCCAACCGACTGAAACGCGAGTAAACAGACAGCACGCCGCTTCCGGTAGCGGCGTGCTGTGGTTATTATCTGATAGAGGCCTGAAGCGTTTTCTCTTCTGCGGGTGCCCACAGCTCTTCGAGTTCTTCCAGCGTCTTGCCTTTCGTTTCCGGCACAAATTTCCACATAAACATCGCCGCCAGAATTCCCATACAACCGTAAATCCAGTAGGAAAAACCGTTGTGAAAATGGGCAACCAGCCAGGAGTTTTTATCCATCATCGGGAAGGTCCAGGAGACAAAGTAGTTCGCCAGCCACTGCGCGGCAACCGCAATGGCGAGAGCTTTGCCGCGAATCGCGTTAGGGAAGATTTCTGCCAGCAGCACCCAGCAAACCGGGCCCCAGGACATGGCAAATGCGGCGACGTAAAGCAGCATCGACAGCAGCGCCACCAAACCGGATGCTTGAGTATAAAAGGCGGTGCCAAGGCTGAACATGCCAAGCGCCATCCCGAGCGCGCCAATAATTTGCAGCGGCTTGCGGCCAAATTTATCAACCGTCATGATGGCCAGAACGGTGAAAGTCAGGTTGATAACGCCCACGATAATGGTCTGCAGCAGGGCGACATCAGTGCTGGCTCCCAGCGTTTTGAAGACTTCCGGAGCGTAGTAGAGCACGACGTTGATGCCGACAAACTGCTGGAATATAGACAGCATAACGCCGATAGTAATGACGCCTGCGCCAAACATCAGCAGACGACCGCCCGTTTTACGGCCATTTTCCAGTGACAGATTGATCTCCTGCATTGCCTGGACGGCGAGCTTGCTGCCCATAATTTTGCGCAGAATACCCTCCGCCTGTTCCTGTTTGCCCTGCGCCATCAGCCAGCGCGGACTTTCCGGTACGGTATACAGTAGCCCTAAAAACAGCAGTGCGGGAATGCATTCTGAGGCAAACATATATCGCCAACCATTGGTATTCAGCCAGTTAGCATCACCTGATTTTGCAATGAAATAGTTAACACAGTAAACCAATAGCTGCCCAAAAATAATCGCGAACTGGTTAAAGGAAACCAGTTTCCCTCGTATGCTTGCCGGCGCCAGTTCCGCAATATACATCGGTGAAAGCATTGATGCTAAACCTACGCCAATGCCTCCAATAATGCGGTAAATAACGAATTCTGGTACATATCCGGCTAAATAAACTGGCACCGTGTTGTCAGGGTTTATCGGGGTGAAACCTAATTCAGGCCAGGCCGAACCGATACCAGAGATTAAAAACAGAAGCGCGGCAATTTTTAGCGAATCCCGGCGGCCAAAACGGTTACTACAATAGCCGCCAAGCGCGCCTCCAATGATGCAGCCAATCAAGGCGCTGGCAACGCAGAAGCCCAGCAGTGAGTTGGCGGCAGATTCACTCAGGTTTTGCGGAGCCACAAAAACAGTGTTTAAGGATTCTACCGTACCGGAGATGACTGCGGTATCGTAGCCAAATAATAGTCCTCCTAACGTGGCGACTAACGTAATCGAAAAGATATAGCTTGAATTATATTGGGTCTTCATCCTGACCAGCCTTAAATACACATTTCTTCTTATCGGTAATAATGATGGTGTATTCATCACCCGGGGATGGCAATTATCAAATTTAATATTGCAATTACGTTATATTCTTAATGTGATCTCAACTCTATTTAATTGTTAAAAGAACGGCGGTAAATGAAATTGCAGTGATGAATCGCGCAAAAGAAAATAATCGTAACCTAAATGCAAAATAACATAATAAATTTCTTTAAAAGAGTGGCGGATTATCTCTCTTCGGAAGAGACGTTGGTGGGTGGGTGCAGCTGCATCAAGGCGCTGCGGGTGGCTAACGCTCAGCACTTTGCCTGCGAACTTCTGGACTTCCGCGCAAGGGGGAGTTTCATTGCGAGACGTCGGGTACCTGAAACGCGAATAAAAAAAAAGCGGCCTCCAGGGCCGCTGACCAACAGTCACAAATAGAATTTATGTAGGGTCCAGTTGAGGATAGCAGTGGCATTTGCCTTACTTTTTCAGCTGAGGGCGACGGCGGTAATGCCCGGTTGGGGTCGTGCATTACCGCGAAACCGTCATCCCTCCTCTGAAATTTGGGGCGGGTATACTCGTCATACTTCAAGTTGCTGATGCGTTGACTGCACCCGCTCACCCCAGTCACATAGTTATCTATGCTGCTGGGGATTATCGGGCTTGTCGCCTTTCGACAACTCGAATTAATTAGAGTATCTAACGATGAAAATTAACCTTTCACTCCGCCTGCGGTCAGGCCGTTAACCAACCAGCGCTGGGCCAGCAGGAACACTACGGTAATCGGAATGGCGGAGAGCACCGCCGCGGCGGCAAAGTCGCCCCACAGATAGTTCTGCGGGTTGAGATACTGTTGCATTCCGACCGCAAGGGTATAGCTGTTCACATCGCGCAGCAGCAGAGAGGCCACCGGCACTTCGGTAATCGCGGCGATGAACGACAGAATAAACACCACCGCCAGAATCGGTACCGATAGCGGGAGCAGCACCAGGCGGAAAGCCTGCCATGGCGTCGCGCCGTCCAGCGCCGCCGCTTCTTCCAGCGAGCCGTCGATGGTTTCGAAGTAGCCTTTGATTGTCCAGACGTGCAGCGCGATACCGCCCATATAGGCGAAGATCACGCCGCCGTGGGTATTCAGTCCAACGAACGGTACGTACTGGCCGAGACGGTCAAATAGGGCATACAGCGCGACCAGCGACAGAACCGCGGGGAACATCTGGAAAATCAGCATTCCTTTAAGCAGCGTGGCTTTACCCGGGAAGCGCATACGGGCAAAAGCGTAAGCGCAGGTTGTAGAGAGCGCGACGATGCCAATGGCGGTAATGCCGGCCACCTTGATGGAGTTCCACAGCCACAGGAGAACCGGGAAGGGGGGCGGCGTGACGCGGCCGTCAGCGTGTTCGACGCTGAAGCCTAACGCCAGCCGCCAGTGCTCCCAGGAGATACTTTCGGGAATCAGGCTACCGGTGGCGAAGTTCCCTTCGCGCAGCGAGATAGCGATGACCATCAGCAGCGGGAACATAATCGCCGCGATAAAAATCAGCAACAGGAGGTGCGTTGTTAATAAACGCAGCTTCTGAGATTTGGGTTGAACCATAGCCATAATATTTTTACTCCCCTTGATACCGCTCCAGGCTATTTTGCTTGTCATTTTGAACTCGGGCAGTGCTCAGAATCCTCACGTACTACGTGTACGCTCCGGTTCTTGCGCGCTGGCCGAGCTCAAACTGCCCGCGCCAATGACGCCTGGTTATTCCAATTAATCGAACTTCATACGTGTGGCTTTCAGGTTAACAATCGCCAGGGCGCCTACCAGCAGGAAGATCAGCGTGGCGATAGCCGCCGCGAGGCCGAAGTCCTGCCCGCCGCCGCCTTCAAAGGCGATGCGATAGGTATAGCTCACCAAAAGGTCGGTGTAGCCCGCCGGCGTGGTGGTGCCGAGCCGGTCCGGCCCGCCGTTGGTCAACAGCTGAATCAGCACGAAGTTGTTAAAGTTAAAGGCGAAGCTGGCGATCATCAGCGGCGTCAGCGGCTTGATCAGCAGCGGCAGCGTAATTTTGAAGAAGTTCTGGAACGGCGTGGCGCCATCCATTGCCGAGGCTTCATATAAATCGTCAGGAATCGCTTTCAGCAGGCCCATGCACAGGATCATCATGTACGGATAGCCCAGCCAGGTGTTGACGATGATAATCATGGTGCGCGCGGTAGTCGGGTCGCTAAACCAGGCCGGCTTGATGCCGAACAGCGCGCTGAGCATCATGTTGATCTCACCAAAGCTCTGGTTGAACAGCCCTTTGAAGATCAGAATTGAGATAAACGACGGTACGGCATAAGGCAGAATCAGCAGTACGCGATAAATCGCTTTGCCTTTCAGGGCTTCCCACTGGACGAGACAGGCGAGCACCATGCCGACCGCAACGGTGAGAATCACGGTCAGAACAGAGAAGACCACCGTCCAGACGAAAATCGCGAAGAACGGTTTCTGGATACCTTCATCCTGGAACACGCGGGTGAAGTTATCCCAGCCGATGGTCACGGTGTAGCCCGGGCTGAGCTTTTCGCTGCCCCAGCTGCCGTCGGCGTTAATCGCCTGATAGAAACCGACCTCGGCGTTTGGCCGATATTTCACGCCGCTCTGGTTGTTGGTCAGCGTACCGTCATTGGCCAGCGCGTACAGCGGCTGGGTACCGGAGAACTGACGCAGGGAGCTCATGATGACTTTGCTCTCATCCGGCAGGACGGCGGTCAGCTGGTTCAGGGCGGTGCGGTTTTGCGTAATCACGCGCAGGGTGGCGCGTTCGCCTTCCGGCAGAGCATCAGCCTCTTTTAACGCCAGCTTCTGTTCGCCGCCGAATTTAAAAGCGTCGGAAAGATAGTTTTTGCCGCTCTCGCCATCGGTCAGCGCCAGCTTCCACTCATCTCCCGCCGGATAAAGCGCGAAGTTGTAGGATTTACCCGCCTGGAAGGAACGGTCCATCAGCACCTGTTGGGCGCGTTCAAAGGTAAGCTGGTTAGTACTGCTGTAGTTGGTGAAAGCGATAGCGATAGTGCAGATCAGCGGGAACAGGACGAACAGCCCCATCCCGGCGAGACCCGGGTAAACATAGCGCCAGGCATAGGCCTTGCGATTGGAAAAAATATACAGGCCAACCGAGCTTAAAATCAGCGTCATGATGGCAAACAGGTACTCCCCCTGGGCGTACATCAAAACAACAAGGTAACCCACCAGCAGGCACAGCAAGCCGATCACAGACCATGTGAGCTGCGGACTTTGCCACCAGTGTTTCTTTTTCACGACATCCATGGGGATCATCCTCTTTACACTTTATCCTTCGCGCTACCTCTTTGTTGGCTGCGGATACGCATCCCAATCACTTACGGATGTAAGCGCCTGGGGATTTGCATCCTTGCCGCCTCGATGTAGCGCGAAAGATTTCGTGTAACAACGTATTCAACAAACCTTACTCCCTAAGGAATAAGGGAAACCGTATTACTTGGTGATACGAGCCTGCGCGTCTTTCAGGGCGGCATCGACGGTCTGGCGACCGCTAGCGGCGTTGATAACTGCGGTACGAACGGCATACCAGAAGGCGGACATCTGCGGGATGTTCGGCATGATTTCACCTTTCTGGGCGTTAGCCATGGTGGCGGCGATACGCGGATCTTTTTCCAGTTTTTCCTGGAAGGATTTCAGCGCAACCGCGCCCAGCGGTTTGTCCTTGTTAACTTCATCCAGACCCTGGTCGGTCATCAGATAGTTTTCGAGGAACTCTTTCGCCAGTTCTTTGTTCGGGCTGGCGGCGTTAATACCGGCGCTGAGTACGCCAACGAACGGCTTGGACGCATTACCTTTAAAGGTTGGCAGCAGGGTAACGCCGTAGTTAACCTTGCTCTTATCGATGTTAGACCACGCCCACGGACCGTTGATGGTCATCGCAGTTTCGCCTTTGTTGAAGGCCGCTTCCGCGATGGAGTAGTCGGTGTCGGCGTTCATATGTTTGTTCTTGATCAGGTCGACCAGGAAGGTCAGGCCCGCTTTCGCGCCAGCGCTATCTACGCCCACGTCTTTCACGTCGTACTTACCGTTTTCAAACTTGAACGCGTAACCGCCGTCGGCAGCAATCAGCGGCCAGGTGAAGTACGGTTCTTGCAGGTTGAACATCAGCGCGCTCTTACCTTTCGCTTTCAGTTCTTTATCCAGCGCCGGGATCTCTTCCCAGGTTTTCGGCGGGTTCGCTACCAGGTCTTTGTTATAGATCAGCGACAGCGCTTCAACGGCAACCGGGTAGGCAATCAGCTTGCCGTTGTAGCGAACCGCATCCCAGGTGAACGGATAGAGTTTGTCCTGGAAAGCTTTATCCGGGGTGATTTCCGCCAGCAGACCGGATTGTGCGTAGCCGCCGAAGCGGTCGTGAGCCCAGAAAATGATGTCGGGGCCGTCGCCGGTCGCGGCAACCTGCGGGAACTTCTCTTCCAGCTTGTCCGGATGTTCTACGGAGACTTTGATGCCGGTGTCTTTCTCAAACTTTTTACCCACTTCAGCGAGGCCGTTGTAGCCTTTGTCGCCGTTAATCCAGATAACCAGCTTACCTTCTTCAATTTTTGCGAGGGCAGAGGCGGAAAACATCATCGTGGTCAATGCAGACAGCGCGAGGATGCGAGCGCCAGTTTTGATTTTCATATACCCGTCCTATTTGGTGATGTGCTCGTGGATACACTTGAGTGGCTTAACGATGATGAGTTTCCTTTTTTAACAACCTCTTTCCATCCTCCCCATGTCTACGCCCCATCCTCCGTTTGTGTGATCTCCATTGCAGAAATGCCGGTTATGAGTCCTGGCGCACATAAAAAGGCGGCTAATTTTGCAGGCGACATCACGAAATCGGCATCCGCCCGTCCCCCCCGGCGGCGAGACGTCATCTCTCATCCTCCCGCCTCCTCCCCCATAAAAAAGCCGGGGGGTGGAGGATTTACCCCACTTATGAATGCCGCATAGTCAGCCCATCTTGAATGTGTCGTTAAGTGACAGGTTGTAACGAAGGGAGAAGGGCATGGCGAGCGTACAGCTGCGAAATGTAACGAAAGCCTGGGGTGACGTGGTGGTATCGAAAGATATTAATCTCGAAATCCAGGATGGGGAGTTCGTCGTGTTTGTTGGGCCATCAGGCTGCGGCAAATCCACCCTGCTGCGTATGATTGCCGGGCTGGAAACGGTGACCAGCGGCGATCTGCTGATTGGCGATACCCGAATGAATGATGTTCCGCCCGCCGAGCGCGGTATCGGGATGGTGTTTCAATCTTATGCGCTTTACCCCCACCTTTCCGTCGCGGAAAACATGTCTTTCGGCCTTAAGCTGGCCGGCGCCAAAAAAGAACTGATCAACCAGCGCGTGACCCAGGTGGCGGAAGTTCTGCAGCTTGCCCATCTGCTGGAACGTAAACCGAAAGCGCTTTCTGGCGGCCAGCGCCAGCGCGTGGCGATTGGCCGTACCCTGGTGGCTGAACCGCGCGTTTTCCTGCTGGATGAACCGCTCTCAAACCTTGACGCCGCGCTGCGCGTACAGATGCGTATTGAAATATCCCGTCTGCATAAACGCCTTGGCCGCACGATGATTTACGTGACCCACGACCAGGTCGAAGCGATGACGCTGGCCGACAAGATTGTGGTGCTGGATGCCGGTCGCGTCGCGCAGGTCGGGAAGCCTCTCGAACTCTATCACTACCCGGCGGATCGTTTCGTCGCGGGCTTTATTGGCTCGCCGAAGATGAACTTCCTGCCGGTCAAAGTCACCGCTACCGCCATTGAGCAGGTGCAGGTGGAGCTGCCGAACCGCCAGCAGGTCTGGCTGCCGGTGGACAGCGCCCGCGTTCAGGTTGGCGCCAACATGTCTTTAGGTATCCGTCCGGAGCATCTGCTGCCCAGCGATATTGCCGACGTCACCCTCGAAGGTGAAGTCCAGGTGGTCGAACAGCTCGGCCACGAAACGCAAATTCATATTCAGATCCCATCCATCCGTCAGAACCTGGTTTACCGCCAGAACGACGTGGTGCTGGTAGAAGAGGGAGCCACATTCGCCATCGGTTTGCCGCCGGAGCGTTGCCATTTATTCCGTGAGGATGGCACCGCTTGTCGTCGGCTGCATAAAGAGCCGGGCGTGTAAGGCTTCCCATTAAAAAAAACGTGCACCCTGCAGCGTCGATAAACAGGCGCAACAACAGGCGAAGCGTTCAAAGAAAAGCAATGATCTCAGGAGATAGAATGATGATTACTCTGCGCAAACTTCCACTGGCGGTCGCCGTTGCGGCAGGCGTTATGTCTGCTCAGGCGCTGGCCGTTGATTTCCACGGCTATGCTCGTTCTGGTATCGGCTGGACCGGCAGCGGCGGTGAGCAACAGTGCTTCCAGGCAACCGGTGCTCAAAGCAAATACCGTCTTGGTAACGAATGTGAAACCTATGCGGAACTGAAACTGGGCCAGGAAGTCTGGAAAGAAGGTGATAAGAGCTTCTACTTCGATACTAACGTCGCCTACTCTGTGTCGCAGCAGAACGACTGGGAATCCACCAGTCCGGCATTCCGTGAAGCTAACGTGCAGGGTAAAAACCTGATCGAATGGTTGCCAGGTTCCACCATCTGGGCCGGTAAGCGCTTCTATCAGCGTCATGACGTTCATATGATCGACTTCTACTACTGGGATATTTCTGGTCCTGGTGCGGGTATTGAAAACATCGATCTGGGCTTCGGTAAACTCTCTCTGGCAGCAACGCGTTCTTCTGAATCAGGCGGCTCCGGTACCTTCGCCGATCGCGACCAGTTCGGTAATCGCGTTTACGACAATATCGTGCCGAACGATGTATTCGACGTGCGTTTAGCCGGTCTGGAAACTAACCCGGGCGGCACGCTGGAGCTGGGCGTTGACTACGGCCACACTAACATCCCTGATGATTATTCTCTGCAGCCGGGCGCTTCCAAAGATGGCTGGATGCTTACCGCTGAGCATACTCAGAGCATGCTGAAAGGCTTTAACAAATTTGTTCTGCAGTATGCAACTGACTCTATGACCTCCAGCGGTAAAGGTGTTCCGCAGGGTGGCAGCATTAATAACGATGGATCTATGTGGCGCGTGCTGGACCACGGTGCGATCTCTCTCGGCGATAGCTGGGATCTGATGTACGTCGGTATGTACCAGGATATCGACCGCGACAACAACAATGGTACCCAGTGGTGGACCGTCGGCGTTCGTCCAATGTACAAGTGGACGCCTATCATGAGCACCCTGATGGAAATCGGCTACGACAACGTCAAATCTCAACGCACCAGCGATCGTAACAGCCAGTATAAAGTGACCCTGGCCCAGCAGTGGCAGGCTGGTGACAGCATCTGGTCCCGTCCGGCAATCCGCGTATTCGCAACGTACGCCAAATGGGATGAGAAATGGGGCTATAACGATAGCGGCGTAGCGTATAACGACACCAGTGCTAAAACCTTTAGCCGTGGCGATAGCGACGAGTGGACCTTCGGTGCCCAGATGGAAATCTGGTGGTAATCGAGCCTGACCGTTCGTAACTAAAAGAGGGGCGCAAGCCCCTCTATCTTAGGCCCAGCGCGCTATTGCCTGGCTACCGCTCGGCCATCGGAATTGAGGTGATAACAATGAAAATGAAGAAAAGTCTCGTTGCCCTCTGCCTGTCCGTCGGCCTGATGGCCTGCGTACCCGCAGTCAGTTTTGCTGATGTTAATTTCGTGCCGCAGAACACCTCTGCCGCGCCGTCGATTCCGGCCTCCGCGTTGCAGCAGCTCACCTGGACGCCGGTCGATCAATCCAAAACGCAAACCACAAAGCTCACCGTGGCCGGGCAGACGCTCAATGTCCCCGGAATCAGTGGTCCGGTCGCCGCATACAGCGTTCCGGCGAATATTGGCGAGCTCAATATTACGTTAACCAGCGAAGTGGAAAAACAAGCTGCGGTATATGCACCGAACGTGCTGATTCTTGATCAGAATATGACGCCATCTGCATTCTTCCCCAGCAGCTACTTTACTTATCTTGAACCGGGCGTGATGAGCTCAGATCGTCTGGAGGGCGTAATGCGCCTGACTCCGGCGCTGGGACAGCAGAAAATTTATGTGCTGGTCTTTACCACGCCGCAGGATTTACAGCAGACCACTAAATTAATCGATCCGGCGAAGGCATACGCCAAAGGCACCGGCAATGCGGTGCCGGATATTCCGGATCCCATCGCGAAACACGTCACGGACGGTACCATCAGCCTGAAGGTAAAAACCTCTACCGGCTCCAGCGTGCTGGTTGGCCCGCTGTTCGGTTCGTCTGGTCCGGGGCCTGTTACCGTCGGTAATACCGCTGCTCCTGCCTATAGCGCGCCGGTCGCCGCCCCGGCCCCGGCTCCAGCGGCGAAAACCGAACCGATGCTTGATGATACCGAAACCTACTTCAATAACGGCATTAAGCAGGCGGTTGCGAAAGGCGATATCGACAAGGCCCTGAAATTGATGAACGAAGCTGAACGTCTTGGCTCGAAATCTGCTCGTTCCACCTTTATCAGCAGTGTAAAAGGCAAGGGGTGACCGTCTCCCCACAATGCTGATGTTTAGGCACAGCCTTTAGGTGCGTCCGTCAGGGCGCACTTTTTTTTATCGCGCGGCAGCTTCTGTTGCAGGGCTGTTGCGCGGATGATCGTATATTGACGTTTGCCCGCCCCCGATGTCCCATTCTGCGATACAATACCTTTACGTTTTGTACCGGAGATTCAGGCATGCCACATCCTGCGCTTACGCAACTGCGTGCGCTGCGTTATTTTGCCGCAATGCCCCCGCTGGACGCGCATCTGCGCGACTGGCTATTGCTGGAAGACTCAATGACCAAACGCTTTGAGCAACAGGGGAAGCGAGTCAGCGTCATCATGGTTAACGAAGGTTTTGTTGGACGCGAAGCGCTGGCAGATGAAGCGCCTCTGTTACCCGTCGAATCCCGCTACTGGCTGCGGGAAATTATCCTTTGCGCTAATGGCGAACCCTGGCTTGCTGGCCGAACTATCGTGCCGGAGTCGACGCTGAGCGGCCCCGAACTGGCGCTGCAACAGCTGGGACAAACGCCGCTGGGCCGCTATCTCTTCACGTCATCGACGCTAACCCGCGATTTTATTGAAATTGGTCGTAATGCAGAGCTTTGGGGGCGTCGTTCCCGCCTCCGGTTGAGCGGCAAACCGCTGCTGCTGACGGAGCTGTTTTTGCCTGCATCGCCGTTGTATTGAGAGGAAAATGAAATGGAGTGGAGTCTGACGCAGAACAAGCTGTTGGCGTTTCACCGCCTGATGCGTACTGACAAACCGATCGGCGCGCTGCTGCTGCTGTGGCCGACGCTGTGGGCGCTGTGGGTGGCCACGCCGGGGATACCGCCGCTGTGGATCCTCGCCGTGTTTGTTGCCGGCGTCTGGTTAATGCGCGCCGCAGGCTGCGTGGTCAATGATTATGCCGATCGTAAATTTGACGGCCACGTTAAACGGACGGCCCGCCGTCCGCTGCCGAGCGGCGACGTCAGCGAAAAGGAGGCGCGAACGCTGTTTGTCGTGCTGGTGCTGCTTTCTTTCCTGCTGGTGCTGACCCTGAACACCATGACCATTCTGCTGTCGATAGCGGCGCTGGCGCTGGCATGGGTCTATCCATTTATGAAACGCTACACCCACTTGCCGCAGGTGGTGCTGGGCGCGGCATTTGGCTGGTCGATCCCGATGGCCTTTTCGGCGGTAAGCGAATCGCTGCCGCTCAGCTGCTGGCTGATGTTCCTCGCCAACATCCTGTGGGCGGTGGCCTACGATACCCAGTATGCGATGGTCGATCGTGATGATGACGTCAAAATCGGTATCAAATCGACGGCGATTCTGTTTGGCGACAACGATCGCTTAATCATCGGTATTTTACAGGTGGCGGTACTGGGTCTGATGGCGGCAGTAGGCTGGCTGAGCGGGCTGGGCTGGGAATATTACTGGTCGTTGTTTATTGCCGCGGCGCTGTTTGTCTGGCAGCAAAAGCTGATATTTAAACGCGAACGCGATAGCTGCTTTAAGGCGTTTATGAATAATAACTACGTGGGGCTGGTACTGTTTCTCGGCCTGGCGATGGGGTATATGCAGTAAATGTGGCGGGGTTCCCCGGCGGCGCTGTAAAAGCTTTAGCCGGGCTACTAAACCGCAGGGTCTGGTAGCCCGGCGCAAGCCGGGATATCGCTTTAAACGTTATGCTCATCCTGGGTAACGCTTTCAATCGTCAAACGCACATCAGAAGTAATCAGATCCGCCAGCATACGGTAGATCTTCAACGTCTCTTCCGGCTCGGCATCTCCGGTATCGCTGATATAGCCTTCGTCGCGCAGGGTCAGCACCAGCGTGCTGAATACCGCCTTATCGAAGAACTCCGGCGCATTGATACCGTGCAGAACGGACAGGCGCTGCGCCACGGTGCGGCTCTCTTTCTCCAGCGAACTGCGGTTGATTGACGGGTTAGCGCTCAGCAGCCAGAAGGTGATGGCGTAGCGCTGCAGCGTTTCGCGCGCGCCTGCGGCCAGCAGCTGCAGGGAACGGGCATGAGACGGATTGACGCTCACCTCATCGTCATTCACGGCGATAAGCCCCTGACGCTGCATCTCGGCAATCAGCGCATCGACGACGCCCGCCAGCTCCGCTTTTTCCCAGCGCAGGAACAACTCGGCCTTGAGGAACGGATAGAACATCTCGACGTGACGCAATATTTCGCTGCGGGTAATACGACGATGCTGAGTGACGATGGCGGCTAACAGCGACGGCATCACCAGCATATGGGCGATGTTGTTGCGGTAATAGGTCATCAGGACGGCCTGCTCGCGCGGCAGAATGATGATATCGCCGATCGTGTCTTTCTCGACTTCGAACTTGTTCATCTGCAGCGCGTGGTCGATAAGCTCGCTGGCAGACGCCGCAGGCGTGGTCGCGTCCGCAGAGTACGGCACGTTGCGCAGCAGGGCGAGGTAGCACTCCAGCTGTTCGGTAAGCTGCTCGCGGGTCAGGGAACGCTGACGCGATGCCAGCAGCGCCGTACAGCACAGGTTCATAGCGTTGGCCGCACCGGCATTGTTAATGCGTACCATCAGGTCTGAGGCGATGTTATTTACCGTCGGCGTCAGCCAGGAGGGGCGAACGGCTTCGATAGGATCGATCGACTCGCGCCAGTCCGGCACATGTTGATTCAGGTAGGCCATCAGCGGCAGCGGTTCGCCGAAGTTAACGTAGCCCTGACCGAGATTACGCAGCTTGCTTAAGCCGCGCAGCATCTGCGGCAGGTTCTCTTTCTCTTTTGTCGCTCCGCGCAGCTCTTTAGCGTAGGTACCAACCTCCATCACGTGCTCGTAGCCGATGTAGATCGGCACCAGGGTGATGGGACGATTACCGCCGCGCAGCATCGCCTGAATGGTCATCGACAGGGTACCGGTTTTCGGATCCAGCAGGCGTCCGGTACGAGAGCGGCCGCCCTCAACGAAGTATTCGACGGAGTAGCCGCGGCTGAACAGCTCGCCGAGGTATTCGCGGAATACCGTCGAATAGAGCTTATTGCCTTTGAACGTACGGCGAATGAAGAAAGCGCCGCCGCGCCGGAAAATCGGCCCGGCAGGCCAGAAGTTCAGGTTGATACCGGCGGCGATATGCGGCGGAACCAGGCCCTGATGATAAATCACGTACGAGAGCAGCAGATAATCCATATGGCTGCGGTGGCACGGGACATAAACGATCTCGTGGCCTTCGTGCGCCAGCTGGCGCACGCGCTCGGCGTTATGCACGTTAATGCCCTGATACAGACGGTTCCAGGTAAAGCCCAGCACGCGGTCTGTCAGGCGAATCATCTCGTAGGAGAAGTTCGCGGCGATCTCTTCCATCAGGGCGATAGCGTTTTGCTGCGCCTTTTCATGAGAAATTTTCTTGCTGCGCGCTTCGTCTTCTACCGCACGGGCAATGGCTTTCGACGCCAGCAGTTTATTGAACAGATCCTGGCGCGCAGGCAGGCGCGGACCGACCGCCGCCAGACGCTGACGGGCGAAGTGCATACGCGCCACGCGGGCCAGCTTCTGAGCGATAGTTTTATCGGTGCCGTGTTCGTCCGCCATTTTACGCAGCGAGACCGAAGGCGAGAAACGCACAAAGCTGTCGCGGCCCAGCCACAGAACGGCGAAGAATTTCTGAATGCCGTTGAGCATGCGCAGAGGCGGGTTAACCTCGCCTTTTTCACGCCCCGGCGCGCGACCGAACATGACCGAGACTGGCACCATTTGCACATCAAGATCGGGATGATTACGATGCAAATCCAGATAGTCGTGAAAGAGCTTGATAGACTCTTCTTTCGGCGTGTAATAGGTGAATACGCGCGGTCCGCCGTGGATAAATACGTAGCGCGGAAGCAGGGCGCCGTCGATCTCCAGCGGCTCCAGCGGGTCCGGTAACTCATGCTCCAGACATTGCGCGCGCAGCGTCAGCAGGTCCGCCTTCGAATTGTAGGGCAGGACGTACATAATGGGCCGCGAGGTATCCAGGCCTAACTCCTGAGCAGGTTGTGCCGGAATCGACTTGCTTTTTACCAGCGCCCTTAATGGTAAATTCAGTAATTTATAGTAAATTCGTTGCCAGCCAGACATAGACGATGTGAAGCCTCTGGTTAATCATGCAAATGCGCCGCAAGAATAACAGAAAGTGCGCAAAATTTCCGTTGTAACGCGGCAAACGCGTACACTCATTGACGTCATTTACATAAAAAGGTTTGTTTGATGGCCAATAATACCACTGGGTTAACCCGAATTATTAAAGCGGCAGGGTATTCCTGGAAAGGATTCCGGGCGGCATGGGTCAACGAGGCCGCATTTCGTCAGGAAGGCATCGCGGCCATCATTGCCGTGGTGATTGCCTGCTGGTTAGACGTCGATGCCATTACCCGGGTGCTGTTAATTGGCTCGGTCCTGATAGTGATGATAGTTGAAATTATCAACAGCGCGATTGAAGCGGTCGTGGACCGTATCGGCCCTGAGCATCATGAGCTTTCCGGGCGCGCGAAAGACATGGGCTCTGCGGCGGTTTTGCTGGCGATTGTCATCGCGCTGATCACCTGGGGAACCCTTTTATGGGCAAATTACCGCTAACTCCTGTCGTAGCGGCTCGCAAAACGAAAAGAAACTCCTGATTTTTGTGTGAAATGTGGTTCCAAAATCACCGTTAGCTGTATATACTCACAGCATAACTGTATATACACCCAGGGGGCGGAATGAAAGCGTTAACGACCAGGCAGCAAGAGGTGTTTGATCTCATTCGGGATCATATCAGCCAGACGGGCATGCCGCCGACGCGTGCGGAGATTGCTCAGCGCTTGGGGTTCCGTTCCCCAAACGCGGCGGAAGAGCACCTGAAAGCGCTGGCGCGTAAAGGCGCAATCGAAATCGTTTCCGGCGCCTCCCGCGGTATTCGTCTGCTGACGGAAGAAGAAACGGGCCTGCCGCTTATTGGCCGCGTAGCAGCAGGGGAACCGCTGCTGGCCCAGCAGCATATTGAAGGCCACTATCAGGTCGATCCGGCCATGTTTAAACCGAATGCCGATTTTCTGCTGCGCGTCAGCGGTATGTCGATGAAAGACATCGGCATTCTTGATGGCGACCTGCTGGCAGTCCATAAAACTCAGGATGTGCGTAACGGCCAGGTAGTTGTGGCGCGTATTGACGAAGAAGTAACCGTAAAGCGCCTGAAAAAGCAGGGTAACGTCGTCGAACTGCTGCCGGAAAACAGCGAATTTTCGCCAATCGTGGTGGATCTTCGTCAACAAAGTTTCACCATTGAAGGCCTGGCCGTCGGCGTTATTCGCAACGGCAACTGGCAGTAAACTCTTCCTCTCGCGGCATCATCTGATGCATGATGCTGCGTCGTTTTTCCTCTTTTTGGCACTCTCTCCATGTTTTTTAACGCCGCCGACAAAGCCCTGTGGCGCTTAGCGCTGCCCATGATCTTCTCCAATATCACCGTTCCGCTGCTCGGGCTGGTGGACACCGCCGTTATTGGTCATCTCGATAGCCCGGTTTATCTGGGGGGCGTGGCGGTTGGCGCAACGGCAACCAGCTTCCTCTTTATGCTGCTGTTGTTCCTGCGAATGAGTACCACTGGGCTGACGGCCCAGGCGTACGGCGCTAAAGATCCGCAGCGTCTGGCGCGTGCGCTGGTGCAGCCGCTGTGCCTGGCGCTGGCCGCCGGGGCGGCCATTGTGCTCTTGCGGATGCCGTTGATCGACCTGGCGCTGCACATCGTCGGCGGCAGCGAAGCCGTGCTCGAACAGGCCAGACGCTTCCTTGAGATCCGCTGGCTAAGCGCGCCGGCATCGCTGGCGAACCTGGTCCTGCTGGGCTGGCTGCTGGGCGTGCAGTACGCCAGAGCGCCGGTGATCCTGCTGGTGGTCGGCAATGTTCTTAACATTGTGCTCGATGTATGGCTGGTGATGGGCCTGCATATGAACGTGCAGGGGGCGGCGCTGGCAACGGTCACGGCAGAATACGCCACTTTCTTTATCGGCCTGCTGATGGCAAGGCGCGTGCTGGCGCTGCGCGGCGTTTCCCTGTTAATGCTAAAAAACGCCTGGCGCGGCGATATACGTCGCCTGCTGGCGCTGAATCGCGACATCATGCTGCGTTCGCTGCTGCTACAGCTCTGCTTCGGTGCGGTAACGGTATTTGGCGCTCGCCTCGGCGCCGATGTCGTCGCGGTCAATGCGGTTCTCATGACGATGCTGACCTTTACCGCCTACGCGCTGGACGGTTTTGCCTACGCCGTTGAGGCGCACTCCGGGCAGGCCTACGGCGCGCGCGACGATAGCCGGCTGCTGGCTGTCTGGCATGCGGCTTGCCGCCAGTCAGGGATAGTGGCGCTGGCGTTTGCGCTGATTTACGGACTTGCCGGCGAACAGATTATTGCGTTGTTGACCTCGCTGCCTTCCCTGCAGCAGCTGGCCGACCGCTATCTGGTCTGGCAGATGATTCTGCCGGTCATTGGCGTCTGGTGCTACCTGCTGGACGGCATGTTTATCGGTGCGACGCGCGGTGCGGAGATGCGTAACAGCATGGCGGTGGCGGCGGCGGGGTTTGCCCTGACGCTATTGACGGTACCCACGCTCGGTAACCATGGACTGTGGCTGGCGCTGACGGTATTTCTCGCTCTGCGCGGCGTTTCCCTGGCAGCGATCTGGCGGCGGCACTGGCGGCGCGGAACCTGGTTTTCGTAATGCATTTAGTACATCTGATGGTTAAAGATTCCGAATAATAAATCTTACTCAGAATACTCATCTATAGTTAAGTCATGTCCGAAACACAGCGGGCTGTTCATTCACCGAACGATAACCGAACGATGAGGAATGCATGATGAATAAAGACGAAATCGGCGGTAACTGGAAACAGTTCAAAGGTAAAGCGAAAGAGAAATGGGGCAAGCTGACTGATGATGACATGACCGTCATTGAGGGTAAGCGTGACCAGCTGGTCGGTAAAATCCAGGAACGCTATGGATATGAAAAAGACCAGGCAGACAAAGAAGTGACCGATTGGGAAACCAAAAACGACTACCGCTGGTAGCGAAAACGTCGTGTTTTAACCCACTGTTATTGCCTGCACGATCGGTACATGGAGGTACTGCTACCCTTGATTCCCGCTGCGGCTAACGCCTCAGCGGGCTTTCTTTTTAATCTGGATGGTATGGTCGTGATGGCAGTGGCCCGGCGTACTGCAGGATTCGACCTCGACGCAGGCAGCGCAGAGGCCGTGAGCTTCAATCACGTTGTGGCGCAGCGCGAATCCCATTCTTGCCGCCAGCGTATGCATTATATCTTCGACGCCTTCCGCGCACTCTTCTTTCACGCCGCCGCAGCGGTCGCAAATAAACATCGCTGAGCTGTGGGTTGGCTGATCGAAAAGGTGGCAGAGCACGTAGCTATTGGTCGATTCCACTTTATGCACGAACCCCTGCTCCAGTAAAAACTCCAGAGCCCGATAGACGGTCGGCGGTTTAGCCTGGGGCTCTTTTTCACGAAGGAGATCGAGCAGGTCGTAGGCGCTGATTGCCCCTTGCTGCAGGCTCATCAAACGCAATACTTCGAGGCGCTGCGGGGTCAGGCGCACGCCACGCTGCGCGCAGAGCTTTTCAGCATGCGCTAACATTTGTTGCGAAGTGGTCTTATCCATGAGCGTCCTCTGGTTGCGTGAATCTCAAACTGTTACTTTATCACGATACCGATGAAACGCCGAGACCCGGCGGACTATACCCGTCACACTTCGCGTCACATACGCTTTGGCAGCGTCAATTCGTCCCAGCCGTCACGCTCCTGGGGTCGCTCTGGCTTGCCCCCTTATGCTATACCTGATGCATCTCATTTTCGGGAGAAAACGATGAAACGACCTGATTGCATTCGACACTGGCGTGAACTGGAAGGGGCGGATGATTCCACCTACCCTGACAGTACCGAGCTTTTCTCCATCGGTGCGCCGCTGGCGCGCGGTCTGCGGCTCAATCGCCTGGGGATCCACCATGAGCGTCTGCCGCCCGGGCGCCGCACTTCTTATCCACATGCGGAAAGCGACGAAGAAGAGTTTATCTACGTGCTGGAAGGCTATCCGGAAGTGTGGATTAACGGCTACCTGTGGAAGCTGGAGCCGGGGGATAGCGTCGGTTTTCCTGCCGGAACCGGTATTTGCCACACGTTCCTCAATAACACCGAACAGGAGGTCCGCCTGTTAGTCGTTGGTGAGGCAAACAAGAAATTTAATCGTATCTACTATCCGCTTAACCCCGGCTATGCCGCTACGCGTCAGGATCGCTGGGTTGACCATCCGCCGCAGTTTTTCGGCCCTCACGACGGCAAGCCGCGGAAAAAATAGCGTTTATTGCGGGATGGAAAGGGGGCGCGCCGACGCTATGCGCCAGTGGTTTATCTTTGTGCTATAGTAGCGCCCCTTTTTACCCGGATGCTTATTTATTCGCCATGATGTCAGAATCAACGCCTACTGCTTTTGCTGCCCACCGTTTTTCCATCGCGCCCATGCTCGACTGGACCGACAGACACTGCCGTTATTTTCTGCGTCAGCTGTCGCGCCACACGCTGCTGTATACCGAAATGGTGACCACCGGTGCGATTATTCACGGTAAGGGCGACTATCTGGCCTACAGCGAGGAAGAGCATCCGGTCGCCCTGCAGCTCGGCGGTAGCGATCCGGCTGCGCTGGCGCACTGCGCAAAGCTGGCGCAGGCGCGCGGCTATGATGAAATTAACCTCAACGTCGGCTGTCCGTCCGATCGCGTACAGAACGGTATGTTTGGCGCCTGCCTGATGGGGAACGCGCAGCTGGTGGCTGACTGTATTAAAGCGATGCGCGACGTCGTGTCGATCCCGGTTACGGTAAAAACCCGTATCGGCATTGACGACCAGGACAGCTATGAGTTTCTGTGCGATTTTATCGAAACGGTATCCGGGAAAGGCGAATGCGAGATGTTCATCATCCACGCGCGTAAAGCCTGGCTTTCAGGCCTGAGCCCCAAAGAGAACCGCGAGATCCCGCCGCTGGACTATCCACGCGTTTACCAGCTTAAGCGCGATTTCCCGCATCTGACCATGGCGATCAACGGCGGTATTAAGTCGCTGGAAGAGGCAAAGGAGCATCTTGAGCATATGGACGGCGTGATGGTAGGCCGTGAGGCCTATCAGAATCCGGGTATTCTGGCCTCGGTGGATCGGGAAATTTTCGGCGTGGAAGGCGTCGATGCTGACCCGGTTTCCGTGGTCCGGGCGATGTATCCCTATATCGAACGCGAACTGAGTAACGGAACTTACCTGGGGCACGTGACGCGTCATATGTTGGGGCTCTTCCAGGGCATTCCCGGCGCGCGCCAGTGGCGTCGCTATCTGAGCGAAAATGCGCATAAAGCCGGGGCGGACATCAATGTACTGGAACAGGCGCTGAAACTGGTTGCCGACAAGCGTTAGTTTTTCGCTAAAATCTGGTCAAATTCACCACGCCTGGCACCTGACATGTCGGGCGTTTTTGTTTTTATTCAATAACTTATATTTGGCATGATTTTTGTAATATCCAGCAAGGTAGATTACATTTCTTTAGGGGAAAGACGATGCTGGAACTCTTATTTGTTATTGGCTTTTTTGTCATGCTGTTGGTCACCGGCGTTTCACTGCTGGGAATTATTGCCGCGATTGTGGTCGCGACCGCGCTGATGTTTGTCGGTGGTTTGTTTGCGTTAATGATTAAGCTGCTGCCCTGGCTGCTGCTGGCCGTAGTCGTGGTGTGGGTTATTCGGGTGATAAAATCGCCAACCGGGAACCGTTATCGCGGTAATAACCGCTGGCGTTACTAAGGTATTGAGCGGTATGTCACAACCTGAAGATTTTTGCATAAAACAGCGTAGGCTTTGCTTATTAAATCTGTCACTATTAGCGCGTTAACGAATTCATCGAGCTGTACCCTACATACAGCCGAACAAAAAAAGTAAGGGCTTCCCAGGGGGAAGCCCTAAACTTTTCTTCTTCTCCCGTCATACTTCAGGCTGCAGGGGCGTTGGTTGCTGAGTGACTCGTCTCATCCATGAGACTCGCCCTTACGGGCCGTCGCTTTGCGGCGTTCAAATCTGTTTCTGACAGATTTGTCATTCACCCCAGTCGCTTACTGTTGTCAGCTCCTGGGGATTCATTCACTTACTCTCTTCCTGTCGCCCGGCTCATTTAGGGAAAAGCCATAACTATGGCAACAGCAAACTCGAGCCCTGCGTCGCCCGGCTTTCCAGCACCTCATGCGCGCGGCGGGCATCGCTCAATGCATATTTCTGACTCTCCGCAACATCCACTTTTATCACCCCGCTGGCGATCAGCGAGAACAGCTCGTTGCTGGCCTCCGTCAGCTCTTCGCGCGTAGTGATATAGCCCTGCAGCGACGGGCGGGTAACGTACAGCGAACCTTTCTGGTTGAGAATGCCGAGATTCACGCCGGTCACCGGGCCCGAAGAGTTGCCGAAGCTCACCATCAGCCCCCGGCGCTGCAGGCAATCAAGAGACGCTTCCCAGGTATCTTTACCGACGGAATCATAAACCACCTGAACTTTCTTACCGTCGGTGATCGCTTTCAGGCGTTCGACGATATTCTCTTCGCGATAGTTAATGATCTGCCAGGCGCCGGCCTGTTTAGCGCGTTCGGCTTTTTGCGCGCTGCCGACGGTACCGATCAGCTTAGCGCCCAGCGCTTTGGCCCACTGACAGGCGATGAGCCCGACGCCGCCGGCCGCCGCGTGGAACAGGAACGGCTCGCCTGCTTTGATCTCATAGGTTTTACGCAGCAGGTAATAAACCGTGAGCCCTTTCAGGAACGACGCTGCCGCCTGCTCGAAAGAGATGGCGTCCGGTAAAATAGCGGCCTTATCGGCAGGTACGTTATGCACGGAGCTATAGGCCCCCAGCGCCGATTGCGCGTAGACCACCCGGTCGCCGGCTTTAATATGCTTCACGCCGTTACCGACTTTGCTCACGACGCCAGCGGCTTCGGTGCCGAGGCTGCTCGGCAAGGACGGCGGTGGATAGAGGCCGCTGCGGATATAAGTATCAATGTAGTTGATGCCGATGGCCTTGTTCTCTACCTGAATTTCGTGCTCTGCGGGATCTTTCGGCGTGAACTCCAACGCTTGCAGAACATCAGGCCCTCCGTGCTGGTGAAATTCAATTCGTGTTGCCATGCTTCCTCCAGAAATGTGGTAATCTTTCGACCCATTCACTATCTCGGTAACTCCATTCACTATGGCAGGAAATAAACCCTTCAACAAACCACAGACTGAACCCCGCGAGCGAGATTATCAGCTCGATGGGTTAAAGGTCCCGCCGCACTCGATTGAAGCGGAACAGTCGGTGTTGGGCGGTTTAATGCTGGATAACGAACGCTGGGACGACGTTGCCGAGCGCGTTGTTTCGGAAGATTTCTATACTCGCCCGCATCGCCATATTTTCACCGAAATGGCGCGCCTGCAGGAGTCGGGCAGCCCGATCGACCTGATTACGCTCGCCGAATCGCTGGAGCGTCAGGGGCAGCTGGACAGCGTCGGCGGATTCGCCTACCTGGCGGAATTATCGAAAAATACGCCAAGCGCGGCGAACATCAGCGCTTATGCCGATATCGTCCGCGAGCGCGCGGTGGTACGCGAGATGATCTCGGTGGCGAATGAAATCGCCGAAGCCGGTTTCGATCCCCAGGGCCGCACCAGCGAAGATCTGCTCGACCTCGCCGAATCCCGGGTCTTTAAAATCGCCGAAAGCCGCGCGAATAAAGATGAAGGACCGAAAAATATCGCCGACGTGCTCGACGCCACCGTGGCGCGAATTGAGCAGCTCTTCCAGCAGCCGCATGACGGCGTCACCGGGGTCAATACCGGCTATGACGATCTCAATAAAAAGACCGCCGGTCTTCAGCCGTCGGATCTGATTATTGTTGCCGCGCGTCCATCGATGGGTAAAACGACGTTTGCGATGAACCTCGTGGAAAACGCGGCGATGTTGCAGGATAAACCGGTGCTTATCTTCAGTCTGGAGATGCCCTCGGAGCAGATTATGATGCGTTCTCTGGCCTCGCTGTCGCGAGTTGACCAGACCCGTATTCGAACCGGTCAGCTGGATGATGAAGACTGGGCGCGCATTTCCGGCACCATGGGGATTCTGCTGGAAAAACGCAACATCTATATTGATGACTCCTCCGGCCTGACGCCGACGGAAGTGCGTTCACGCGCGCGGCGTATCGCCCGCGAGCACGGCGGCATCGGCCTGATTATGATCGACTACCTGCAGCTGATGCGCGTGCCGTCGCTCTCCGATAACCGTACGCTGGAAATCGCCGAAATTTCCCGCTCGCTCAAGGCGCTGGCGAAGGAGCTGCAGGTGCCGGTGGTGGCGCTGTCGCAGCTTAACCGCTCCCTGGAACAGCGTGCGGATAAGCGCCCGGTGAACTCCGACCTGCGTGAATCTGGCTCCATTGAGCAGGATGCCGACTTAATCATGTTTATCTACCGTGATGAGGTTTACCACGAAAACAGTGACTTAAAAGGCATCGCCGAAATTATTATTGGTAAACAGCGTAACGGTCCTATCGGGACGGTGCGCCTGACGTTTAACGGTCAGTGGTCGCGTTTTGATAATTATGCTGGGCCACAATACGACGACGAATAAATCTCCGTCATCCTTCATGCCGCAGATGCGTTGACTACGCCTGTTCACCCCGGTCACTTAGTTTACTAAGCTCCCGGGGATTCTCAGGCTTGTCGCCTTCCTGCAACACGAAGGATTTAGGAGATGCTTTTATTAAGGAATTCAAATGCAAGCGGCAACTGTAGTCATTAACCGCCGCGCTCTGCGACACAACCTGCAACGATTACGTGAACTGGCGCCTGCCAGCAAACTGGTTGCGGTGGTGAAAGCGAACGCCTACGGACATGGTCTTCTTGAGACCGCGCGAACGCTCCCGGACGCCGATGCTTTTGGCGTTGCCCGTCTTGAAGAAGCCCTGCGCCTGCGCGCGGGCGGTATCGCCCAGCCGATTCTGCTGCTGGAGGGGTTCTTTGAAGCCGCTGACCTGGCGATTATTTCCGCCCAGCGTCTGCATACTGCGGTACACAGCCCGGAACAGCTGGCGGCGCTGGAAGATGCCGACTTACCCGAACCGATCACCGTATGGATGAAGCTGGATACCGGAATGCACCGACTAGGCGTTCTGCCCGAACAGGCCGAAGCCTTCTATCAGCGCCTGAGCCAGTGTAAAAACGTCCGTCAGCCGGTAAATATCGTCAGCCATTTTGCCCGTGCGGATGAGCCAGAGTGCGGCGCGACCGAACGTCAGCTGGATATCTTTACCACCTTCGCGGAAGGGAAACCGGGGCTGCGTTCTATCGCCGCATCCGGCGGTATATTGCTGTGGCCGCAGTCGCACTTCGACTGGGCGCGTCCGGGGATCATTCTCTACGGCGTGTCGCCGCTCGACGGTGGATCCACCGGCGCGGATTTTGGCTGCCAGCCGGTGATGTCCCTGACCTCCAGCCTGATTGCGGTCCGCGAGCATAAAGCCGGCGAGCCGGTGGGCTACGGCGGAACCTGGATCAGCGAGCGCGATACGCGTTTAGGCGTTGTGGCGATGGGCTATGGCGATGGCTATCCGCGCGCCGCGCCGTCCGGAACGCCGGTGCTGGTTAACGGGCGTGAGGTGCCGATTGTCGGACGCGTGGCGATGGATATGATTTGCGTCGATCTTGGGCCTGAAGCGCAGGATAAGGCTGGCGATGCGGTCGTGCTGTGGGGCGAAGGTTTACCCGTCGAACGTATTGCCGAAATCACAAAAGTAAGTGCTTACGAACTTATTACGCGCCTGACTTCACGGGTGTCGATGAAGTACGTGGATTAACGTTCTTTCTCGTTTGCCCTGGCAGCGTTGCCGGGGCATGGTCCACCAGCCCATTCTGACTTATTCCGTAGAATTGCTGGCTGCCACTTCATTCTACTGGGTCTTCTCCGCGTAGGATTCGTGCGTCGTTATAAAGCTGGTTGCGATAATCATTAGGTTGAACAATTGAGTCATCAATGCGTTGCCAAATCTCATCGATAGAATTCGCCACGCTAAACCCGGCGGTTGTGAGTAACTGGCGGATATGTGGGAATTCGTCTTCGTCACAACTGATTGCCAGATAGTTTGCGATGGTGTCTGCTACCAGTTCATATTGCCCTTCTGAATCCAGACGTACCACCTGTGCCTGCTCCAGAGGAATATTATCCGGACCACGCCATAGTCCCACGTACCCCTCATTATCCTCACCAAACCAACTGATAAGTTTATTGGTGGCCTGCATCGCCCTGACGTTGTCAACAATATCGGGATCAGCCCAATCTTTTTCATTTAAATAGCTGGTATCAGACGGCGCTTCCCATTGAGGGTTATCTGTGAGTTCTAACTCAATATATTCAGTAATTTCAGAAAGTTGATTGATTTTCCCACGCAATAGTAATATCTCGGGAGTCATGGCGTTTGTCCTTGTCTGCGGCGTTATAAATCGATTATCAGAGGCGGGTTTAACGTAATTTTTTATCGTATAACCGCTTTCCTTCCAGAGCATTGTAAAATCAACGTCCGCAATCGGGGGGCTATCCATAAATTCCTTATCCTTTTTTACGTCGTGCTGCTCCAGTTTATGAGGCTTTATGCTATAGGGAATAAAGAAGGTCAACATCCCCTCGATCTTCTTTCGCATCCAGTTTATTGTGTTATGACTTGCCTCATGTAAACCTGGAGAAACATCACGTGTTTCAGAAAGTTGACGCCTACGCTGGCGATCCCATTCTCTCCCTGATGGAGCGTTTTAAAGACGATCCACGTAGTGACAAAGTAAACCTCAGCATCGGTCTTTATTACAACGAAGACGGCATTATTCCGCAGCTGCAGGCGGTTGCCGAAGCGGAGGCGCGCCTTAATGCTCAGCCGCACGGCGCCTCAATCTATTTACCTATGGAAGGACTGAACGCCTACCGTCACGCTATCGCGCCGCTGTTGTTCGGTGCCGATCATCCGGTACTGGCGCAACATCGCGTGGCCTCCATTCAGACGTTGGGCGGCTCCGGCGCCCTGAAAGTCGGCGCTGATTTCCTGAAACGCTACTTCTCGGGCTCGCAGGTGTGGGTTAGCGATCCGACGTGGGAAAACCATATCGCGATATTCGAAGGGGCTGGATTCGAAGTAAGTACTTACCCATGGTTTGATGATAAAACCAATGGCGTGCGTTTTGAGGCGTTCCTGGAAAAACTCAAATCGCTACCGGAGCGCGATATCGTGCTACTGTATCCGTGCTGCCATAACCCAACGGGAGCCGATCTCAGCAATGCGCAGTGGGACGACGTCGTTGAGGTGCTGAAAGCGCGTCATTTAATTCCTTTCCTCGATATTGCCTATCAGGGCTTTGGCGCCGGCATGGAAGAAGATGCCTACGCTATCCGCGCCATTGCGCGCGCCGGGATCCCGCTGCTGGTGAGCAACTCCTTCTCGAAAATCTTCTCCCTGTATGGTGAACGCGTGGGCGGACTGTCGATCGTCTGTGAAGATGCAGAAACCGCGGGTCGTGTACTGGGGCAATTGAAAGCGACCGTACGGCGCAACTACTCCAGCCCGCCGAACTTTGGCGCGCAGGTCGTGGCGGCGGTACTGGGCGACAGCGAGCTGAAAGCCTCATGGCTGGCGGAAGTGGAAGAGATGCGTACCCGTATTCTGGCCATGCGTCACGAGCTGGTGAATGTGCTGAAAGAGACGGTGCCGGGCGGTGATTTTGACTACCTGCTTAAGCAGCGCGGCATGTTTAGCTATACCGGTTTCAGCCCAGCCCAGGTTGACCGCCTGCGCGATGAGTTCGGTGTCTACCTGATCGCCAGCGGCCGTATGTGCGTAGCCGGGCTGAATTCAGGCAACGTGCGGCGCGTCGCGCAGGCATTTGCTGCTGTAATATAAGTTTTTCCTGACCTTTTTTGCCCGCGTCAAATCATGACGCGGGTAATTCCCTACCTGAAGTGTGATCATTCTCTTTTTATATGACATCAGAGCAGAAAAATCTTCCTATCCGCGCCAGCGGGGGGTAAGGTCTTGATGCATTAATAAGCGTACACATTATTGAAAATTATAACGATTCGATTATTTAGGGAAAAATATGCGCAAGATCACCCTGGCCTTTGGGGCCGTCTGCTTACTGTTCACGCTAAATAGCTCCGTCGTTGCTCGCGCTTCCACACCGCAGCCGCTGTGGACGGGCACCAATATGGCGAAACTCGCCGAACAGGCGCCGATCCATTGGGTTTCCGTGGCCCAGATTGAAAATAGCCTGTTGGGGCGCCAGCCGATGGCCGTCGGGTTTGATATTGATGATACCGTCCTGTTTTCCAGCCCGGGCTTCTGGCGCGGGCAGAAAACCTATTCCCCCGGCAGCGATGATTACCTGAAAAATCCGGAGTTCTGGGAAAAAATGAACAACGGCTGGGATGAATTCAGCATGCCGAAAGAGGTGGCGCGCCAGCTGATTGCGATGCACGTGAAGCGCGGCGATAGCATCTATTTTGTGACCGGACGTAGCCAGACCAAAACCGAAACGGTAACGAAAACCCTACAGGATGATTTTCTCATCCCGGCAGCGAATATGAACCCGGTTATTTTTGCTGGCGATAAGCCCGGTCAGAACACCAAAACGCAGTGGCTGCAGGAGAAAGGGATCAAAGTCTTCTACGGCGATTCGGATAACGATATCTCCGCCGCCCGAGAGGTAGGCGCGCGTGGGATCCGTATATTGCGAGCCTCGAATTCCTCCTATAAGCCGCTGCCGATGGCGGGCGCTCAGGGCGAAGAGGTCATTGTGAATTCAGAATATTAAGCCATCCATCGGCGTAAACATCATTAGCTCAAACGGCAGCCGACGCGCTGCCGTTTTTTTGTGCAAAATAGCGCGTCGGAGGTTTTACCTTTTCGCTTATTGCTGCACACTTAGGAAGGTTGATCGGTAAAAGGAGCGGTTTATGTGGCATCAGCAAACTCTGACCTTAGGCCCGAAATCACGGGGCTTTCATCTGGTCACTGATGAGGTTTTAAGCCAGATTCCCCAGCTTTCGGGAGTTAAAACTGGCCTGCTGCATTTGCTGCTCCAGCATACATCTGCTTCCCTGACGCTAAATGAAAACTGCGATCCGACCGTCCGCTACGATATGGAACAACATTTTCTGCATGCCGTACCGGATAATGCGCCGTATGAACACGATTATGAAGGTCCTGATGATATGCCCTCGCACATTAAATCTTCGATGCTGGGCGTATCGCTGATGCTGCCCGTTCAGGACGGACGCGTCAGGCTGGGGACCTGGCAGGGTATCTGGCTAGGGGAGCATCGTATTCACGGCGGATCGCGCCATATCATCGCGACGCTAATGGGGGAATAAAAATGACAATTTCGGATTTATTGCAGTACTGCATGGCAAAGCCGGGCGCTGAACAAAGCGTACATAGCGACTGGAAAGCGACGCAGATCAAAGCGGCGGACGTCCTGTTTGCGATGGTAAAAGAGGTGGAGGACAATCGGCCTGCGGTATCGTTAAAAACCAGCCCCGAGCTTGCGGAACTGCTAAGGCAGCAGCATCGCGATGTTCGCCCCAGCAAACACCTTAATAAAGCCCACTGGAGTACGGTGTTTCTGGATGGCTCCCTGCCTGATTCGCAAATTTACTACCTGGTGGATGCTTCATACCAGCAGGCGCTTGATTCTCTTTCCGAGGCTAAGCGTAAACTATTGCCATAGCGTTAAATCCTCCCCAGCAGCGCCAGCAGGGTCACATCAAACAGGCGAAGCAGCGTGGAGTGCAGGTGCGTCTGCATGGCGATCTGTTCATTGCTGGCGCGAATGCTGGCAATATCGCGCTGCCCTTCGAGGAGCAGAATGAGGTCGTCCTGACTTAACCAGCCGCGCGCTTTCTCCTGTAATGCCTGAAGCGTGAGCATTCCGGCGTCGCGAATGCCGCTGTCTTCATCATTTACTATCGCCTCCATAAGCTGTAGCCATTCTGCCGTATTCACGCCTGCGCCGGTCACCTGGGCGCTGACTTCTTTAATGATGGACATGGTTATCTCCCTGAGCGCAGCTGTTCGCCGCTGATGGCCTGCTGATAAAGATATTCCGTTTGTTGCGCCAGAGCTCCGGCCGTGAAGGGCGTCAGCGCTGCATCCTGGCGGGAAACATGCGTGTAAAGCCGCTGATAATTCTTCTCCAGCACGCGCAGATTATTCTGCCGCAGCGCATCACCGTCGCTTAATGCCAGGCTAAATAGCTGACGAATCTGGCGATCCTCTTGTCTTAATAAGCGTTGGTCGACCGGCGCTGTCGCCGCATCGCTGATGAACTGCAGATGAAGCTGTTCCAGCATCAATAGCTGCTGGTGGGCCGTATTGCTGTAGCCGTCTACCCAGCTGCAGGCGGTCGTCACCAATAGCGCCGCGATAAGAGTGAATTGATAAAATCCGTGTTTGAAAGACATGATGCATCCTGCAATTTATGGCCGTGACGCTATCTGATGACAGATGTCGTGCGGCCGCAAATCACAAAATATCAGCGGGAGAAAAATGAGAGGAAATGATGCCTCTTCCCGGGACGAGAAGAGGCAGGTGAGGTTACTTCAGCATGGGCTTGAGGAAGCGAGCGGTATATGAAGCCTCGCATTCGGCGACCGTTTCCGGGGTTCCGGAAACGAGGATCTCTCCGCCGCCGCTTCCGCCTTCCGGCCCAAGGTCAACGATCCAGTCAGCCGTTTTGATGACATCCAGGTTATGCTCAATCACCACGATGGTATTACCCTGATCGCGCAGCTGATGCAGTACTTCCAGCAGCTGCTGAATATCGGCAAAGTGCAGACCGGTGGTCGGTTCATCAAGGATATACAGCGTCTGCCCGGTACCGCGTTTGGACAGCTCGCGCGCCAGCTTGACGCGCTGGGCCTCGCCGCCGGAGAGCGTAGTCGCCGACTGGCCAAGGCGAATATAGGTCAGCCCGACGTCCATCAGCGTTTGCAGCTTACGCGCCAGCGCCGGAACCGCATCGAAGAACTCACGGGCTTCTTCAATGGTCATATCCAGCACTTCATGAATCGTTTTGCCTTTGTACTTAATCTCCAGCGTTTCGCGGTTATAGCGTTTGCCTTTGCACTGGTCGCACGGTACGTAGATATCCGGCAGGAAGTGCATCTCGACTTTGATTACGCCGTCGCCCTGGCAGGCTTCACAGCGGCCGCCGCGCACGTTAAAGCTGAAGCGGCCCGGCGTGTAGCCACGCGAACGTGATTCAGGTACGCCGGCAAACAGTTCACGGACCGGAGTAAAGACGCCGGTATAGGTGGCCGGGTTGGAGCGCGGCGTACGACCGATTGGGCTCTGGTCGATGTCGATCACTTTATCGAAATGTTCCAGACCCTGTACATCGCGGTACGGCGCCGGTTCCGCAATGGTGGCACCGTTGAGCTGGCGCTGGGCAATCGGGAACAGCGTGTCATTGATCAGCGTGGATTTACCCGACCCTGAAACGCCGGTAATACAGGTGAAGAGCCCCACCGGCAGCGTCAGCGTTACGTCTTTCAGGTTGTTACCGCGCGCGCCGGACAGCTTCAGCACTTTCTCTGGATTCGCGGGTACGCGCTGTTTCGGCACCTCAATTTTACGCTTGCCGCTCATGAACTGGCCGGTCAGTGATTCCGGCACCGCCATGATATCTTCCAGCTTACCCTCGGCAACGACCTGACCGCCGTGCACGCCGGCGCCAGGGCCGATATCGATAACGTGGTCAGCGGCGCGAATAGCGTCTTCATCGTGCTCAACGACAATCACCGTGTTGCCGAGATTACGCAGGTGGATAAGGGTTCCCAGCAGGCGTTCGTTATCGCGCTGGTGCAGACCGATAGAGGGCTCATCCAATACGTACATCACGCCGACCAGGCCTGCGCCGATCTGGCTGGCGAGGCGGATACGCTGCGCTTCGCCGCCGGAGAGGGTCTCCGCCGAACGGGAGAGCGTCAGGTAGTTCAGGCCGACATTGACGAGGAATTTCAGACGATCGCCAATCTCTTTCAGTACTTTTTCGGCAATTTGCGCGCGCTGGCCGGAGAGCTTCAGGTTGTTGAAGAAGTCCATCGCGTGACCGATGCTCATGTCTGAGATGGTCGGCAGCGGCGTATTTTCCACAAACACGTGTCGCGCTTCGCGCTTAAGGCGCGTCCCTTCACAGCTGGCGCAGGGACGATTGCTAATGAATTTAGCTAACTCTTCGCGTACTGCGCTGGATTCCGTCTCTTTATAACGGCGCTCCATATTATGCAGCACGCCTTCAAACGGATGACGGCGTACGGAGGTATCGCCGCGATCGTTCATATATTTGAATTCAATATTCTCTTTGCCTGAACCGTACAGCACGACCTTTTGTACGCTGGTATTGAGCGTGCCCCAGGGCGCTTCAACGTCGAATTCATAATGTTCCGCCAGCGACTTCAGCATCTGGAAGTAGTAAAAATTGCGCCGATCCCAGCCGCGAATCGCTCCGCCCGCCAGCGACAGCTCAGGGTTCTGAATCACGCGCTCCGGATCGAAATACTGCTGGACGCCGAGGCCGTCGCAGGTCGGGCAAGCGCCTGCCGGGTTGTTGAAGGAGAACAGGCGCGGTTCCAGTTCGCGCATGCTGTAGCCGCAAATCGGGCAGGCGAAGTTGGCGGAAAACAGCAGCTCTTCGGCTTTCGGATCGTCCATATTGGCGACGATGGCGGTGCCGCCCGACAGCTCCAGCGCGGTCTCAAAGGACTCGGCCAGACGCGTGCTGAGATCGTCGCGGACCTTAAAGCGGTCGATCACGACTTCGATGGTATGTTTCTTTTGCAGCTCCAGCTTCGGCGGATCGGAGAGATCGCAGACTTCGCCGTCGATCCTCGCGCGGATATAGCCCTGCCCGGCGAGGTTTTCCAGCGTTTTGTTATGTTCGCCTTTGCGCTCTTTAATGATCGGCGCCAGCAGCATCAGGCGCTGACCTTCAGGCTGGGAGAGAACATTATCCACCATCTGGCTCACGGTTTGCGCCGCCAGCGGCACATCGTGATCCGGGCAGCGGGGCTCGCCGACGCGCGCGTACAGCAGGCGCAGATAGTCGTGAATTTCGGTAATGGTGCCTACCGTAGAGCGGGGGTTGTGGGACGTTGATTTCTGTTCAATGGAAATCGCCGGCGACAGCCCTTCAATATGGTCGACGTCGGGCTTCTCCATCAGCGACAGGAACTGCCGCGCGTAGGCGGAGAGCGATTCAACGTAGCGACGCTGCCCTTCGGCATACAACGTGTCGAAAGCCAGTGAGGATTTGCCTGAACCCGAAAGCCCGGTGACGACAATGAGTTTGTCGCGCGGGATGACGAGGTTGATATTTTTGAGATTATGGGTGCGGGCGCCCCGAACTTCGATCTTATCCATTCACCTTTCCCGGTAGATACGCGGATTGCCTGGTTTGTTAGAAGGACAAACGGCAGAAACGGCTAATTATGACACAATTTAACCTGTTTGAATATACAGTATTGGAATGCATTTCCCGGCGAGGTATGCAAAAATGTCGTACCGCGAGAGTTCTCTGGAACATACTTCCCAGCTATCAACATAGCACCTGGAAATGGTACACTCGCGCGTTTACACTATTAAGAAACGCATTCAGGAGACACAAACATGGCCAGCAGAGGCGTAAACAAGGTGATTCTCGTCGGTAATCTGGGCCAGGACCCGGAAGTACGCTACATGCCGAGTGGTGGCGCAGTTGCCAACATTACGCTGGCTACTTCCGAATCCTGGCGTGATAAAGCGACCGGTGAGATGAAAGAGCAGACTGAATGGCACCGCGTTGTGCTGTTCGGCAAACTGGCGGAAGTGGCCGGCGAATATCTGCGCAAAGGTTCTCAGGTCTATATTGAAGGCCAGCTGCGCACCCGTAAATGGACTGACCAATCCGGTCAGGAAAAATACACCACCGAGGTTGTAGTCAACGTTGGCGGCACGATGCAAATGCTCGGCGGTCGTCAGCAGGGCGCGGGCGCCCCGGCAGGCGGTGGTCAGCAGCAGGGCGGTTGGGGCCAGCCTCAGCAGCCGCAGGGCGGAAACCAGTTCAGCGGCGGCGCGCAGTCGCGTCCGCAGCAGCAGGCTCCGGCAGCGCCTTCCAATGAGCCGCCGATGGACTTTGACGACGATATTCCGTTCTAACGAAGCGTTAGCGTCGTAAAGCCCTCTCTGAAAAAGCCCCTGTTTGGGGCTTTTTCTATTTTCTGACACAGCTTATCTGCATTAATTCACTGTGTGGCAGGTGTGGCAGGTGTGGCAGGTGTGGCAGGTGTGGCAGGTGTGGCAGGCGGATTTACTGCCGACGCGACCTGATTTTTAGAAGCCGCGGTCGCCTGCTGCTTACGCGCCATTTCATCCACGATCAGCCGATAAGCAATGTAGTACTTATAGATATTGCTGACATAGCTTACGGTCTCGGAGCCGATTTTCTCGGCGGCCAGATACTCAACGTTGCCAAACCACACGTTCGGGTCAAAACCGCGCCTTTTAGTATCCGCCCGTAGCCGGGCAATGCGCCCGGGGCCCGCGTTATAAGAGGCGAACGAGAACAGCGCCTTATCAAGCTGGGTCATCGGTTCATCGCCATAGTAGCGGTCTATCATCCAGCGCATGTATTTCACCCCCGCATGAATATTGGGGTCGAGCTGCTTAATATCGCCGACGTTGAGCTCCTTACCGGTGCTCGGCATGACCTGCATAACGCCAATGGCGCCGACGTGGCTACGCACCGACTGATTAAGCCGCGATTCCTGATACCCCTGAGCGGCCATCAGCAGCCAGTCAACATCGTAGCGATCGCCATATTTGCGAAAGATCTCCACCATGGCCAGAAATTTACGCCGTTCTTTTTGCCCCGCCGCGTTTTTAACGTAGCTGGCATCCTTCAGGTAGCGCAGCAGTATCGTATTACCCAGCCTGCTGCCCTGGCGATTCTTATTGATGAACGCATTAAGCAGGGCCAGCAGCTGCGGGCTATTGTTACGTACCGCCCAACCGATATTACCTTCGTCGCGCAGAACAATGTTCTGATGAACCTGAATCCTGGGGAAGACCTGTTTCCAGAACAGGGCCTTGTGGCGGTCGACCACGATCAATGGGATCAGGCCCGCGCTGAGCATCTCTATCAGATCCTCATCTTCCAGCGCTTCGGGCGCCGGTTCGATGGTGATGGGGGGCAGCGATTGCTGCGCAAAGCGTGCGTTGAGCGCGACCAGGCTCGCGTAATAGCTGGATGAGGTGCGGACGAAGACCGTTTTACCGGAAAGCTGCTGTAGATTGTCCACTTTGGGAGAGCCGGGACCAGAAAGAAGCAGCTCCTGAACGTGAGAATAGAGCGGTGCAGTAAAGGTCATCTCCTGCTGACGCTCAGGCGTGATCGTCAGGTTGGCGGCAATAATATCCCCTTTTCCTGCGTTAAGCGCGCTGATGAGCTGGTCACGGGCCACCGGAACAAAGATGATCCGCACTTTAAGGTGACGATGCTTGAGCTTTTTCTCTTTCGCCAGGCTTTGATTGAGACTGCGTTCAAACTCCATAAATATATCGTGAGTCGCGCCGCGCTGGGTGCCTTTATTGATAAAGAAAAAAGTTTTGCTGAAGGGGGTTAATACGCGAATGGTTCGCCGGTCGAGCATACCCGGTAAATCTCCCCTCCATGGCTGTAGCATATCGTCAACGTTGACTTCCAGGGCGTCGCGTTCCGCTGGTTCTGATCGTTTGTTCTCTGTAGCCGCGTAACCGGATGTGAGGCACAGTAGCGCGGCAAAGCATGCCAGCCAGCCGACAAGGTATCGATAGAACGACGAAGTGTTCATGGCGCGGTGCTCCGCAGGGGGATGGTCTTATTTTAGTCAATTTCTGGCCGTTAGCATGTCCGCGAACAAGTTTGAGAGTCGGTTAGCCGGTTATTTTAATTATTTTATTAATTAGCATGCTCGGTATTTTTGGCGAGATTATAAAACTATAAATCTCTAATTAATTGTGGAGGCAATATGATTGAATTATGTTTTTTTAATGTGGATATTATTCATTTTTTTAATTTCGCTTTCCTCTAAATGCACTTTTACCATTTCTATCTTTTTGTTTTTATTGCATTAACAAAAAACATTCATACGATAAATAATTATCGACTTGATAATGAATCTCATTTCTAATAACGTTGTGTGGCACAATAATCCTATTACTGCTGTTCGGCAAAGGCTATCAAAGAATAGCGTGGTGCGTTTATTTCTTCGTTTTTGCCAGAGTAATAAATCTATTTTGGCCACCCATTATGATTGCTATCTCGCTATTTAAGCGGGAGGGCCTGACTACGCCAAAAAGAGATGTTGCTCTATGCAGGGAAGTCATTGCCGTTGTTTATCTGACGGAAGAAGAAGGCGTGCCCCGACAGCAAAAAAGAAAACAGGGCATATTCCATGAAACACAGTTCACACTACTCGCTGGCCGCGCTGATCCCGATGGCCATCTGGGGAGGGATGCTGCCAGCGCAGGCCGCTGATGGCACGACTCCAGACGATACGAAGAAATCTGAAACGACTGCGGTAAATGACGATGAAACCATGGTGGTCACCGCGGCGGCGCAAACGCTGCAAGCCCCCGGAGTATCCACCATCACCGCCGAAGAAATCCGTAAACATCCGCCCGCGCGCGATGTCTCCGAGCTGATTCGTACCCAGCCCGGCGTCAACCTTACCGGTAACTCTACCAGCGGGCAGCGCGGCAATAACCGCCAGGTCGATATCCGCGGCATGGGGCCGGAGAACACCCTGATTCTGGTGGATGGTAAACCGGTGACCAGCCGTAATTCCGTGCGCTATGGCTGGCGCGGCGACCGCGATACCCGCGGTGATACCAGCTGGGTGCCGGCGGAAATGATCGACCATATCGACGTCATTCGCGGCCCTGCTGCGGCCCGCTACGGTAACGGCGCGATGGGCGGAGTGGTCAATATCGTCACTAAACCGGCCACCAGCGAGTGGCATGGTTCATGGAATACCTATATGAACGCGCCTCAGCACCGTAAAGAGGGCGCGACGAAACGGACAAACTTTAGCCTCAACGGCCCGCTATCGGATGAGGTCAGCTTTAATTTATGGGGAAATCTGAGCAAAACGCAGGCCGATGCCCAGGATATTAATTCCGGTCATGAAGCAGCGCGAACCGGTAGCTATGCGGGATCGTATCCTGCAGGACGCGAAGGGGTAGTGAATAAAGATATTCACGGCAAGCTGCGCTGGGAGTTTGCGCCAATGCAGGCGCTGGAGTTTGAAACCGGCTACAGCCGCCAGGGCAACCTGTATGCAGGGGATACCCAGAATACTAACACCAGCACGTTGGTGAAAAGTATGTACGGTAAAGAGACTAACCGTCTCTATCGTCAGACTTACGGCGTGACGTGGACCGGCGGCTGGGATAACGGCGTGACCAGCAATACCTGGGCGCAGTATGAGCACACCCGTAACTCGCGCATGAACGAGGGGCTGGCGGGCGGAACGGAAGGGATCTTCTCCAGCAGCGAATTCTCCGATATCGACCTGTCGGATGTGCTGCTGCACAGCGAGGTCAATATTCCGTTTACCCTGGGATTTGAGCAGAATCTGACGCTGGGTACCGAGTGGAACCAGCAGCGGATGAAGGATGGCGTGTCGACTACCCAGTCACTCTCTTATGGCTCCATTGACGGCGTTTCGGCAACCGGTCGTAGTCCTTATTCCAGCGCCGAGATCTTCTCGCTGTTTACCGAAGACAATATCGCGCTGACCGATAGCACTATGCTGACGCCCGCTCTGCGCTTCGATCATCACAGCATCGTCGGTAATAACTGGAGCCCATCGCTGAATCTCTCGCAGGGGCTGGCGGATGACTGGACGCTGAAGCTGGGGATCGCCCGCGCCTATAAAGCGCCGAACCTTTATCAGCTTAACCCGAACTATATCCTCTACAGCAACGGCCAGGGTTGCTATGCCAGCAGCTCAGCCTGTTACCTGATGGGGAATAGCGATCTGAAGGCGGAAACCAGCGTCAATAAAGAGATTGGCCTTGAGTATAAGCACAATGGCTATCAGGCCGGGCTGACTTACTTCCGTAACGATTACCATAACAAGATTGAATCGGGCTACTCGGCGGTGGGGACGGCCAGCAACGGCACCACCAATATTTACCAATGGGAAAACGTACCGAAGGCGCTGGTTGAAGGGCTGGAGGGCTCGCTGAATCTCCCGGTAAGCGAAACGGTCAACTGGAGCAACAACCTGACGTGGATGCTGCAGAGTAAGAATAAGACCACCGGCGATCGCTTGTCGGTGATCCCGCAGTTTACGCTGAACTCTACCCTGAGCTGGCAGGCACGCGACGATCTTTCGCTTCAGAGCACGTTCACCTGGTATGGCCGCCAGAAACCTAAACGCTTCAATTATAAAGGCGAGTCTGTTTCCGGCAGCGAGCTGAACGAAGTGAGCCCGTACAGCATTGTCGGTCTTAGCGCGACCTGGGATGTGAATAAAAACCTGAGCCTGACCAGCGGAGTGGACAACCTGTTCGATATTCGCCACTACCGTGCTGGTAACGCGCAGACGACGGGAAATTCGACGACCGGCGCTTATCTGTATGGTGCAGGTGCGGAAACTTATAATGAATCGGGGCGGACGTTTTATGTCAGCGTGAATACGCATTTCTGATTAACGATTCAAACACCCGCCGGAATAATGAACTATTCCGGCTTGTTATTTTTTATGCCGGGAAAAACCAGTGATATAAATTATGACAAAATCTCCACGGCCTCTACACAATTAATTCAACTTAGCAGCCTACAATGAATCCTGTTAATCGGATCTGCTTGATCCCGGAAACGGTTAACGGTGGCATCCTGCCATTTCCATTCTAAAGTAGTTCCTCTTCCCCCTTCCATTCCCAACCGCAGCAATGCGGAGGAGGGGGAGCCTCTATCAGGTCAGGTTCAGGCTTCTGCGAAACTGTGTTGGTGTCATCGTATAATACCTTTTAAAGGTTCGGTTAAAGGCGCTGATATCTTCATAACCAGCCATCAGACAAATATCAACGATGCGGAAAGGCGGGTTGATCTGCAATAAATTAAGGGATAGTTGCATTCGCTGCTGGCGGATATACGCCATCGGCGACATATTAAAATAGTGGCGAAACAGGCGAAAGAGATGCCATTCGGAGTAGCCGGAAAAGCGGCTTAGCGCCTGCATTGTGAGCTTCTTTGCAAGATTGTTTTTTATCCATTGCACCAGTTCGTTAAGCACTGAACGCTGAATTTCATTTCGCGGCATAATGTCTACCCATTTCATTACTATAGAAATCTGACTGCATAATTTATTCAATATCTCTTCATTTTATCTACGGGATTATGCGTTAATTTCTCCCTGTTCCTGGTTTATTCCAGAGAGCATCATTCCTAACAAGATCTTTTCCCCCTTTCAACCAATGAGAAAGGGGGCTTTTTGTTTTTTTAGTTAAAAAAACAAAAACTATAGAGTTTCGATGTTATGAGGAAATGCTTATCTGACCAGGCTCAAGAGGGAAGGTTCCGTAGAAAAATATTTTTTTCAATATTCTCTCGTATCCATATTTTCTCCATTTTCTCGTCATAATTGCGTGCAATTCTGCGCCTCGTTCAGGTTATTTAAGATTGCGTCAGCAACTGTCTGGTGCAATGAACAGCATTATTCCCGGCAGGTATCTGCTATTGCTAAATATCTTCTAGACGACACCTTCATGCTAAAAAAAACGAGTATCATCGCCGGTCTATTGATTTCCCCTTTAACGCTCTATGCATCAACTTCATATACGGTTGATGACATTCGTTTCGAGGGTCTACAGCGCGTTACTGTCGGCGCCGCGCTACTGAGCATGCCTGTTCATACAGGAGAAGAGGTTTCTAATGAGGATATCAGCGACTCGGTCCGCGCCCTGTATGCCAGCGGCAATTTTGACAACGTACAGATCCTGCGCGATGGCAGCACGCTGGTAGTACAGGTAAAAGAGCGGCCTACCATCGCTAAAATCAGTTTTTCCGGCAATAAATCCGTTAAGGACGATGCCCTGAAAGAGAACCTGGCCGCCAGCGGCATTGAAGAAGGCAGCGCGCTGGATCGCAATACCCTTACGGAAATAGAAAAAGGATTACAGGATTTCTATTACAGTACAGGAAAATACAGCGCTCAGGTTCATGCCGTCGTCACCCCGCTGCCGCGTAACCGCGTTGATTTAAAGTTTGTCTTTCAGGAGGGGGTCTCGGCGAAAATTGCGCAAATAAATATTATTGGCAACAAGGCTTTTAGTGAAGAAACATTATTGGATCAGCTGCAGCTACGTGACAGCGTTCCGTGGTGGAACGTGATTGGCGATAAGAAATATCAAAAGCAAAAGATGGCGGCGGATCTTGAAACCCTTCGTAGCTATTATCTCGATCGCGGCTATGCGCGTTTTAGCATAAATTCAAGCCAGGTGAGTATTACGCCGGATAAAAAATCGCTATATATCACCATTAATATTGCCGAAGGTGCTCGTTATAAAGTCGCCAGTACGATGGTGACCGGCGATATGGCGCAGCATAATCAGGAAATTGAGGCGCTGGTGAAGCCTTTAGCGGGGAAATGGTATAGCGGTGCGGAAATCACGGCAGTCGAGAACAGTATTAAGACGCTGCTGGGAAAATACGGCTATGCCTGGCCGCAGGTGAACACCACATCGGATATTAATGATGCGGAAAAAAGCGTCATTTTGCATATCAGTGTCGATGCCGGACGCCGTTATTCGGTACGCCAGATTCGCTTTCAGGGTAACGATACTTCCCGTGATGCGGTGCTACGTCGCGAAATGCGCCAGATGGAAGGTGCGTGGTTGAATGATGAGAAGGTCGAGCAGGGAAAAACGCGGCTGGATCGTACAGGATTTTTCGAAACCGTCGACAAGCAGATCGTACCGGTAAGCGGTAGCCAGGATCAGGTGGACGTGGTCTATAAGGTGAAGGAGCGCAATACCGGTTCCTTTAACGTGGGTCTGGGCTTCGGCACCGATAGCGGCGTGAGCTACCAGCTCGGCGTCACCCAGGATAACTGGCTGGGAACCGGTAATAGCGTCAGCTTCAACGGCACGCGCAACAGTTACCAGTCCTATCTTGAGCTGGGAGCGACAAACCCTTACTTCACCGTGGATGGCGTTAGCCTCGGCGGTAAAATCTTTTACAACAGCTACGACGCCTCGGATGCCGATTCCGGGAGTTACAACCAGCAAAGCTACGGCGTCGGCAGTACGCTGGGATTCCCGATTAGCGAGAATAACGCTCTTAACCTGGGCCTGGACTATGTCCATAACCGCCTGACCAATATGGACCCGGAGCTCACCACCTGGAGCTATCTTAACTCGCGGGGCATCTATCCTGACGTTGTCACCAAAGATGGCGATAGCGGTGCGACCTATAGCGCCAATGACTATTTTGCCAGCGTTGGCTGGAGCTATAACAATCTGGATCGCGGTTTCTTCCCCCGGGCGGGGAATAAAAGCAGCCTGACCGCCAAGGTTACCGTACCCGGTTCGGATAACAGCTATTACAAAGTGACTTTCGATACCACCCAGTATATGCCGCTGACCGAGAACAAAAGCTGGGTGTGGATGGAGCACCTGCGTGCGGGCTATGCCGATGGGCTGAACGGCAAATCGGTGCCGTTTTACGATAACTTTTATGCCGGTGGATCGTCGTCGGTTCGCGGATTTTCGTCCAATACGATTGGCCCAAAAGCAGCGTATTATCGTTGTAATGGTTCTGAAAGCAGCTACAGCACCTGTCCGCTGGATTCTTCATCCGATGCGGTTGGCGGTAACGCGATGGCGGTCCTGAACAGCGAATTTATTGTGCCGACGCCGTTTGTGAATGACAAATATGCCGACAGCCTGCGAACGTCGCTATTCCTCGATGCCGGTACGGTATGGAGTACCACCTGGCAAAATACCGGTCAGACGCTGGCGGCAGGGATCCCGGACTATGGCGACCCTTCGCATATCCGTATGTCTGCCGGGATTGCGGTGCAGTGGATGTCGCCGTTAGGCCCGCTGGTGTTTTCCTGGGCTGAGCCATTTAAAAAATACGATGGAGATAAAGCTGAGCAGTTCCAGTTTAATATTGGTAAAACCTGGTGATGCCCGCGTTTAATATGCGCACAATCGCTTAGATATTTTTGACTCACTCCCGGTGTAATATTACAGGCTACCGCTTTTGGTAGCCTGTAATTTATTGTCAATATATACTTATTTATGTATGTTCATTGCTGGCGCTATCGTTGATTATTATGGCTAACCATTCATTTTTATAATGCAATATTCACGCTACATCTTAGTGAGTATAAAGCGCTTTGAGTATTGTCTGATATCACATTATTAATCGATCGCCTTGCGGTTATCTATGATGAATGCTATCAATATATAGAGTCATTAATCAGCAATGCACGCAAGGATAGAAAATGAAATGGACTATTCATAATACTCTTGTCTGCCCGCATTCCGGGGTAGCTTTTTCCTCAATTTCCAGCCTGCGGTTTTTAAAGTTTATTCTGTGGTATGAGGCCGACATTTTATTACTGCCGGGAGAGTCGATAAAACTCTACTCATCGAGCGTGTTAATCAACGAGCAATATCATGCGGTAAAAGTTTATAACATCACGCGATACGATGAAGCGCAGTGGGAGAAGCTGCGGGAGCGGCCTTCCTGTCCTTATCATTCTACCGCCACGACGGCAGACTCCTGCCGTTACCAGGCGCTCTGTGCCATAAAACGCTGCCCGAACGACTTTCCACGTGCAGTACCGGGGCTGCCGTCGGGGCAGCACGATCTGGGCCAGCAGATACGGTAAAACCTGGCCCGTATCTGGCCATTGTTGTTGTTCATGCAGGTGATGTATTGTCGCAAAGGGGGAGAGTGCAGCAGGTTCCCGGTGGTTAAGGCCTTACTCTTCTCTGGTGGCCAGAAGAGACGCATCCTCCCGGAGGCGGCACGTAGTCCCTGTCCTCCGGGCTACCCTTTTGTTGGCCCTGTCGCCCGGCTATGCACAGTGCGGACCGGGGATTTTCGCTAACGGCGCTTCGCCAGTGCGGGCATTCACGATGGTGTGGGCGTGGCCGCCCGGATAAGGCGGCCCGAAATCAGGTCATCATCATCGGCCATTCAGGCGGAGTCTGGCTCATGACTTCAATCATCACGTCCTTGATATTGCCCCAGATTTTCGCCACGTCCAGCAGCGTAATGCCCAACAGACCGGTGGCAAACCAGCAGGCCGCGGCCAGGCCAATACAGCTACAGATTACCGCTAAACCGGCATAATCACTTTTACGCAGCTGAATGTTCAACGAGCTGGCCAGAAACATCAGCACTGCGCTCACGAGCGGCCAGCGCAAAAGTACGACACTGGTAGTAATGGAAGCCATCAACCTATCCTCAACGAAATTTGGAAGCCTTTGACAACCTGGCGAGACTGACGGTGATGCGATGCTCTGGCTATCTTCAGGCAAACAGGAACGTAATGAAACAACGTTTTTGTTTCATCAGCTAATGTGAACTATATCACATTTGTTCTTTTATTCACCAGTCCAAAATGGGAGTTTTCTTGCGCTTATTGACCCTGAAAAGTTCGTGGTTAATAAGGGGGGGGAGAGCTTTCATTGCGAAGGTCGATTATAAGCGATAGTCGAGCGCATTTCTTTTTTAATAAGGTTTAGGTTCTGCGGATTTTATTACATATTCCGGCGAATTATACGGATAAACCGAATTAGATAGTGGGGCTAATCTCATTATGTTGAGAATGTTTCTCACGTCTTGCATTAGCAAGTATTATTCATCATTCATAGTCATGAGGTTTTTACGTCAAAGCGTGGGTTGCTGAGATACCCTGATTCATATCACAGTAAGAGGAATCATCGGGGCCTTTCACCTTGATTAAGGCGTATCGCATGGATAAAAAGCGTAAATGAGTCGTAGCGCGCCACACAAGGCGTTGAGAATTGTTGGCATCGTGCTGGTCATTCTGCTACCGGTGGTGCTGGCATTGTGGTTTGCGCAAATCCGCGCCAAAGCGGAAACCGCCGATCAGCTGCGGCTGTTTTCTCGGCTGGCGCTACAAAAAACGGAGTTGGTTATTCGAGAAGCTGACGAAGCGCGCGATAAGGCCCGTTTGTATCAGGGAGAAGTGTGTTCGCCGTATCATCAGCAATATCTGCTCGGCATTGTACGCGGTCTGCTCTATATCGACGACTTAATCTACGCCAACGGCAGCCATTTTTTCTGCTCCACTGCGGTACGCCGCGAGATGGGGTGGCAAATTCCGGCCGCAACCTATACCAAAAAGCCGGATATCGCGATTTACTACTACCGCGAAACGCCTTTCTACCCTGGCTATGCGATGAACTATCTGCAGCGCGGCCACTATGTGGTGGTGATTAATCCGCTCTCGTTCAGCGCGCTGATATCCAGTGACAGCAATCTCGCCTGGGGCGTGTTTGATACCAAAACGAACCATTTTTTTTCCGTCAGCAAGAACGCCGACCCTGAGGAATTACGTCATCTGATTCGCGCTGAAGAGGCGCTCTTTCAGCAGGATGGCCGCGTTTATGCCATCGCCCATTCCACCGTTCGCCCGATTGCCGTCATCATGTCCACCTCGCGCGTCAGCTATTACCAGAATTTTTATAATCAGGTGACGCTGACTCTGCCGCTGGGGCTGATTTGCAGCGTGTTGCTGTTACTGGTGTGGTCGCGCACGCGGCAGCAGTACCACTCTCCGCGTAATATGCTGCAGCGCGCGTTAAGCCGTCGCCAGCTGTGCCTGCACTATCAACCGATTATCGATATTAAAAATCACCGCTGCGTTGGTACCGAAGCGTTATTGCGCTGGCCGGGGTTTGATGGCCCGGTGATGAGTCCGGCGGAGTTTATTCCGCTGGCGGAAAACGAAGGGATGATCGCCCAGGTTACCGACTATGTCATCGATGAGGTATTTTCCGATCTCGGCGAATTTCTGGCGCGGCATCCGCACCTGTACGTAGCGATTAATCTCTCGGCTGCTGATTTTCAATCCGCGCGCTTGATTGAGCATATCAATGAGAAGGTCCGGCGCTACGCCATCAAGGCGGAACAAATAAAAATCGAAGTGACCGAACGCGGGTTTATTGACGTCCCGAAAACGACGCCGGTGATTCAGGCTTTTCGCGACGCGGGATATGAAATCGCTATCGATGACTTCGGCACCGGCTACTCCAATCTGAACAATCTCCATGCGCTCAACGTCGATATCCTCAAGATTGATAAATCTTTTGTCGATACGCTGTCAAACAACACCACCAGCCACCTGATTGCCGAACATATCATCCAGATGGCGAACAGTCTGCATTTAAAGATCGTCGCTGAAGGCGTGGAAACGGCAGAGCAGGTCGCCTGGCTACAAAAGCGGGGCGTGCAATATTGCCAGGGCTGGCTCTTTGCGAAAGCGATGCCGCCGCAGGAGTATATGCAGTGGCTGGCTAACGACCGCACCAGCCTCTGCCCCTGGCAACAACGTTATCAGGCGGAAATCTGATGGCGATAGTCGGTAGGCGTACGGTCGAATTCGCGGCGGAACACCCGTGAGAAAGTCTGCTGCGATACGTAGCCGAGATCCATCGCGATATCAAAAATAGGGCGCTGGGTGGTTCTTAGCGCTTCCGCAGCGAGCAGCAGACGGCGCTGGCGAATGTAATCACCTAGCGTTTGATGCATCACGGAGCGGAACATCCGCTGGAGATACCATTTTGAGTATCCCGATTTTCTGGCGACTACATCAATGTTAAGTGGTTGATCGATATGTTCATCAATCCATTCAATAAGCGTTTGGATAATATCCTGATGGGACATAAAGCGGCCTCTCTCAATTCTCGATTCGTCGTTTTGTCTGCGGGCGAGTATAATTCCTCAAGTTAACTTGAGGTAAAGCGCTTTATGGAAAAGAAATCTCCCCGCATCAAAATGCTGCTGACTCCCGGCGAAGTGGCAAAACGAACCGGCGTGGCCGTCTCCGCGCTGCACTTTTATGAAAGCAAAGGGCTGATCCACAGCCAGCGCAACGCGGGCAATCAGCGGCGCTACCGGCGCGACGTCCTGCGTGCGGTGGCGATCATTAAGATTGCGCAACGCATTGGTATTCCGCTGGCCACTATCGGTGATGCATTTGGCGTACTGCCGGAAGGGCATAACCTCAGCGCCAAAGAGTGGAAGATGCTGTCGTCCCAGTGGCGGGAGGAGCTGGACCGACGGATTCACACCCTGACCGCGCTGCGCGATCAGCTTGATGGCTGCATCGGCTGCGGCTGTCTGTCGCGCCGCGACTGTCCGTTACGCAACCCGGGCGATAAGCTGGGAGAAGAGGGGACCGGCGCACGGCTGCTGGAAGAGGATTAAAAAACTAAAGCGCCACAACAGGGCGCTTTAGTTGTTTTCCGGTCTTGGTCTTTCGCACTATCCCGCTGGTACGCAGGAGGGTTTCCCCCGACGTCGGCTCACCTCAGTATTGCGCAATATGTTGATGGAGGTTCCGGTTTGCGCCGACAACTTAAGTGTGGCTCTTTTCTCTGATTTTGCCGCCTCAGGTTGCCGAAAAATTCCCGTCATTCGCTGCCTGTTCCTATAGTTAATTTGAACAAACAGCGGGAGAGGCCCATGTTAACGGTACATCATCTCAATCAGTCACGATCGCAGCGCGTATTATGGGCGCTGGAAGAGTTGCAGCTGCCTTATCAGGTTGTCTCTTATCAGCGGGGAAAGGATATGCTCGCGCCAGCGGAGTTAAAAAGCGTTCATCCATTGGGCAAATCGCCGGTCGTAGAAGATAACGGCCATATTCTGGCGGAGTCCGGCGCCATTCTGGAGTATTTACAGGAAACCTATGATAGCGCCAGGCGCTTAAAGCCTGAGTCGGTGGAAGATAAACTGCAATACCGCTTTTGGCTGCACTATGCCGAGGGTTCGCTGATGCCCCTGCTGCTGATGAAGCTGGTGTTTTCCAGCCTGGGCAAGCCCCCGGTGCCGTTTGGCATACGCACGCTGGGCAATGCATTAGGCAAAGGGGTGCAAAAGGCCTGGCTTAACCGACAGGTTGAGACCCATGCCCGCTTTATTGAATCGCACCTTTCTCGCCAGCGCTGGTTTGCCGGCGCTGAGCTGAGTATGGCTGATATTCAGATGAGCTTTCCGGCAATGGCGTTGCTGGCGCGCGGCGGGGTGGGGGATTTACCGCATCTGACGCAGTGGGTTCAGCGGGTAGAGCAGCGTCCGGCCTGGCAGAAGGCGATTGAGCGTGGGGGCCCATTTACCTTACCCGGCGAATGAACCATTACTAAAGCCGATGACAGGGGAAAATTGCTATCAGCGCAATACAAAAATGTTACCGGATTGCGCATGGACGATAACGTTTGCGCATCGGCTGGTTATTTCATGAACGTCATAAGCGAAATTTAGCTAAATCCGACAAACTTCTGTTGAAAAGGCCCGTCTAAAGGCTGGATAATCGTTTGCCTTTTTATTTTGCTCATCATTTCCTCTGCTGACAGGGGGGAGCAAAGTCATTCTTCACACCGTATTGTATGCGCGGAGTTAAACGTTTGCTTTTCACAGCCCCTGGCGCTGCGATGTAGCACAAGGAGATCGCGTTTAACTGGCAGTGGATGGTCCACCTCGCATCCAGACGAACGATAAAAATTCTCAGGGGAAGTTTTCTATGTCTACGCCTTCAGCGCGTACCGGCGGTTCATTGGACGCCTGGTTTAAAATTTCTGCTCGCGGCAGTACCGTGCGTCAGGAAATCGTTGCCGGTCTTACCACCTTCCTGGCGATGGTCTACTCCGTCATCGTGGTGCCGGGGATGCTCGGCAAAGCGGGTTTTCCGCCAGCTGCGGTATTTGTTTCCACCTGTCTGGTTGCCGGCGTCGGCTCGCTGGTGATGGGGCTGTGGGCGAACCTGCCGCTGGCGATTGGCTGCGCCATCTCGCTGACCGCTTTTACCGCTTTTAGCCTGGTGCTGGGCCAACAGATCAGCATTCCGGTCGCGCTGGGCGCGGTCTTCCTGATGGGCGTACTGTTTACCGTCATCTCCGCAACCGGCATTCGTAGCTGGATCCTGCGTAACTTGCCGCAGGGCGTTGCGCACGGCACGGGGATTGGTATCGGTCTGTTCCTGTTGCTGATTGCCGCCAACGGCGTTGGTCTGGTGATCAAAAACCCGCTGGACGGTCTGCCGGTGGCGCTGGGTAATTTTGACAGTTTCCCGGTGATTATGTCGCTGGTCGGGCTGGCAGTGATTATTGGCCTCGAAAAACTGAAAGTGCCGGGCGGTATCCTGCTGACGATTATCGGCGTTTCGATTATCGGCCTGATCTTCGATCCTAACGTTCACTTCTCCGGCATCTTCGCCATGCCGTCGCTGAGCGACGATAAAGGCAACTCGCTGATCGGCAGCCTGGATATCGTGGGCGCGCTCAACCCGGTCGTGCTGCCAAGCGTGCTTGCGCTGGTGATGACCGCGGTGTTTGACGCCACCGGCACGATCCGCGCGGTGGCCGGTCAGGCGAACCTGCTGGATAAAGACGGGCAGATTATCAACGGCGGCAAAGCGCTGACCACCGACTCCCTGAGCAGCGTCTTCTCCGGCCTGGTCGGGGCGGCGCCGGCGGCAGTGTATATCGAGTCTGCTGCCGGTACGGCGGCGGGCGGTAAAACCGGCCTGACCGCAGTGACCGTCGGCGTGCTGTTCCTGCTGATCCTGTTTCTCTCTCCGCTCTCCTATCTGGTTCCGGCTTATGCTACCGCGCCGGCGCTGATGTACGTCGGCCTGCTGATGCTGAGCAACGTGGCGAAAATCGATTTCAACGACTTTGTTGATGCGATGGCGGGGCTCATCACCGCGGTCTTTATCGTGCTGACCTGTAACATCGTTACCGGCATCATGATTGGTTTTGCGGCGCTGGTGATTGGCCGTCTGGTATCCGGCGAATGGCGTAAGCTGAACCTGGGGACGGTGATTATCGCCGCGGCGCTGGTCATCTTCTATGCTGGCGGTTGGGCGATTTAACTTTTCCTGCTAACGGCGGGCGGCTTTGGCCGCCCGTTTAATTTTTAAGCCACATCCTGTTTCCTTTTGCGTTAATCTGAGTAGCGTATTATGCCGAGACATGACGCCTCAGATGTAAAAAAGAAAACGCAGCAAACAGGGAACACATGGAAATATTCTTTACCATACTCATCATGACCCTCGTGGTCTCTCTCTCCGGGGTGGTTACACGCGTACTGCCCTTTCAGGTTCCACTACCTTTAATCCAAATCGCCATCGGCGCGCTGTTGGCCTGGCCTACCTTCGGATTGCATGTTGAATTCGATCCTGAACTCTTTCTGGTTCTGTTCATCCCGCCGCTGCTATTTGCCGATGGCTGGAAGACGCCGACCCGCGAGTTTATTGAGCATGGGCGAGAAATCTTCGGTCTGGCGCTGGCGTTAGTGGTGGTGACGGTGGTCGGTATTGGCTATCTCATCTACTGGATCGTTCCCGGTATCCCGCTGATTCCGGCTTTTGCCCTCGCGGCCGTCCTGTCGCCAACGGATGCCGTCGCGCTGTCCGGCATCGTCGGCGAAGGGCGTATTCCGAAAAAAATTATGGGAATTTTGCAGGGCGAAGCGCTGATGAACGATGCGTCCGGCCTGGTCTCCCTGAAGTTTGCCGTTGCGGTGGCGATGGGCACGATGGTCTTTACCGTCGGCGGCGCGACGGTGGAGTTCTTCAAGGTGGCGGTCGGCGGTATTCTCGCGGGCTTTGTGGTCAGCTGGCTGTACGGGCGTTCAATGCGCTTCCTTAGCCGCTGGGGCGGCGATGAACCGGCAACGCAAATTGTGCTGCTGTTCCTGCTGCCGTTCGCCTCTTACCTGATCGCTGAACACATCGGCTTTTCCGGCATCCTGGCGGCAGTCGCGGCGGGGATGACCATCACCCGTTCCGGCGTGATGCGCAGCGCGCCGCTGGCGATGCGCCTGCGCGCCAACAGCACCTGGGCGATGCTGGAGTTCGTGTTTAACGGCATGGTGTTCCTGCTGTTGGGCCTGCAGCTGCCGGATATTCTCTCCAGCTCGCTGGTGGCCGCAGAGGCGGATCCCAACGTCGAAACCTGGATGTTGTTTACCGATATCATCCTGATTTATGCCGCCCTGATGCTGGTGCGTTTTGGCTGGCTGTGGACGATGCGCAAGCTGAGCCAGCGTTTCCTGAAAAAGAAACCGATGGAGTTCGGCTCCTGGACCACGCGCGAGCTGCTGATCTCCTCCGTCGCTGGCGTTCGCGGGGCCATTACCCTTGCCGGTGTGCTGTCGATTCCTCTGCTGCTGCCGGACGGCAACGTCTTCCCGGCGCGCTATGAGCTGGTATTCCTTGCCGCCGGGGTGATTCTGTTCTCTCTGTTTGTCGGCGTGATTGTGCTGCCGATTCTGCTGCGCCATATCGAGTCGACCGACCATGTACAGCAGCGCAAAGAGGAGCGCCTGGCGCGGGCGGCAACGGCGGATGTGGCGATTGTCGCGATTCAGAAAATGGAAGAGCGTCTGGCGGCGGATACCAAAGAAAACATCGATAATCAGCTGCTGACTGAGGTCAGCTCGCGGGTAATTGGTAACCTGCGCCGTCGCGTTGATGGGCGTAACGATGTGGAAACCTCGATGCTGGAAGAGAGCCTCGAGCGCCGGTTCCGTCTGGCGGCGCTGCGTTCTGAACGCGGGGAGCTGTACCATCTGCGCGCCACCCGGCAGATCAGTAACGAGACGCTGCAGAAGCTGCTGCACGATCTCGACCTGCTGGAAGCGCTGCTTATCGAGGATCAGTAACACCGTACTCGTCCGCGACGGCGCCTGAGTCGCCTTGTCCGGGCTACCGCCCCTCAGACGATGGGGAATCTGTAGCCCGGATAAGGCGTTGACGCCGCGGTTAAGCGTGCCGCTTTCGGCATCTTACTTCAGCCAGAACGCCTTACTGCACTCCAGCCACGCCCGCGCGCTGTGCGACATGTACACGCCTTCCCGCCAAATCATTCCCAGTTCCCAGCGTAGATCGCTTTGTAACAGTATCCAGCAAAAGCTCTGCGGGTCGAGGCGCTGGCAAATCGGCTCCGGTAAAATCGCGACGCCAATTCCGGCCTGTACCATCGCGGCCAGAAAATCCCACTGTCCGCTGCGCACGGCGATACGCGGCTTAACTTCATGCTGAGTAAATAGCCGCATCAGCTGCTGGCTGAGGGCGAAATCCTCGTTGTAGATCACCAGCGGATGTGCGGCGAGCGCTTCCGGCGACAACGAACTGATGCCTTCCCACTGCGCCGTTCTCGGCGTCAGCACGCAGAGCGGATGGCTGAACAGCGAGAGCGTGGTTAAGCCGCTGGCCTCATCAACGGGAAGCGCGGTCATGGCTAAATCCAGTTCACCGTTGCTTACCGCCTGCTGCACGGTCAGCCCGCCGAATTCGGAGATTTTCAATTCCACACCCGCATAGCGCTGGCGAAAGCGGCTAATCGGTTCGGCCATCAACATCCCGACCATCGGCGGAATGCCGAGACGCAGTACGCCCTTATGCAGATGATTAATATCGCTTAGCTCCGACTCCAGCTGATGAAATTCACCAAGGATGGCCTGTCCGCGCTCGAAAACTACCCGACCGGTATCGGTCAGCAGCAGCCGACGACCGTCGCGGATCAGCAGCGTGCAGTTCAGCTCATCTTCCAGATTCTTGAGCATCTTACTGATGGTCGGCTGCGTGACGAACAACTTCTCCGCTGCGCGGGTAAAGCTTTGCTGGCGCACCACTTCGACAAAATAGCGCAGCGTTCGGATATCCATAATTATTCCCTGAGACTATACCTGTGATGATTTTAATTCATTTCTGCCGGGCCCGGCGGCTCTCTATACTGCTCGCCTGTCTTCTTTTTCAGGAATACCGCTCATGGCCTTTGCGCCAGCTCGCGTGACGCCCTTCGTTATGCAACGTCTTCAGGTACCTGTTCAGGTACTGATCTACGCCGGACTGTTCGTCTGCGCTGACTATTTTGTTAACTGGCTGCACCTGCCGCTTCCGGCGAACCTTGTCGGCATGCTGATGATGTTGACGCTGATAGTCTGCCGGGTGATCCCTTTAAACTGGGTACGCGCCGGCGCCCGCTGGCTGCTGGCCGAGATGCTGCTGTTCTTCGTGCCGGCGGTAGTGGCGGTCGTCAACTACGCGCAACTGCTGATGGTGGAGGGCTGGCGCATCTTTCTGGTGATTGGCTTAAGTACCATGATGGTGCTGGGCGCGACGGCATGGGTGGTTGATAAAGTGTATCGCTATGAAGTCAGCAGGATGAAACATGAGTGATTTCCAGCTGAGCGTCCTGTGTCTTCTTGTCACGCTGGGGCTCTATTTTGCCAATAAACGGCTTTATCGCCGCTTCCATAAACTGCCCCTGATGCCGCTGGTTTTCACCCCGATCCTGCTGGTGATGATGCTGGTATTCGGCCATATCTCTTATCAAAGCTATATGGGGGAGGCCCACTGGCTGCTATGGCTGCTGGGCCCGGCGACTATCGCTTTCGCCGTGCCGGTGTATGACAATCTGGCGATTATTAAACGCCACTGGATGTCGCTGACGGCCGGAGTAACGACCGCGTCGGTTGTTGCGGTGACCAGTTCGGTGTGGCTGGCGCGGCTGTTTACCTTGCCCGATGAGATCCAGCGTAGCCTGGCGGTACGTTCGGTGACCACGCCCTTTGCGCTGGCGGCAGCTAAACCGCTGGGCGGTCAGCCTGATTTAGTCGCCCTGTTTGTCGTGGTCACCGGGGTATTCGGCATGGCGGTGGGTGATGTGCTGTTTCTGCGTCTTTCTATTCGCGAAGGGATGGCTAAAGGAGCGGGTTTCGGCGCGGCATCCCACGGCGCCGGTACCGCGCGATCTTATGAACTGGGGCCGCAGGAGGGCGTGGTCGCCAGCCTGGTGATGATGCTTTCCGGCGTTGTGATGGTATTGACCGCGCCGCTGGTGCGCTGGGCAATGTTCTGACTATTATTTTCTGTGGTTTATCCTCCGCAAGGAAATAGACCACAGAAAAAATATATATCATCAATATTTATTTCAGTTGTCATTTCATATTTGATATACCTCAACCAATATAATCAGCACTTGAATCGTTGAAAACATGAAGTCATGTAAAAGTAGATGAAGTTTATCCATCGATGATAATCTCACTTATTTTACGTTTAAGTGTAACTAAATGTTTCAATGCTGCTTCATTTTAACTTGATTCACAAATATAAATCACTATATTTATTTGCAGTATGAATGAGTGGTTTTTGCAATCTGTTGTTTTTATTTGTTTATTTTTAAATCATGTATTTATCTTATAGGTTAATCTCATTTATGATTTTAGGATTATTCTTCATTAGTTATTGAGGGTAATCTTGTTTTTGGATATCTTATTGAGGTGAGCTTTTATTATTGAATGGATTCATGTGGAGCTTGAGCTTTTGCTTCAATATTTAAAATAATATTGTAAGCAGGCAGTTTATTTCCCTAAGCGCTGATATAACTTATAGATTGAGTTGATGCCTGTTTCCCTTCTCTAATAGATTGCCATAAACAATTGATGGACTGATTGTTAATCTTAATAAACAGGAGAATACCAATGAAAATGAATGCAATAACTCTGGCTAAAATAGTCGCCTTCTCGGCGGGCTGCTCACTGGTGACAATGGCGCAGGCGGATAACACCATTACTTTTACCGGCACGGTCTCTGATACTACCTGTACAGCTACTATCGATAACGGCGTCTCATCTATTGAGATGGGGACCTCCTCCGTCGCGGATCTGAAGGCGAATACCTATGGCGCGGCTAAGAGTTTTTCTTTCACCCTGACCGGTTGCCCGAAAGTGGCTGATGGCGGTAACGCTAAGGCCAGAGTCACCTTTGGCGGTGAAGCCGATGAAACTAACAGCGATTACTTTAAGAACCAGGCTTCCGCATCGCCTGCGACGGGCGTTGCCGTGGCTATTTTTGATAACCAGGGTGCGCTGCTTAAAAATAATACTGAAGGCGCCGATGTGGATATTTCCTCCGGCGCTGCGACCATTCCTTTCACCGTAAAAATGGCGAAAGCAGGCAGTGCTGAACCGACTAAAGGCGCCGTTCAGACAACGGTAACCTACAACGTTACGTACTATTAATTCAGACGCTAATAAATACCAAGGGAAAGGGTAACTCTTTCCCTTACTGGACTCCATTATGAACAGATTATTCTACTTTATTTGTTTTTATTTGTGTGCGTTTGCGGCGCAGGCAAGCGTAGTCGTGGGCGGCACGCGGGTGATATTCGATGGCACACAAAAGTCGACGACGGTATCTGTTCAAAATAAGGATAATGTGACCAATATCGTTCAGTCCTGGATCTCCGTTGTCGATGCGGCCTCGCCAGCGAAAGATACATTCATCACAACGCCTCCGCTATTTCGCCTGAAGTCCGGAGAGCAAGGATTTGTACGCATTCTACGTTCGGGTAAACCTTTAGCGGAGGATCGGGAATCCATGTTCTGGTTGAATATTAAAGGGATTCCCGCCATGGAGAACGCGCCGGACAAAAATATGGTTCAGTTTGCGATTAATTCCAGGATAAAGCTTATTTTTCGACCCGCCGCATTGAAAAGCGCCATACCAGAAAATTTTGCCGAAAAGCTGCAGTGGTCTGCTGAAGGGCGAGATATAAAAGTGAAAAATATTTCTCCTCTATATATGAATTTCTCTGAAGTTTTGGTTAACGGCAAAGCAGTACCTGAAGCGTGGTTTGTTGCCCCCTTTTCAACAATAAAAATACCGGTAGCAAATGCCTCTTCTGCGGGCAAAAAGAAAATCACATGGAGCGTGATCAATGATTATGGAATGCCTGGACCGAAATATACCGCCATCATTCAATAACGTTGGAAAGCGTTATACCTTTTTATTGACCAGCGGCTATGCCGCCTTCATTTTCAGCTTTGCCACAATACCTCTCCCGGCGATGGCAGGTGAGTACTTCAATCCCCATCTGCTGGAGGTAAACGAAACCGGTACCTCCGCCGTTGACTTAACCTATATTTCTGAAGAGACCATTCCGCCAGGTGACTACAACCTGGATGTCTATATTAACCATACGTTTGTGGCTTCTGAGTCCGTCATTTTTACGCGACAGGATCAAAATAACGCCGCTTCATCCCGGCCATGTCTTTCCGTCGCGCGCCTGAAAGAGTGGTCGATTAAAACCGAAGATTATCCTGAGCTTACCGTGGCGGGTTCGGAGTGCGCAAAACTGTCTGCGATCCCCGGATGGGAGACGGCGGTACAGCTCTCGCAACAGCGAATCGACTTTACCTTACCCCAGGTGGCTTTAGTGCACCGTCCGCGGGGGTATGTCCCGGAAAGCCGATGGCAGCAGGGCATTACCGCCGGGCTATTGAATTACAACATTTCCGGGCAAAAAACCGATCCGCGAGATGGAGGCGTTTCCACCTCCAGCCAGTTTGTCAGCCTGCAGCCGGGGTTGAACGTTGGGCCGTGGCGTTTACGTAATTACAGCACCCTCAATCATAATGACGATGGCAGTCAGTGGGACTCCGTCTATAGCTATATTTCACGCGATATCCACGCCCTGAAAGGTCAGCTGATAGTGGGGCAAACCTATACTTCTTCGGCGGTGTTTGACAGCATCAGCTTCACCGGCCTGCAGCTGAACTCTGATAAAGAGATGCTCCCGGACAGCCTGAACGGCTTCGCACCGGTCATAAAAGGCATCGCGCGCTCGACCGCAGACGTGACGGTTTATCAAAACGGATACAGCATTTATAAAACAACGGTCTCTCCCGGCGCCTTTGAGATAAACGATCTTTATCCCACGGGAAGCGCGGGCGATCTCTACGTGACGGTGAAAGAATCAGACGGTAGTGAGCAGAGCTTTGTGGTGCCGTTTGCTTCACTGGCAATATTACAACGTGAAGGGCAGGTTGATTACGCTTTCAGCGGCGGCAAGACGCGCTCGGGAAGCGCGGGCGGAAAGGAGTATCAGTTTCTGCAATCCAACGTTGCCTGGGGAGCGTTGAGCAACGTCACGCTGTACGGCGGCTTTCAGCAATTAGAGGATAAATACAGTAATCTCCTGCTGGGGGCCGGGTTTAATTTGGGTTCAGTCGGGGCGCTCTCTTTTGATGCTTCTCAGTCCTGGGCTGACATAAAAGAAAATTCCTCATCGGATAACGCCTCATCCAGCGAAGGGCAGTCATACCGCGTGCGCTTTAGTAAAGATTTTCCACAGACGGGGACAAACTTTTCCGTTGCCGGGTACCGTTACTCAACGCATGGTTATTATTCTCTGCAGAACTTTATCGATCGGGCGGACTCTCATCGCGCCTGCTGTTCGTCATCCGGTCGGACTAAAGACCGCTTTGACGCTTCAGCGTCGCAGATTTTCTCCGGATTCGGTTCACTCTCCCTTTCGCTGGTCAGTGAGTCTTACTGGAATAACTCGCGGATGGAGTCGCTGGGCGTGAGTTATAGCAATACGTTTGGCCGGATGTCCTACTTCATTAACTACGCCTATAACCGCAATGTGCAGAGCAGCGGCCAGAATGAAAATAACTCGCCTTCCAGCGACAGCATTATTTCGCTAACCGTGAGTATTCCTTTCGGCGCCGATATATCAGCCAGCTACAATATGAACAGCAGCCGGGTGGGAGACACCACTCACAGTCTTGGTTTAAATGGCTCCGCTTTCGCCGATCGTTCTCTGAACTGGAACGTGCAGGAGGGATATAACGCCAGCGATAAAAGCACCTCAGGGAACATCAACCTCAACTACCAGGGCTCAAAAGGTGAAGTCACCGCCGGATACGGTTATGACAGCAACAGCGCCCACTATAATTATTCGCTACGCGGTGGGATGCTCGCCCATTCCGGCGGGATAACGCTGTCACGCTATCTGGGCGAGAGCGTTGCGCTGATTGAAGCGCCTGGCGTCAGGGATATCGCGGTACGCGGGCAGACTAACGTCATGACCGATTCTGCCGGGTATGCCGTAGTGCCTTTCGTTCGCCCTTATCATGAAAACAATCTCTCCCTTGATGAACAGCAGGTCTCGGGAGCGGAAATAGATAATATTGTCAGAACGGTGGTCCCGACGCGCAATGCGATCGTAAAAGTTAAATATGATACCTGGATTGGCTATAAGGCCATGATGACCTTGCAATTTCATCATAAAGATGTGCCGTTTGGCGCGGTGATTACGCTAGAGGATGAAAGTCAGGAGTATAAACAAAAACGCAGCGCTATTGTCGGTGATTCCGGGCAGGCCTATTTGACCGGGCTGCCAGAAAAAGGCCGCTTATTTGTGAAGTGGGGCGATGCTTTAACTCGCCAGTGTTATGTCAATTATGATTTATCATCTAACAAATCAATTGACGATATTGTTTTTTATACGGCGGATTGCCGATGAACAATCTCAATATATTGTGTTTTGAGCACACCACTAAAATGATAGCGATGCGGATACACCATGCTCAATCGCCATTGCGGCTAGCGATAGCTGCAATAGCAGGGCTACTGGCCAGTGCTTCATCTGCCTGGGCCTATGACGCTACGAGTACCGTCAATTTTAATGTCACCGGCAATATTGAAGAACCTGTCTGTGAGGTTTTTGTAAAACCGTCCAATGCTATCAGCCTGGGGACGGTTTCTTCTCAGCGTCTGACCGGTAAGCCGGGGGCCAGTAGCGATACCACAACCGTTTCCCTGGCATTTGATAACTGCTCAACCGGTACGTCTTCAGTGACGATAACGTTTAGCGGCGCTCCGTTTGATAGTACTTATCCCACAATTTATGTCAGTGAGCTGATTGATGGGGCAAAGGATGTTGGCTTACAGCTTGTGAGTGCCGCGGATGGGAAAACGCTGGGTCCAAACGAGAGTTATACCTATGCATTTACGGCCTCCCCTGGCGGACACGCCTTTGATATGGCGGCCAGAATGTATACGCCATACGGCAAAGTAACGCCAGGAAACGTTGCCTATACGGTCACTTTCAACGTGTCATACAAATGACGGAAGGTGTTTAGGGATATATATGAATAAATATTTTTTATTACTATTGATGTTGGTTTTCCCTATTTATGGTTGGTCCTGTAGCTCTGGGGCCAATTATGGTGATGTGACGATGGCAAATCTACCCGAACAAATATTAATTAATGCGGGGAGTTATTCTGCCGGAACGGTCCTTTATGACTCCGGGAGAATAACGCGTTCGAATACTCAGGTCTGGAACTGTGAGGGGAAGATGTATGCCCGTTTTGAATGGTCTTCAGCAAATGCAGGCGCACTTACTGGCGATCATATCTATACGACATCCGTACCGGGTATTGGTTTAAGAGTGAAAGTCTGGCTGAATATTACCGGTGAATATGATGGCGATACTGACGATTTTCTCCCTGATTACACTGAGCATTATATTGGCGACTCAGAGTTTTATCTTGGAAAACCAGGGGGGTTTTTAGATATCTATGCCACAACAAACTATTCACCCGCCTACCAGCTACAGCTGGTGGCCACGGGAGGCGCAATCGCCAGCAACAGCTCTCTGTCGATAAAGGACCCTATCTCATCGGTTTCGCTTAAAGATAGCACTGGCACGATGGTTATTTCCCAACTGCACATCAGCGGTACGACGCAAATCAAGCTGACGCCGATGGGCTGTACGGCAGGTACGACCGCGCTGAATTTCCCTATGGGCTCCGTGAAAACGAGTGAGTTTACTCTTTCCTCGACAGCCGGCTCCGCCCAGCAAACGCTGATGCTTTCCTGCGAACCCGGAACCAATATATCAATGCGTGTGACGGCGACTGAAGCCGAAGGCGATAATCCGAACAGGAGCGTTATTGCGTTAACGGCGGGGGAAAACGTAGCAACCGGTGTGGGTGTGCAGTTAAGCCTCAACGGGAAGGTCATACCGTTAAACACCAGTTTTTATTTAAGTACATCCAGCAGAAGTGTAACGTTGAATGCCGGAGCTGAGGCCAGCTACGCAACCTTCACCTACCCGAATAATCCCGGCGGCGCTGCTGCATCGAACTCGCTCATCTTTTCGACTAACTATTACAAAACCGGGGCTGAAGTGACGCCTGGAACGGCCAACGCCAGCGGAACGATAACATTTACCTATAACTAGAATCACCCCTACCCCAGCCGTCAGGCCGGGGTAGGGGTAATCATTAATGCGCCTGACCTTTCTCAATACCGATCCCGGTCTGAGAACGAATAAACTGGGCGCGGAACAGTTCACGCTCGCGCGCGCCTTCCGCGGAGCTATCGGTAGCAGAGAAGAACCAGATACCGATAAAGGCCACGGCGATAGAGAACAGCGCCGGATATTCATATGGGAATATCGCCTTTTCGTGACCGAGGATCTGCACCCAGATAGTCGGACCGAGGATCATCAAAATCACCGCGGTCAGCAGACCCAGCCAGCCGCCAATCATCGCCCCGCGCGTGGTCAGCTTCGACCAGTACATCGACAACAGGATAATCGGGAAGTTACAGCTGGCGGCGATGGAGAACGCCAGGCCGACCATAAAGGCGATGTTCTGATTCTCGAACAGGATACCCAGCAGAATCGCCACCACGCCGAGGATCAGTACGGTAATTTTCGACACCTTGAGTTCCTGACGCTCGGTCGCGCCTTTGCGGAACACGTTAGCGTACAGGTCGTGAGACACCGCCGATGCACCCGCCAGCGTCAGGCCTGCAACCACCGCCAGAATCGTGGCGAAGGCGACCGCTGAGATAAAGCCAAGGAACAGGTTGCCGCCGACCGCATCCGCCAGATGCACTGCCGCCATATTGTTGCCGCCGATAAGCTGCCCGGCCGCGTCTTTGAACGCCGGATTCGCCCCCACCAGCATGATGGCGCCGAAGCCGATGATAAAGGTCAGAATATAGAAGTAACCCATAAAGCCGGTGGCATAGAACACGCTCTTACGCGCTTCTTTGGCATCGCTCACGGTGAAGAAACGCATCAGAATATGCGGCAGACCCGCGGTGCCGAACATCAGCCCGAGGCCGAGCGAGAGCGCCGATATCGGATCTTTTACCAGTCCGCCGGGGCTCATAATCGCCGAGCCTTTCGGGTGCACCGCCATTGCTTCGGTGAACAGATTATTGAAGCTGAAGCCGACGTGCTTCATCACCATAAAGGCCATAAAGCTGGCGCCGAACAGCAGCAGGACCGCTTTAATAATCTGCACCCAGGTGGTGGCGAGCATGCCGCCAAACAGGACGTAGAGCACCATCAGCACGCCGACAAGCACTACCGCGACGTGGTAGTTGAGGCCGAACAGCAGTTGAATCAGCTTACCCGCGCCGACCATCTGGGCGATGAGGTAGAGCGCCACTACCACCAGCGAACCGCAGGCGGAAAGGGTGCGAATCGGCCCCTGTTTGAGACGATAGGAGGCCACGTCGGCAAACGTGTAGCGGCCGAGGTTACGCAGGCGTTCGGCGATCAGGAACAGAATAATCGGCCAGCCGACGAGGAAACCGAGCGAGTAGATCAGCCCGTCGTAGCCGGAGGTGTAAACCAGTGCGGAAATACCGAGAAACGAGGCCGCCGACATAAAGTCGCCGGCAATCGCCAGACCGTTCTGGAAACCGGTAATGTTGCCGCCAGCGGTGTAGTAGTCGCTGCGTGACCGTACGCGTTTTGACGCCCAGTAAGTGATATACAGCGTCAGGGCGACAAAAATCAGGAACATGATGATCGCCTGCCAGTTGGTCGGCTGGCGCTGTACCGCGCCGGTGAGGGCATCTGCGGCATTGACGGTCAAAGGGAGCGTGGCGGCGAGCGCCGTCAGGACTTTCTTCATGATGCTTTAACCTCGCTGAGAATGCTTTTTGTCAGCCGATCAAATTCACCATTTGCCCGCCAGACGTATATTCCGGTTAATACGAAAGAGATAACGATCACGCCGATACCAATCGGAATACCCCGGGTGACGCTGGTTCCCGCATGCAGCGGCGTGCCCAGCCAGCCGGGGGCAAAGGCGATAAGCAGAATAAAGCCCACATAAATCACCAGCATAATCAGTGACAGGATGGCGGCAAACCTTTGCCGGGCTGCAACAAGCTCCTTAAAATGCGCACTATTTTCTATCCGCTGACAAATCTGATCGTTCATCATAGCGTCTCCAGAGGTTCCCTTTTGTCATCCACGCGCCGGTCGTCGGCAACACTTATCCCCCCGGCAGTTAACTGTCGGGAGTCAGCCTGTTTACCGCTTTCCTGCTACCTGAAATCCTTGGGGAGTGGGTATTTATATCCTCTCCCCTGGTGGGGAGAGGGTGTAGGGGATCGGTTAGTTTATGATGGCATAGCGATGGCCTGCTTCTCTTCGAGCAGTTTTTCCACCACGCCAGGATCGGCAAGCGTTGAGGTATCGCCGAGATTACTGGTATCGCCCGCGGCAATTTTGCGCAGTATACGGCGCATGATTTTGCCCGAACGGGTTTTCGGTAACGAATCGGTCCAGTGCAGCACGTCCGGCGTCGCCAGCGGGCCAATCTCCTTACGGACCCAGTTGCGCACCTCGGCGTAGAGCTCCGGCGTCGGTTCTTCGCCATGGTTGAGAGTGACGTAAGCGTAAATGGCCTGGCCTTTGATGTTATGCGGAATGCCGACCACCGCCGCTTCGGCGATTTTCGGATGCGACACCAGCGCCGATTCGATTTCGGCGGTTCCGAGACGGTGGCCGGAAACGTTCAGCACGTCATCGACGCGACCGGTGATCCAGTAGTAGCCATCTTCGTCACGGCGCGCGCCGTCGCCGCTGAAGTACATATTTTTAAAGGTCGAAAAGTAGGTCTGTTCGAAGCGTTCGTGGTCGCCAAACAGCGTACGCGCCTGGCCCGGCCAGGAGTCGGCGATCGCCAGGTTACCTTCGGTGGCGCCTTCCAGCGGCGTGCCTTCGTTATCCACCAGCACCGGCTGAACGCCGAAGAAGGGACGCGTCGCGGAACCGGCCTTCAGCTCAATGGCGCCGGGCAGCGGGGTGATCATAAAGCCGCCGGTTTCGGTTTGCCACCAGGTGTCCATCACCGGGCACTTCTCGTTGCCGATCTTCTTCCAGTACCACTCCCAGGCTTCCGGGTTAATTGGTTCGCCGACGGAGCCGAGAATGCGCAGGGAAGAGCGGTCGGTGCCTTCAATAGCCTTATCGCCTTCCGCCATCAGCGCGCGGATCGCCGTGGGGGCGGTATAAAGAATGTTGACCTGATGCTTGTCGACCACCTGGCACATGCGCGCCGGGGTTGGCCAGTTCGGTACGCCCTCGAACATCAGCGTCGTCGCGCCGCAGGCCAGCGGACCGTACAGGAGGTAGCTGTGGCCGGTGACCCAGCCGACGTCGGCGGTGCACCAGTAGATGTCGCCCGGATGGTAGTCAAAAACGTATTTAAACGTTGAGGCCGCATAGACCAGGTAACCGCCGGTAGTATGCAGTACGCCCTTTGGCTTACCGGTCGAGCCGGAGGTATAAAGGATAAACAGCGGATCTTCAGCGTTCATCTCTTCAGGCTGGTGTTCCGCGCTGGCTTTCTCAATCAGATCGCTCCACCACAGGTCGCGGCCTTCCTGCCAGTCGATTTTGCCGCCGGTACGTTTAAACACCACCACGTTTTCGATGCTCTTCACGTGCGGATTTTTCAGCGCGTCGTCGACGTTCTTCTTCAGCGGGATCGCACGACCGGCGCGCAGGCCTTCATCAGAGGTGATCACCAGGCGGGAGTTGGAATCGATGATACGTCCGGCGACCGCTTCCGGTGAGAAGCCGCCGAAAATCACCGAATGGATAGCGCCGATGCGGGCGCAGGCCAGCATGGCCACCGCGGCTTCCGGCACCATCGGCATATAGATAGCCACGACATCGCCCTTTTTAATGCCGAGGTCGAGCAGGACATTGGCAAAGCGGCAGACATCACGGTGGAGTTCGCGATAAGTGATATTTTTGCTCTGGCTGGCGTCGTCGCCTTCCCAGATGATGGCCGTCTGGTCGCCGCGCTCCGCCAGATGGCGATCGAGACAGTTAGCGGCCAGGTTAAGGGTGCCGTCTTCGTACCATTTGATGGAGATATTACCCGGCGCGAACGAGGTGTTTTTCACGCGCGTGTAGGGCTTGATCCAGTCGAGAATTTTGCCCTGCTCGCCCCAGAAGGCATCAGGGTCGGTGACGGACTGCTGATACTGCGCCTCGTACTGTTCCGGGTTAATCAGGCAGCGTTCCGCAATATTAGCGGGAATAGAGTGTTTATGTATTTGGCTCATGGCTTTTTTTCTCCTGTAGGTTGTTAAATATATGTCAAATAAACGTTAATAGTAGGGGCTTTGGCGGCTTTGTTTGCTATTTGGGGGACAGATCACGCATTGATTGAACTGAATGAAAATCAATCAAATGAAACTTTGAGGTGAAATAATTTCTGAAATGGATTTATAGAAAATGAATTTATTAAATATTTTTTATAACAAATACTTATGCAAGATAAGTTGGGGATATTAGCGAGTTTATGCATAAAACCAGAGTAAACCGCTGTTCTTAAAGACTTGCGCAGCATGCCGTGCAAATGATACTGATATTGCGCGTTAAATAACCCCATAAAGCAACGCAACACAATTCATACCCCTTTCAGTGGGTGCCATTACCTCCTGGAATGGCGCCTTTCATCGAGGAAGTCTGTAGTGAAGAAAAAAACAAAAGTCAGCCTGGCCTGGCAAATTTTGCTGGCTCTGGTGCTGGGCATACTTCTGGGCAGTTACCTGCATTACCACGCCGAAAGCCGTGACTGGTTAATCTCGAACCTGCTGACCCCGGCGGGCGATATCTTTATCCATCTGATTAAAATGATCGTCGTACCGATCGTCATCTCGACCCTGGTGGTCGGCATTGCCGGCGTAGGCGATGCGAAGCAGCTGGGCCGTATCGGCGCGAAAACCATTATCTATTTTGAAGTGATCACCACGGTGGCCATCGTGCTGGGGATTACCCTGGCTAATGTCTTTCAGCCAGGAAGCGGCATTGATATGTCGCAGCTGGCGGCGGTGGATATTTCGAAATATCAAAACACCACGGCAGAAGTACAGAGCCACGCGCATGGCCTGATGGGCACCATCCTCTCGCTGGTACCGACCAATATCGTGGCTTCGATGGCGAAGGGCGACATGCTGCCGATCATCTTCTTCTCGGTGCTATTTGGTCTAGGCCTTTCCTCGCTGCCCGCTACCCATCGTGAACCGCTGGTCACGGTGTTCCGCTCTATCTCTGAAACCATGTTTAAAGTGACGCATATGGTGATGCGCTACGCGCCGGTGGGCGTGTTCGCGCTGATCTCGGTGACCGTGGCGACCTTCGGCTTCGCTTCACTGTGGCCGCTAGCGAAGCTGGTGATTCTGGTTTATTTCGCCATTCTGTTCTTCGCGCTGGTGGTGCTTGGCATCGTGGCGCGGGTATGCGGACTGAGCATCTGGACCCTGATCCGCATTCTGAAGGATGAGCTGATTCTGGCCTACTCTACCGCCAGCTCCGAGAGCGTGCTGCCGCGTATTATTGAGAAGATGGAAGCCTACGGCGCGCCAGCGTCGATCACCAGCTTCGTGGTGCCGACCGGCTACTCCTTTAACCTCGATGGCTCGACGCTGTATCAGAGTATTGCGGCTATCTTCATCGCCCAGCTGTACGGTATTGATCTGTCCATCTGGCAGGAAATTACCCTCGTGCTGACGCTGATGGTGACGTCGAAAGGGATTGCCGGCGTACCGGGCGTCTCCTTCGTGGTGCTACTGGCGACGCTGGGCAGCGTGGGCATTCCGCTGGAAGGTCTGGCGTTTATCGCCGGCGTTGACCGTATCCTCGATATGGCGCGTACCGCGCTGAACGTGGTGGGCAACGCGCTGGCGGTGCTGGTTATCGCCAAGTGGGAACACAAATTTGACCGCAAAAAAGCGCTGGCGTATGAGCGTGAAGTGCTGGGCAAATTTGATAAAACGGCGCAATAAAACAGAAAGCCCGGTGACATCGCACCGGGCCTGAGAGAAAAGCGTCGCGTTTCTGTCGGCGGCTAACGCCTGACCCGGCCGAAACACTCCAGCCAGATCGGCTGGTGAACATCTCCAACAAGCCCGGCGTATGGGCTGCGCCGGGCTTTTTCTTATCTTTTACTTATCCTGTCGAACTCTTCACAGCCGGTATCAAACCCCTCCTGACAGCTAACGTTGAGCCAGTGCAGCGCTTTCTGCCGGTTCGGTTCGATAAAGCCTTTTTCCCCCTGCAGGAAAAGCATCCCGGCCCAGTATTCGGCGTAGCCGGTACGGGAGAGGGCAGAGCTCTCTTTAAAGTACTGCGTCGCTTTGACATCATCTTCCGGAAGATGAACGCCGCTGGCGTAAATCAGCCCCAGCAGCATCTGAGCGTCAACGGCTGAATCGCTTTCCGGATCCTGCGCGGCGTGCTGTAACAGAGTGATGGCGTGGGGGTAGTTCGGCGTACCGGCCTGCTGGTTCACCAGCACCCGGGCGAGAACAATTTCCCCCGCCTTGCTGCCTGTTTGTACGGACTTTTCCGCCAGCACTTTAGCCTGGTGGTAGTCGGCCTGCTGAGGATTGCGGATTTTGAGCTGGGCCAGCAGCGCCAGCGCGTCGCCATCGCCGTTGTCTGCGGCTTTCTGCGCCCAGAATTCGGCCTGGGGAAAATCGCCGAAACTGACGTAAGTATCCGCCAGGTAATATTGTGCACGTGGATCGCCGGCTTCGGCCTGCTGTCTATACTGGCTACCTGGTTCCATGGCGCCTGAGGTGAAGCTTGCTATCACCAGCAGTAAATAGAGGTATTTCATTTTTTATTATCGGTAGAGGACATAACGAGCAGTATAAAGGCAGGGGAAGAAGAAGAAAACGCCGGGAACTCGTGGGGGATACTTATGGTTTATCCGAATAATCGTGCCGTCTGTTTCCCCGGGGGCGGCGCCGACGCGCCTTGCCCGGGCTACAGATTCACAGTCGTCTGCGGTCCGCTAGCCCGGATAAGGTGTTAGCCGCCATCCGGGGGGATTGATTCACAGTCTTCTGCGGTCCGGTAGCCCGGCCAGGTGCGAAGCACCGCCTCCGGGGAGGCGGTCCGATTAACCCAGCGCGCTTTCGCGCAGGCGGGCTTTCAGCTTGTTGTACTCATCAATGACGTACTGCTCAGCGGCACGCTGGTCGGCAATCGGCTCAACGTTGACGGCGCAGTACTTGTACTCCGGCGTTTTGGTTATCGGGCTCAGGTTCTCGGAAACCAGCTCGTTACAGGCGCCAATCCACCACTGGTAGGTCATATAGACCGCCCCTTTATTCGGACGATCGCTGACCTGCGCGCGGGTGATAATACGGCCCTTACGCGAGTTCACCCACACCAGCGCCTCATCCTCAATGCCCAAACGTTCGGCATCGGCGGTGTTGATTTGCGCATAGCCAGGTTCATCCGCCAGCGCGGCCAGCGCCGCACAGTTACCGGTCATCGAACGGCACGAGTAGTGGCCGACTTCGCGCACCGTCGACAGCACCATCGGGTACTCTTCGGTGAGTTTGTCAATCGGCGCGACCCAGTCGCAGGTGAAGAACTGCGCCAGACCGTTCGGGGTATCGAACTTCTCTTTAAACAAATAAGAGGTCCCCTGATCGGCGTCGGACTCATCGCGGCACGGCCACATGACGTAGCCTAGCTCGCCCATTTTCTCGTAGGTGGCGCCGTAGAAATCCGGACACAGATGCCGCAACTCGTCCCAGATCTCCTGGGTGTTGTTGTAGTGCATCTTGTAGCCCATCCGGGTAGCGATTTCGCTGATAATCTGCCAGTCGGTTTTCAGGTCCCATTTCGGCTCTACCGCTTTAAAGAAGCGCTGGAAGCCGCGGTCCGCTGCGGTATAGACGCCTTCGTGCTCGCCCCACGAGGTGGACGGCAGGATAACGTCGGCCGCTGAGGCGGTTTTGGTCATGAAAATATCCTGGACGATAACCAGTTCCAGATCGTCGAATGCCTTACGCACTGCGGACAGCTCGGCGTCGGTCTGGAGCGGATCTTCCCCCATAATATACGCCGCCCGCACTTCGCCATGCGCCGCGCGGTGCGGCAGCTCGCTGATGCGGTAGCCGGTGTGCGCCGGCAGGCTATCGACGCCCCAGGCTTTGGCGAACTTCTCGCGGTTCTCCGGGAACTTAACGTATTGATAGCCCGGATAGGTATCCGGCAGCGCGCCCATGTCGCAGGCGCCCTGAACGTTGTTCTGGCCGCGCACCGGGTTGACGCCGACGCTCGGCTTGCCGAGGTTGCCGGTGAGGATCGCCAGGCTGGTCAGCGAACGTACGGTTTCCACGCCCTGGTAGAACTGGGTCACGCCCATGCCCCACAGGATCGCGGCGGATTTCGCGCTGGCATACATACGGGCGCAGGCGCGGATCTCCTGGGCGCTCACGCCGGTGATCTCTTCCACCGACTCTGGCGTGTAGCCTTCGACGATTTTGCGATACTCTTCGAAGCCCTCAGAACGGCTGGCGACGAAGGATTTATCGTAGAGGTCTTCTTCGATAATCACGTGCCCGATAGCGTTGAGCAGCGCGATATTCGAGCCGTTCTTCAGCGCAATGTGCATATCGGCAATGCGCGCGGTTTCAATTTTACGCGGATCGCAGACGATGATTTTTGCCCCGTTGCGTTTGGCGTTAATCACGTGATTCGCCACAATAGGGTGTGAATCTGCCGGGTTATACCCGAAGATAAACACGAGATCGGTATTGTCGATCTCGGTGATGGCATTACTCATAGCGCCGTTACCGACCGATTGGTGCAGACCTGCAACCGATGGGCCGTGTCAGACGCGAGCGCAGCAGTCGACGTTATTGGTACCAATAACGGCGCGCGCGAATTTTTGCATCACATAGTTGGTTTCGTTACCCGTTCCGCGGGACGAGCCGGTAGTCTGAATCGCGTCCGGGCCATATTTCTCTTTAATAGCGCTGAGGCGAGTGGCGACGTAATCGAGCGCCTCATCCCAGGAGACGGATTCCAGCTTGCCGCCGCGCTGGCGACGGATCATAGGGGTTTTCAGGCGCGGGGTAAGGATCTGGGTATCGTTAATGAAGTCCCAGCCGTAATAGCCTTTCAGACACAGGGTTCCCTGGTTGGTTTTCCCCTGTGCCGCTTCCGCCCGAACGATTTTGCCGTTATCGACCACCAGGTTGATTTTGCAACCTGATGCGCAATACGGACAAACCGTGACGACTTTTTTCATCGGTCTTGCTCCAGTTAATCAATTGGCGCATACGCGCTATCGCGCCGTCACTATGCATCTTCTATGCCATGTTTTCATTGTGGGTATCGCCTGATGATACGTTGTTTTTTTGGGCGAAATGCTGACGAAAAACAGGCTATCGTCAGTTTTGACGTGTCGACGCGGGAGCAGGTGACGCGCTCGGACAGACGATGATGGATAGCCCGGGAGGGGCGCAGCTCCGCTTCCGGGGAGGATAGCGGGCAGGCTTGAAAGCGGTGCTGCGCTTATTGGGCTAGGTCAAATAACGGCTTCTCGCCAGCGCCGCCGCGCCCCGGGCGCCGTTAAACGCCGAGGAGGAAGCGGCGATAAAGCGTACGGCCTGATACGGTAGCGGACGGCGAACGTAGGTTTTAACCCTGGTGATTAGGGCGTCGCGCGGGAAAGCGGGCATATCCATTACGCCGCCGCCGAGGATCACCGCATCGGGGTCGAACAGGTTAATACTGGTGGCGATGGCGCGGGCGGCATGATTCAGCAACTGCTGCACAAACGGCTCCTGTGCGGCATGAACGAACAGCTCGCCCAGTTCGTACGCGCGCGGCTGCTGTTCATACCAGCGCTTTAGCGCAATGCCGGAGCAGACGGTTTCCAGACAGGCGGGGTTGCCGCAGGCGCAGGTGAGGGCGTCATCGCCCTGGGGGATATGCCCCAGCTCGCCCGCCACGCCGTGGGCGCCGGTCCACGGCCCGCCGTTTAGCCAGACCGCGAAGCCCATACCGGTGCCAAGATAGGCCGCCAGCACCTCCTGCTCCTGCAGGCCGTTCTGCTGCACATCAAAAGAGAGCTGCAGATTCACATCGCGGGAAAACTCCACCGGGCAGCCCAGCGCCGCTTCCAGCCGGTCCGCCAGGTTATACAGATCGTCAGCGGCCAGAGGCAGGTTGGGGGTGGAGATAATCGTCCGCTTGTCTTTTGCCACCAGCGCCGGAAACCCCATCACCAGCCCGCAGCAGCGGGCATCATGTTGGTTTAGCTGCTGCTGTAGCAGGTTTTTAATGCCGTTAACCAGGCCGTCGGCGTTAATCACCTCCGCGGTACGCAGCTTTTCGCAGTGCAGCGCTTCGCCCTGCGCCGTTTGCAGGCAAAAACGGATATGAGTCGCTCCCATATCCACGCCCGCGACGACGTTACGCTGTTTTTGCATGAGGCTGTACCTCGTTTTTTGCCGCCAGAATTTGCTCGACCATGATCTGCCACGCCTCTTCAATCTTCTCGGCGTGATTAAAGAGGCCCGAAGTGCCGACGATAAAGACGTCCGCGCCCGCCGCCATCAGTTTTTCATAGGTGGCTTTATTGCAGGAGCCATCGATTTCGATCTCGTAGTTCAGCCCTTCGCGCTCGCGCCAGGCTTTAAGTTCAGCGATTTTCTCCAGCATCTCCGGGATAAACGGCTGTCCGGCAAAGCCCGGATCGACGGTCATTACCGTGATTTTGTCGGCTTTATGAATGTAGTACTTCATGGTCTCAACCGGGGTTTCCGGGTTAAGGATCAGCCCGACTTTCATGCCGTGGCGTCGAATTTCTTCGATCAGGCGGAAGGCCTGGCCGTTGATGGTTTCCGGATGCAGGGTGATAAAATCCGCCCCCGCCTGCGCCAGCTGGCTAATGTAATCCTGCGGGCGGGTGACCATCAGATGGCAATCCAGCGGTTTGCTGGCCAGCTTTTTGACCTGGCCGACGAAAAACGGCGACAGGGTCAGGTTCGGCACAAAATGACCGTCCATGATATCGATGTGAAAATAGTCTGCATGCTGGTCGATAAACTCGATCTGTTCTTTAAATTTCAGCAGATCCATACACATTAAAGAGGGAGCAATTTTCATGATAAATTCCTTACTTACTGATAAGACGGTCGAGGGCGACAGCCGCGATGATTAATCCGCCCATTACCACCAGCTGGTAGTAGGTTTGTACTTGCAGAATGTTCAGTCCGTTATTGATAGTGCCGATAATCAGGCCGCCGATGACCACCGAGAAGATGCGTCCTTTGCCGCCGAAGAAGCTGGTACCGCCGATGATGGCGCTGGCGATGGCGTAGGTTTCAAAGCCCATACCGGCCAGCGGCTCTGCTGCGCCGAGACGCGCGGTGGAGACCACGCCCGCCAGTCCGGCGCAAATACCGGAAATGATGAACACCAGCAGCATGTGAAACTTGACGTCGATACCGGAGTAGAAAGCGGAGTTTTTGTTGCCGCCCAGCGCGTAGATATTGCGGCCGACGCGCATACGGGTGGTCAGGAACCATAGGATCAGCGCCACAATCAGCGAGAAGATCACCGGCACCGGGATGCCCAGCGGCGTGGCGGCAAAGAAGTTAACGAAATCAAATGAAAAGCCGTACACCGAGTTGGCATCAGAGATAACCAGCGTGATACCGCGGAAGATGGCGTTGGTGCCGAGGGTAATAATGAACGGATGCAGCCCGGTCCAGTTGACCAGACAGCCGTTGATGGCGCCCAGCGCGCCGCCGACCAGCACGCCGCCGATCAGCGCCGCAAGGAACGGGTCAACGCCCGCCAGCATCAGCTTGGCGGTGACCATCCCGGAGAGCGCGAGGATCGCCCCGACCGACAGGTCGATCCCGGCGACGAGGATCGCGAAGAACTCGCCCATGCCGATCAGCACGGTGACCGAACTCTGGACAAAGATCTGCGTAATGTTGTTGGTCGTCAGGAAGTACTCCGACGACAGGGTGCCGAAGATGGCGACGATGATAGCGAGGATAAAAAAGGTGCCGTATTTATCCCAGAACAGCGCGAAGTTAAACGGTTTTTTCTCGTCCATATCGCCTTTTACTCTTGTGGTAGTGCCCATGCCATAATCTCCTCTTCGCTCATATCGTCGCGATTGGTCAGGATTTGCGTCAGTCGCCCTTCGCAGAACACGGCAATGCGGTCGCAGACGGCGATAATTTCAGGTAGTTCGGATGACACCATCAGGATGACTTTTCCGTCATCGGCCAGCTGGCGCATCACTTTATAAATTTCGGCTTTTGCGCCCACGTCGATACCGCGCGTCGGCTCGTCAAAAATGATCACTTCGGGGCTGCAGCATAGCCATTTCGATATCAGCACCTTCTGCTGGTTACCGCCGGATAGCTCGGTAATGTTCTGATCGACCGAATGGCACTTCAGCGCCAGCAGCTTGCGCTGCTCTTCCGCCGTTTTGCGTTCGTCGCCTTCGCGGAACAGCCCCATGGCCCCTTTGTAGCCGCCGCGCTTCAGGCTCTGGCTGACTGCCATATTCTGGGCGATAGAAAAATTGGGGAAAAAGCCGTTTTCCCGGCGGCTTTCGGTGATGTAGCCCATGCCTTTCTTTAAAGCGTCCAGCGGCGAGCGGGGGGAGATCGCTTTGCCGTTGAGGTAAATCTCACCGCTGCTACGTTTATCAACCCCAAACAGGCAGTCCATCAGTTCGGTGCGCCCGGAACCGACCAGTCCGGCAAAACCGAGAATTTCGCCGCGATTCACGCTAAACGAGATATCGCGTACCTTTTTCTTGTCATGGCTGGTGACGTTTTTCACTTCAAACACCGTCTCGCGGGCGATATTGCCGGTGCTCTCTTTCATGGCGTTGAAGCGGTTTTGCAGTTCGCGGCCAACCATCAGACGAACGATGTCATCGTTATTCACTTCGCTGACCATCCCGCTGCAGACGCTGCTGCCGTCTTTCATGACCGTGTAGCGGTCGCAGATGCGGCGTATTTCCGCCAGCTTGTGCGAGATATAGACAATGGCGGTGCCCTCTTTCCGCAGCTGATTCATGATCAGAAACAGATAGTCCACCTCTTTATTGGTCAGCGAGGAGGTCGGTTCATCCATGATCAGAACTTTGGCATCAAGCATCAGCGTCTTGGCGATTTCCAGCATCTGCTTGTGGCTGATGGAGAGGTTTGCCACCTTTTCGTCTAAGTCGATCTTCAGCCCGACGCGCAGCAGCATCATCGCCGCCCGCACGCGCATTTCTTTCCAGTCGATCACGTTGACGCCGCAGACTTTTTTCGTCAGATGGCGGCCAATATATAAATTCTCCAGCACCGTTAATTCATCAATGACGCTGAGTTCCTGATAAATAATTCCAATGCCGAGCTGGGCCGCTAATTTATGATCAAGCTTGTCGTAGTTAACGTTATTAATCGTAATGGTGCCTTTGGTCGGTTCATGTATTCCCGACAGAACTTTCATCAGCGTTGATTTACCGGCACCATTTTCCCCTAATAACGCATGTATTTCATGGGGGTAAATAGTTAAATCAACCGATTTTAATGCGTGAACCGGGCCAAAGGATTTGCCGATCCCCGCCATTGAAATATATGGCGTGAGCATAGATTTTCCTTATATTTTCACCCTCTCCGTGGGGGAGAGGGTCGGGGTGAGGGCAACCGTCAGTACAAGGTCAGTCTTATTTCGTCACCAGAATGGAGTCCACCAGCTTAAACTGCGGGGCTTTATCCAGAGGGATGACTTTGCCGCTCTTCTCAGCATCGACCATCAGCTTAAGACCCGTAGCGCCAATATCCGCCGGGTTCTGGGCGACTGTGGCGGTCATCTGTCCGGCTTCGACCATTTTGCGCGCTTCAGGAATGCCGTCGGTACCGACCACCAGTACCTTGCCGGTTTTGCCGGCATTAGCGACGGCCTGGGCGACGCCCATTGCCATGGTATCGTTGGCGCAGTAGATCGCTTTAACGTTCGGGTTACGCTGCAGCACGTTGGTGGCGACGTCCAGCGCCTTGATGCGGTCCCAGTCGGCAGGCTGACTGGCAACCAGATTGATTTGACTCGCTTTTTTGAAAGCTTCGGTGGCGCCATTGCGGCGGGCCTCACCGGACGCGTTACCGGCTTTGCCTTCGATAATAGCGACTTCGCCGCCTTCAGCACCCAGTTTGTCGATGATAAACTCTGCGCCTTTTGCCCCGACCGCCACGTTATCGGTGGTGACAAAACCTTCTACGTTGCCGCCGGCTTTCTTCAGGTTATCCATATCGATTTTTTCATCGAGGTTGACCAGATAGATGCCCTTTTTCCAGGCTTTAGCCACCGGCATCACCAGGTTTACCGATGAGAGGGGTGCAAAGGCGATACCTTTGTAGTTTTTATTGCTCAGGTCTTCAAACAGCTGCAGCTGCGACTGAAAATCCCCTTCAGAAGGTGAGGCAAAAATATCGACGCTCACGCCCAGGGTTTTGGCTTCGTCTTCAATACCCTTTTTCATATCCACCCAGAATGGGTTGGATAAGGTTTTTAAGACCACGGCATAATCGGCGGCGGCAAAGGCGCTGGTGGATAACATTACGCCCATAGCCGCGCCGCTGAAAAGTTTCAGATATTTATTCATATCAATACTCTCGGTGTAAGATACAATTTTATTGATCCCACTGATGTGGGATCGGCTTTTATTTACTTCAGCGCGCCTGGAGAAAAGAAATTAACAATTGCGCCGGTTTTTTGCATGTTTAAATTCGCTTGTTCAATATTAAGCTGGGCAACGGAAACAAAGAATGCATCTAATAATGTCAGTTGTAATATACGCGCTGAGGCGTTTCGGCCTAATAAAGGCGTCTCTGGTGCTGGCGAACAAATAATAAAATCAGCTAATTTGGCAATCGGCGAATGATAGCTGTGGGTGATGCAAATAATTTTTGCCCCGTTCTTTTTAGCCAGCTCCACCGCGGATTTAATATCGCTGGTGCGCCCGGAGTGTGAAACCACCAGCACCACATCGCCTTCTTTCAGCAACGAGGCGGACATCATCATGATATGCGCGTCCGGGTAGGCCTGGCAGCGCACGCCGATACGTAAAAATTTATGCTGCACGTCGGCGCAGATGGCGTTGGAGCCGCCCGCGCCGTAAAGATCGCGCTGGTTAGCCTGAGCGAAAAAGCGCGCCGCGCGGTGAATCTCGTCGACGTTAACGATCGACTGGCCTTCCATAATGGTGCGCAGAGTGATGTTAAACACCTTGTTCACCACATCCTGCGGCGCTTCATCAAAGGAGAGCTCGGTCGGTAGCACCTGCTCAGATTGCGAAAAGTAGGCCTCCAGCGCGCTGCGCAGGTTACGAAAACCGCTAAACCCGAGCAGCTTAGAAACCTTAACGATCATGGCTTCTGATACCGACAGCGCTTCCGCGACGTCTTTAATGGCCGGCGCATCGCTGAGATTGCCGGGGGTAAGCAACCATTCGACGATACGGCTCTCGTTTTCGGTCATGCCTTCCTGCTTCATGCGAAGCCAGGGGGCAAGGCCGATACCGTTAGGGAGCGAACTGGATTCTGACTGACTCATCGCTTTCTCTTTGTCCATAAAATGAAGACGACACTATATCACCACAGGCAAAACAAAAAAGATACCGCCAACTTCACAAAATTTATTTTTTTATAAAGTTATGTTTATTGTGAAGTTTTGCTAAAATTCATTTTTACTTTTACATGCAATAAATTCATTATAAATCATACTATTGTGTGATTTATATGGTTCTTTTTCTGAAAAGTGCATATGGCGTTAAATAACGTTTTCGACTTGATTTGTAAAATATCAGCGTGTAGAAAGGAGCCGGATGATGCTATTTTCAGCGTTTCCGGGGGCATTTTTAGGCGTTTAAATCACAACGCCAACCATCCTTGTAAAGTTAACAACAGGCGAGGCTAAGTATGAAAAGGATTGCATTTGGCTGCGATCATGTCGGTTTTATCCTGAAAGATGATATCGTTGCGCATCTGCGCCAGCGCGGGATTGACGTCGTGGATAAAGGCGCATGGTCTACGGAACGTACCGATTATCAGCGCTATGCCAGCGCCGTCGCTGAGTCCGTTGCCGCTGGTGAGGTCGACGGCGGGATCCTGATCTGCGGCACCGGCGTCGGCATCTCTATCGCTGCCAATAAGCATCCCGGTATTCGGGCGGTGGTGTGCAGCGAGCCCTACTCGGCGCAGCTTTCACGGCAGCATAATAACACCAATATTCTGGCCTTTGGCGCGCGGGTGATCGGCCTTGAACTGGCAAAAATGATCGTCGATGCCTGGCTGGATGCCGAATTCGAGGGGGGGCGCCACCAGGGGCGGGTAGACGCGATCGGCGCGATTGAGCAGCAGCGGATTTGAGATTCCTCCGCTACTCGCCGCGGTAGCGCTTGATTAACGTAAAGCCAGCCCACCGATGAGACTGGCTTTATGAAACGTTATACTACCGCTTTGCTTTTTTGCACCCTATCCCTCGCCGGCCAGCTGGCGCACGCCGATGTGATCGACGACGCTATCGGCAATATTCAGCAGGCTATTAACGATGCTTACCACCCGGGCGATAGCCGTTCCGACGACGATGACTATGATGATGGGCGCTATCAGGGCAGCCGTCAGCAAAGCGCCGATCGCCAGCGGCAGTATGAAGACAGACGACGACAGCTTGAAGATCGCCGCCGCCAGCTTGACGAGCGTCAGCGCCAGCTGGACAGCGATCGGCGACAGTTAGAAAACGACTGGCGTCGTCTGGATGATGATTACTGATGCCGGGCGATCCGCGGCGGGAGCCAGGGAATCAGCAGTCCCATAACGATGCCGGACGGCAGCGCCGAGATAAGCAACAGCGGGATTAAATAGAAAAACATCGGAATAAAAGCGCCGATGATGCCGCAGCAAATGGCCGTTATCAGAGGCCCGGCAATCCCGCCTGCCAGCATTCGATAGTACCAGGCGCAATCAGCGTGGCCCGTCAGGATAGCCATGAAAATGCCGGTTAACAATGCGGGTAAAAAGCCAATACCCCAGGTGAGGGATAATACTTCCGGAAGATGATTGAGGAGCTCATCAACTGAGATGACCCTGGGTAAAAAGAGAATGAGCGGTAGCGGTATTAACGGCCCAAGGGCCACGAACCAGCCTGCATGATGAATCATTCGTCCTGTCACGATCGTTTCCTTCCCTGTTTTTTTGTCCGTCGGGAAAGGTATTTCACTACTGTGAAGCGAGGATGAAGTCAGGGTAAAACGGTGATAGAAAATTAGCTCAGTTCGGGCAGGGCGGGGACCAGCTCTTTCAGCAGGGCGACAAGTTCGGGGTCCATATAGCGGTAGTCGTCGGGGATATCCAGCACGTAAAGCGGTTTATTTTCGACCAGGCGACGATATTCAGCGACCAGTCGATTTTTATGTTTCTGCTCCATCACGCAGATAATATCCGCCCAGTTAATCAGTTCAGGAGTAAGGGGTTTTCTGGCGTTCCGGCTCGTGCCCGCAGAGCGCACGTTCATGCCAGGATAACGGCGGAACACCTGTTCCGCCGTCGGGCTTCGCCATTGATTGCGGCTACAAACAAACAGCACGTTGATCAATTCGATAACAGCTCTTCCATTCCCTGATGCGCCAGCTGGCGACGAGTTTTACGGGGATATTCCATTCCCAGCTGCGCGGCGCGTAGCAATTTTTCTGAACGCAAATAGAGATGCTTCCAGTTTTTCTCGCGACGAAAACGTAAGAGGGCGGTGTGAACATCGCGAGACTTATTGCGCTGCTTTTGCGCCATGCGCCAGCCCCGGCTACGGGTTGTTTCCATGGTCTTTTCTCTCTCAGATTAATCGGGTTCAGCAGCCGCGATAATACGGAGAGGAAAGCGCCGCTATGTTAACGCTGCCAGGGGCTCTTTATCCAGCGTTTTCACGCGTGTTGAATACCGGGGCAGGGGCTGCTGGTGTGCGATCGTCGGAGGATCCGGGCCGTCTGGATAAGGGTTACCGATGTGCCGCGATCCGCGGCGGAAGCCTGAGAATCATCGGCCCGAGCCCCGCAAACCAGCCGATATGATGCAGGAACTTATTCATTTGGCGTTTTTCTCTGCTCCCTGCCCGGCAGATAGGCTATCAGCCATCCCATAATCAGTCCAGAGAACAGGCCAGAACCTGCGATTACCCGGAACCCATGACCACGCAGAATAAAGGTCGTCAGATCGGTATCGGAGAAAAGCAGCACGCCGGTTAGCGGTATTGCCGCGCATATGGCCAGGCCAATGGTCGCGCTGGCGAGGATACGCCGGTAATGAATCGCATGAATGCCCGTGGGCAAAAAAGCGACGGCAATCCCGGTCAGTAGCGCCGGGATGGCGCCAGCAGCCCAGGGGACGATGAGAAAATACGGCAGTTCAGAAAAGACAAATTCAAAGAAACTACCCACCGAACGGCGCGACTGTATGACGATGGCGACGATGGCCCACAGCAGGCCAATATAGGGGCCAATGAATGCATACCAGCAGGCATGGCGAAGCGTGCGTCGTGTTGTGGTCATGTGAATCCCTTCAGATGGTTAAGTTCGCAGGGAAGATAGTGAGGTTAAGTGAAGGGACAATGAAGTTTGGTTAAGGCAGCACAGTCTCCATGCCGTCAAATCCCGCTTCAAACCCCGCCGGCAGAGAGTGCTCCATCATCCACGCGTCGAAGCGGTGGCTAATATGAGTGAGGATCACTCGCGGGCAGCCGATGACCTGGTTAATGGCCCGCACGGTGTTCAGGTCGCAGTGGTTGCGCGGCGGCTGCGGGCGCGGCTCGTGGCTACAGTCGATGATGATAAGCTGCGGCTGATTATTCAGCAGGAACTTCAGCGTTTTTTCCGGCAGCGCGGCGGTATCGGAGAGCCAGGCGACCCGGCTATGGGCCGACTCCAGCAGATAGCCAAACGTGAGCCTTGAGTGATTCAACGGCAGCGGCGTGACGCGCAATCCCTGAAGTTCAAACCGCACAAATGGTTCGACGGTGTGGCTGAAATCCAGCAGGCCCGGATGCTTAAACAGGTCATCGCAGCCCTGATCATCCGGGGGGCCGTATACCGCAATGGATTCGCCCACGCCCCAGCGCAAGGGGAACAGCCCCTGTACGTGATCCATATGATAATGGGTGAGCAGAAACTGCTGAAAGCTGCCGGCGGGCCACTGCGTCATCAGATCCGGCAGCCCGGCATCGAGCAGCGTCACCGCGCTATTGAATTTAACTATCGCGCTACAGGGGCGACGACGATGCGCTTCGTCGGCGCGGGCGCGGCGACAGGCGGGGCAATCGCAGCCAAAAACCGGCACCAGCTGCGCGCCGCCGGTGCCGGTTAAGCGGATACTCAGGCTCATGCTTTCTCCTCGCGCGTCAGGCTGGCTGCCGTTCGCGTCGGTTGCCGTGAATGCGAATCAGCGAAACCAGAGCGTCCACCGACTGGCTAAGGCGACCATCGTTATTTAGCGTCAGACACGCGCTCGGCGTATAGCGCGCCGCGCGCGCCATGCGCTGGGCGATTTCTGTTTCGTTCTCCCGCCCGCGCCGCGCCAGGCGTTGTCTGAGCACCTCCGGTGAAACCTGCAAACAGATAGGCAGGAGGGCGTCAGCATAGCGCGCCTGCGCTTGCGCAAGGTGCGCGCGTGAACCGTTAGCGACCACGTCGAACCCGGCGTGCAGCCACAGGTCAATCTCGATGCCAATACCGTAGTAATGGTGGTTTGCATGCCAGCTGAGGGCAAACAGATGCTGCTCGGCGCGGGTAAAAAACTCTCGCTCGCTGAGGGCGATATGGTTTTCACCACCCGCATTGGGCGAACGAGTAATGTAGCGGTGCGCTACCAGCAGCTGTGGATGCTCACGCTGGCGCAGCGCCGCCAGCAGGCTGTCTTTACCGGAGCCGGAGGCACCGACCAGCCAAATCAGTTTTCCTGCCATCAGAAGACCCTCTTACCTTGCCGCCAGACGTGATCGATATGGATATGCTCGCCGTGACGGCGCGCCAGCACCAGGTCCGCCCGCTTACCTTCGGCAATCGCCCCGCGGTCGTGCAGCCCCAGCGCCTGCGCCGGGTTTTGACTTACCAGACGAATAGCCTGCGCGAGGGTAAAAGCGTTGCCCTCGTCGTCAGCGATGCGGAAAGCGGCATCCAGCAGGCTGGCGGGATAATAGTCGGAGGAGAGAATATCCAGCAGTCCGCTGGCCGCCAGATGATGGGCGGCGACGTTCCCGGAGTGCGAGCCGCCGCGCACGATATTCGGTGCGCCCATCAGGACGCTCATCCCATGCTGGCGCGAGGCCTGCGCTGCGGCGATAGTGGTGGGAAATTCGGCGATAACGCTGCCAAGCTGGCGTGACTCGAGCACATGTTCGCAGGTAGCGTCATCGTGGCTGGCCAGCGCGATATTCCGCTCGCGGCAGATCGCGGCGATGCGCTGCCGGTTGGGCTGTGACCAGGCAGCCGCCAGCGCCATCTGCTCCTCTTCGAAGGCGTCCATCTGTTCGTTGGTCAGATGGTATTTGCCCTGGTAGTAGTCGCGGTATTTGCTGCGGTCGGCGTACTGGCGCTGGCCAGGGGAGTGATCCATCAGGGAGACCATGCTCACCGGTTCGCGGCCAACCAGCTTCTCGAACAGCGGCAGAGTGGTGTGATGCGGCAGTTCGCAGCGCAGATGCAGCCGGTGTTCGGCGCGGTTGAGGCCCCGCTTTTGCGTCTCCTCCACGGCATTGATCATCTTTTCCAGGTTCTCCAGACGATCGCCGCCGTCGCGGACATCGCCAATAGCCACGGCATCCAGCACGGTGGTGATGCCGCTGGCGACCATCAGCGCGTCGTGGCTGCTCATCGCCGAGTGGGCGGGCCAGTCCACCTTCGGTCGCGGGGTGAAAAACTTGTCCAGGTTGTCGGTATGGAGCTCGATAAGTCCCGGCAGCAGCCAGCCGCCGTCGCCGTCAATGGCCTCCGCCAGCCGGCTCTGGCTTTCGGCAAAGGCTGAAATTCTGCCGTCCCGCACCTCCAGCGAACCGTTAACCACCTCGTCTTCGAGGACCAGCTTTACGTTGTTGATAATCATGCTGAAATCCCCATGGGGTGCAGGCGGTCGGCGACCTGCTTACGCGTGGCCTCGTCGTGGAAAATGCCGACGATCGACGCGCCGCGGGCTTTGGCTTTCTGGATCAGTTCCACCACGGCGGCGCGGTTTTTGTCGTCCAGCGAGGCGGTGGGTTCGTCGAGAAGCAAGATCGGGTAGTCCACCGCGAAGCCGCGGGCGATATTGACCCGCTGCTGTTCGCCGCCGGAAAAGGTCGAGGGGGCGAGGTGCCACAGACGTTCGGGCACGTTCAGGCGCGTCAGCAGGCGGGCGGCTTTACCGGCGCTCTCTTCGCGCGGGATGCCCAGCTCGAGCAGCGGCTGCATGACGACGTCGAGGGCGGAGATGCGCGGGATCACTCGCAGAAACTGGCTAACCCAGCCGATGGTGGTTTTACGCACTTCCAGGACTTGGCGCGGCGTGGCGGTGACCAGATCCACCCATTCATCGCCGTGGCGGATATAGATGTGGCCGCTATCGGGGAGATAGTTGGCGTACAGCGAACGCAGCAGGGTCGATTTTCCGCTGCCGGAGTGGCCGTGCAGCACCACGCATTCGCCGACGTTTACGCTCAGCGAGGCGTCGGCGAGTACCGGCAGACGCACGCCGTTCTGCTGGTGCAGAACAAAGGTTTTATGGATGTTTTCCACGCGAATGGCGTTCATTTTTAGCCTCATCGTGCCTGAATTTCCCCGGATCGCGGCGCGAACGCCTTATCCGGGCTACCTGATGCATTAATTCACGAAGCGCGACCGGGGATCGCCGGAGACGGCGCGTTGCGCCTGTCCGTGCTACCGGCTCGCAGACGGTCCGTCACCCGTAGCACGGTCAGCGCAGCGCCGCCGGGAGTGGACATACGCTCAGTTCTGCAATACCGACGACACCAGCAGCTGGGTGTAAGGATGATGGGGATCGTCGAGCACCCGGTCGGTTAAGCCGCTTTCCACCACCTGCCCCTGTTTCATCACCAGCAGACGGTTAGCCAGCAGGCGGGCAACGCCGAGGTCGTGGGTCACAATGACTACCGCCAGATTGAGCTCCACGACCAGGCCGCGCAGCAGATCGAGCAGGCGCGCCTGCACCGACACGTCCAGCCCGCCGGTAGGTTCATCCATAAACACCAGCCTCGGCTGCGTCACCAGATTGCGGGCGATTTGCAGACGCTGCTGCATGCCGCCGGAAAAGGTGGTGGGCAGGTCGTCAATGCGCGAAGGCGGGATCTCCACCTCCTGTAACCACTGCCCGGCGGTGGTGCGAATGTGGCCGTAGTGACGGGCGCCGATCGCCATCAGGCGCTCGCCGATATTGCCGCCGGCCGACACCTGGCGACGCAGCCCGTCCATCGGATGCTGATGCACCACGCCCCACTCGGTGCGCAGCAGGCGACGGCGATCCGCTTCGCTCATCGCGTACAGCGAACGATTCTGGTACCGCACTTCACCCTGCTGCGGCGTCAGGCGGGCGGAAATCGCCTGTAGAAGGGTGGTTTTACCGGAGCCGGACTCGCCAACGATACCCAGCACTTCTCCCGGCCACAGCTCGAACGATACGTCGCTGAAGCCTTTACCCGGCGCATAGAGGTGGGTCAGGTTATTCACCGCCAGTAACGGATAGCTCATTTTTTCTGCTCCTCGCACTGTTGGCGGCAATAGTCGGTATCGGAGCAGACAAACATCCGCTTGCCGCTGTCGTCGAGCACCACTTCATCAAGATAGCTGTGGCGTGAGCCGCAGATAGCACAGGGTTCATCCCACTCCTGAACGGTAAACGGATGATCGTCGAAATCGAGGCTCTCCACCGGGGTATAAGGCGGCACCGCATAGATGCGTTTTTCGCGCCCGGCGCCGAACAGCTGTAGCGCAGGCATCATATGCATCTTCGGATTATCAAATTTCGGAATCGGCGATGGGTCCATGACGTAGCGGCCGTTGACCTTCACCGGGTAGGCGTAGGTGGTGGCGATATGGCCGAAGCGGGCGATATCTTCGTACAGCTTCACCTGCATTACGCCGTACTCCTCCAGCGCATGCATGGTGCGGGTTTCGGTTTCGCGCGGCTCGATAAAGCGCAGCGGTTCCGGGATCGGCACCTGGAAGATGAGAATCTGATCTTCGGTCAGCGGCGTTTCCGGGATCCGGTGGCGGGTCTGGATCAGCGTGGCGTTCTCGGTACGTTCGGTGGTTGCGACGCCGGTTACGCGTTTGAAAAACTGACGAATCGATACCGCGTTGGTGGTGTCGTCGGCGCCCTGATCGATCACCTTCAGCACATCATTTTCGCCGATAATGCTGGCAGTAAGCTGAATACCGCCGGTTCCCCAGCCGTAGGGCATCGGCATCTCGCGACCGCCGAAGGGTACCTGGTAGCCGGGGATGGCCACCGCTTTCAGGATGGCGCGGCGGATCATGCGTTTGGTTTGCTCGTCGAGGTAGGCAAAGTTGTAGCCGGTCAGTGCGTTAGCCACGTTGATTCTCCCGTTGCAGGCGTTTAAGTAGCGCCAGTTCGGCCTGGAAATCGACATAGTGGGGAAGTTTTAAGTGCGAAACGAAACCGGCCGCCTCGACGTTATCGGCATGAGCCAGCACAAACTCTTCGTCCTGGGCCGGACCCGCCGCCTCTTCGCCGTACTCCGGCGCCTGGAGCGCGCGGTCAACCAGCGCCATCGCCATCGCTTTGCGCTCGCTCATGCCAAACGTCAGGCCGTAGCCGCGGGTGAAGTGCGGCGGTTCATCCTGAGGGTCGACAAAGCCGTTGACCATTTCGCATTCGGTCATCAACAGTTCGCCAATAGTGACGGTGAAGCCCAGCTCTTCCGGGACGATCTCCACCGCGACGTAGCCGCTGCGAATTTCCCCGGCAAACGGATGGTTGCGCCCGTAGCCGCGCTGGGTGGAGTAGGCCAGCGCCAGCAGGTAGCCCTCGTCGCCGCGCACCAGCTGCTGCAGGCGCGACGAGCGCGAACAGGGATAAACCGGCGGATGGCGGGTGATGTCGTCGGGCTGCGCGTCAGTATCCTGCTCCGCCTTCGCCAGTCCCTGCTGGACGAGCAGATTAAAAACGTGCGGCGTGGCTTCCTGCGGCGCGCTATCGGTCGCCAGCGGCGGCGTTTCGCCGTTGGCCAGTAGGGTAAAATCGAGCAGACGGTGGGTGTAATCGTAGGTCGGGCCGAGCATCTGGCCGCCGGGGATATCTTTATAGACCGCCGAGATCCGGCGCTCAAGGCGCATAGCGGCGGTGTCGACAGGCTCGCTGACCGCCAGTCTTTGCAGCGTGGTGCGGTAAGCGCGCAGCAGAAAAATCGCTTCGACGCTATCGCCGCTGGCCTGCTTCAGCGCCAGCGCCGCCAGCTCCCGGTCGGCGATACCGCCTTCGGTCATGACCCGATCCACCGCCAGATTGAGCTGTTGGCTAATCTGGTCAACGCTGATTTCAGGAAGCCGTCCATCGCCTCGGCGTTGCTGTTCCTGTAGGGCGTGAGCGGCGACGATCGCCTTCTCGCCGCCTTTGACGGCTACGTACATTAGCAGACCTCGACGTGAGTGGTGCGCGGAATCGCCAGCAGGCGTTCGCCGCAGGTGAGAATCAGATCGATACCCAGCGGGAACGGATGCGGGCGCTCGGTTAACTCTGCAATAATGCATTCCGGCAGCTGCGGGGCGATCATCCGCTCCTCGGCGATCCCGGCGCCGGTCAGGCGCAGCATCCGGCCGCCGCTGAGGCTGGCGAGCTGAACAATCAGCGTAACGCCGGTCTCCGGGGCGACGACGGTACCGGCGGAGAGCACGTTGAGCTGTTCGGCGCTGATGCTGTCACTGGCGACGGCGAAGGTTGCCTGCTGTGGCTGCTCAACCAGCGGCGCGCCGGTATGAAAGCGTAAATTCTGGCCGACCAGATCGTTATGCAGCGTCGGAGCGAGCCAGACCGGCGTCTCGTGATCCACCAGCGTCAGCAGCAGGCTGGTGGTGGCGACGTTCAGCGGCTGCCAGCCGTGCTGAAGTTGCTGCAGGGAGACAATCACGCCCGGCTCGCTCATCGCTTTCAGCAGGCGGCGGAAACTGTGCTGGGCATCCTGCACAGCCAGGGTAAAAGCGGGTTGTAAGGTCATGCGTTATCTCCGCGAACCAGAGTAAAGAAGTCGACCCGGCTGGCGTTGACTTCGGCGCGTCGGGCTTCAATGCGCGCGCTACGTTGTTCTTCCAGCGGGGTTATCAGGGTTTCCATCAGGGTGTGAAAATGGTGTGGCGACTGCATCAGGGCATCGATGGCCGCGCAACGTTCAGCGTGTGGACGATCGCGGCCTAAAATCCAGCTATAGCCGAGCGTGCCGTCGGCCAGGCGGATAGCGGCGCGGGTTAAGGTGGCGTCTCCGGCGAAAAATCGATCGCCGATGCCGCCCATGCGCGCCTGCAGCTGGACCAGCCCGGTTTCCGGGGCGCGAATCAGTTCATACTGCGGCGCGAGCTGCAGCGTTTGCATCCGCGCCGCCAGTTCTTGTGGGTCACTGTGGGCCAGCACGGACATCCAGCGCTGGCGGGTAGCGGTATCAAAGTGCATTCAGTGCTCCATGGTGAATTCAATCATGTCGGCGCGGGTCAGGCTGACGGAGTACTCCGTCGCGCTCTGCTCGCCCTGGCGATGATTCAGGGTGCGCACGCACAGCAGCGGCGCCATATTGGGAATGCCGAGAATGCGGCTCTCTTTGGCCAGCGCGCGGCGGGCGCTGATTTTGGTGCGTACGCGGGTCAGTTCGATATCAAGACGATTGCGCAACAGATCATGGAGCGAGCCGTGGGTAAAGGTTTGCAGAACCGGCCATAGCTGCAGGTCGGCAAAGTAGTGGTCTATCAGGCACAGGGCGACACCGTTAACGCGGCGCAGGGTGCGCAGGTGAATGACGTTATCGCCTTCACTGATGGCAAACGCATCGGCAACGTGGCTACTGGCCGGACGCAGCACCGACAGCAGTTTTTCGCTGGTCGGGTGGCTGCCCTGTTCGAGAAGATTCTGGCTAAAGCGCGCCTGGGCGTTGAGCGGGTAATCTATCGGGCGCATCAGTACCAGCACGCCGACGCCCTGACGGCGCTGGACCCAGCCGCGCTCGACAAGCTGATCGATGGCCCGGCGCAGGGTATGGCGGTTAACCTCAAACCGGGACGCCAGCTGCTGCTCGGCGGGCAGATAGTCGCCGCAGCGGTAATGATGGCAAAGCTCTTGCTCCAGTTTGGCGGCAATTTCCTGATATCGCGTGGGGTAACTGGTCGGATGTCTGGATAAGTACATGGCAATCGAGCCTCACTAAGGACAAGAAGGAGTTTTCCTCTGAGCGTGAGCCAATCCTGACGGTTTTTTGTTACGTTTCGGTTAACTCCTGATGACCGGGGGATGAAGAGTTAATGCCGAAGGGATGACAGGTAAGAGGGAATGAACGCACAGAGGCCCTCTACTGAAGGGAGAGGAAAAATCCGGGTGCGGAGTCAGCTGTGCGTGGGGGCTGCAGAGCGGCGCAGGGGTAACAAACTGCACCGCCGGGTACCCTCTCCCTTTCGGGGAGAGAGTTAGGGGGAGGGGAAAAGTGCAGCGTTAAGGTTCTTTCACCACGTTGACCATCCACGGGACGCCAAAGCGGTCGATCACTTTACCGAAGCCGTGTGCCCAGAATGTCTCCTGCCAGACCATCTCTATCTGCCCGCCGTCGGCGAGGCCGTCAAACCAGCGTTTACCCTCGATAACATCTTGTGGATCAAGCACGATAGTAAACCCGGCGTAGCGCTCCATTTTACTGGAGGGGCTGTCGCTGAGCATCAGGATGCTGTCGGCGATGCGCAGACTGGCGTGGGCGATGCCGTCGGCGGCCAGATGCTGGCCGGAGGGGCAGCCATCCTCTGCGTCATGAATATCCCGCGGCATTTCGCCCCAGGTGATTTTATGGAGAAGTTCAGCGCCCAGCGCCTGCTGGTAGAACGCGATGGCGGCCGCGCAGTTGCCGCTAAAAGCGATATAGGGACTCAGGGGCATAAGCATCACCTCAGGTAACGAATATTCCATTAAGCGTAGAAGGGGATTGCAAAATTAAGCCAGGCGGCAGCGAAGGAAGATGCAAGAAGAGGCGGAAGACGATCGGACAATTCGCAAAACGGCACGGGAAAATATATTTCCCCCCGACGACAGGCGCCGGGGGAATAAAATCAGTTCTTTTTAACAAATTCGGATTTTAGCTTCATCGGGCCAAAACCATCAATTTTACAGTCAATATTATGATCGCCTTCAACCAGGCGGATATTCTTCACTTTAGTACCGATTTTTAGCATTGAAGAGCTGCCTTTAACCTTGAGATCTTTTACGACGGTGACGCTGTCGCCGTCGGCGAGTAAATTACCGTTGGCATCTTTGACCACCAGCGCGTCGTTATCATCCGCAGGCTCGGCATTGTTCCATTCATGGGCGCATTCCGGGCAGATAAACATGCCGCCATCTTCATAAGTGTATTCAGAATGGCATTTTGGGCAGTGTGGCAGTTGCATGACGTTCCTCGCGATTACTGGGTAAAACAGGACGTTGGTCCATTAAATGGCGGCTGATAGCCGAAAGTGTAAGTGATTATAGCGCAATCCCGCACTTTTGTCGGGCCTTTTTTATGAGTTACTGCAGGGAAGAAAATGAATATACCCCGTGAAGAGCGACGGGGTTATTTCCATAAAAACCGCCAGATATTTCCGGAAATGTATCGCTAAGTTCCAATATTCATTGAACTTATTGGTTTTCGCCGACTCTGTTTAAGGGTAGGTAAATTTTTGTGAAGTTGATCCCAAATTTAAACGCTGTTAGGGTAAAAAGGCGAGAACGCAAATTCACTACACTTATTAGCGGCCCCGCATATTCATTATGGCCAGAGCAGGCGTCAACAGGTTCGGTTGTACGGACTGTCAGCAGACAGTGCAGGCAAACCTGCTACGCTTGAAATGTGGAGCACAGCAATTCGCCGCTCCCAACGCATGACGCGAATGACCTTGTCATTTGGCGGAGATTCGTGCGCTCAAGGCGAGAGCAAAAGAGGATAATTATGCTTAAAAGGAAAAAAGTAAAACCCATCACGCTTCGGGATGTGACCATCATTGATGATAGCAAACTGAAGAAAGCGATTACCGCAGCCTCGCTGGGTAACGCGATGGAGTGGTTCGATTTTGGGGTATATGGTTTTGTTGCGTATGCTCTTGGTAAGGTCTTTTTCCCCGATGCCAACCCTAGCGTGCAGATGATTGCTGCGCTCGGTACTTTCTCGGTTCCCTTCTTAATTCGTCCACTAGGCGGCCTGTTCTTCGGGATGCTGGGCGATAAATATGGTCGACAAAAAATTCTGGCGATAACCATCGTCATTATGTCGATAAGTACATTCTGTATCGGTCTTATTCCGTCGTATGCCACCATTGGTATCTGGGCGCCGATTCTGCTGCTGCTGTGTAAAATGGCGCAGGGATTCTCGGTGGGCGGAGAATATACCGGGGCATCGATCTTTGTGGCGGAATACTCGCCTGACCGTAAACGCGGCTTTATGGGCAGCTGGCTGGACTTCGGTTCGATAGCGGGCTTCGTGATGGGCGCGGGCGTGGTGGTACTCATTTCCAGCATGGTAGGCGAAGAGAACTTCCTCGACTGGGGCTGGCGTATTCCGTTCTTCCTCGCGCTGCCGTTAGGCATTATTGGTCTTTATCTGCGCCATGCGCTGGAAGAGACGCCGGCGTTCCAGCAGCACGTTGATAAAATGGAGCAGGGCGACCGCGAGGGCCTACAGGACGGGCCGAAAGTCTCCTTTAAAGAGATTGCCACTAAACACTGGCGTAGCCTGCTGACCTGTATCGGTCTGGTGATTTCCACCAACGTGACCTACTACATGCTGCTGACCTACATGCCGAGCTACCTGTCGCATAACCTGCACTATTCAGAAGACCACGGGGTGCTGATCATCATCGCCATCATGGTCGGGATGCTGTTCGTTCAGCCGGTTATCGGTATGCTCAGCGACCGTTTTGGCCGTCGCCCGTTCATTCTGATTGGTAGCGTGGCGCTGTTCGCGCTGTCGATTCCGGCATTCATCATGATTAACAGTAACGTTCTCGGCCTGATTTTCGCCGGTCTGCTGGTGCTGGCGGTTGTGCTGAACTGCTTTATCGGGGTGATGGCTTCGTCGCTGCCGGCGATGTTCCCGACCCACATTCGTTTTAGCGCCCTGGCCAGCGCCTTCAACATCTCGGTGCTGATTGCCGGTCTGACGCCAACCCTGGCGGCGTGGCTGGTAGAAAGCACGCAGAACCTGATGATGCCGGCTTACTATCTGATGGTAATTGCAGTTATCGGTCTGATTACCGGCCTGTCGATGAAAGAGACCGCCAATCGTCCGCTGAAAGGGGCGACGCCAGCGGCTTCGGATATTCAGGAAGCGAAAGAAATTCTCGGCGAGCACTACGATAACATCGAGCATAAAATCGAAGATATCGATCAGGAGATCGCCGATCTGCAGGAAAAACGTTCTCGTCTGGTGCAGCAGCATCCGCGCATCAACGACTAAACCGTTTTGCTGTTAATCAATGCCGCCGTGGGCTTCCCCGGCGGCATTTTTTTATGCCCCGGCGGGCGCCAGATTATGGCGACGCTGCTGGCTCAGCCTGCGATACTGCTGCGGCGGCATGCCGACATATTTATTAAAAGTGCTGTAAAAGCGGCTGCTGGAGCCGAAACCGGCGGTCAGGGCGATATCGAGGATGGTCTTATCGGTGTCGCTGAGCAGCGCCCGAACGTGATTAATGCGCATCGCGGTAATGTACTGCTTCATGGTTTGCTGCATCACCCGCTGAAAAATCCCCATCGCGTAGTTGGCATTCAGCTTCACATGCTCGGCGACATCGTTGACGGTGAGCGCCCGATCGTAGTGGATGGCAATATATTCCAGCATCTGGCTGACGTAAAACTGGGCGTGGCGCGAAACGCTGTTCTTATGCGTGCGTGAAGTCTTGTTCACCAGAATCGGCTGCCAGCCGGAGAGGCTCAGGCGCTTGAGCATCAGAGCGATTTCATCGATCGCTAACTGGCGGATTTGCTCATTATCGCTGTTCAGCTCCTGCTGCCAGCGCTGGACTTCAAATACGCTGAGCTGCTGGGCAGCCAGCGATTTCACCACCATACCGTGGGTGACGTGGTTAATAAGCTCCCGATCCAGCGGCCAGGATAAAAACAGATGCATCGGCAGGTTGAAGATAGCCATCTGCCTGCAGGCCCCTGGTCGGGTAAGGCGATGGGGCGTACAGGCCCAGAACAGGGTGATATAGCCCTGCTCGATACGTACCGCTTCATCGTTGATCAGATACTCGACATCGCCGTCGAAGGGGACGTTCACCTCCACCTGACCGTGCCAGTGGCTGGCGGTCATGGCATAAGGAGTACGCAGCTCGATATCCATCCGCTGGTATTCAGAGTAGAGCGCCAGCGGGCTGCGGGGCAGTCGATCGTCGCTGCTGCTCATATACGCGTCGGCGGGATGCGCTGCGCGGGGTTTATCGATCATGATGTAAATTCCTGAATCATCATTCTTGCCGATTTTTGACGCCAGTCAGCGCTTATCTTAGTCGAATTAAAGGCCCGTTTTCTCTTCTTTTTCGCCCATTTATTCCCGAAAAATCAGTTTTCATGCTTGCCGGTAGCCGATCTGAGTTTTCGGGAATGCTCCGGCGGGAAGAGGGCAGCCCGCCGGTAGTCCGGCATGCCACTCTGTTAACGTTCACTAACCCTACGGAGAGCACCCTATGTCTGCCCCCAAAATTACCTTTATCGGCGCCGGTTCGACGGTATTCGTCAAAAATATACTCGGCGATGTGTTTCAGCGCCCGGCGCTAAAGTCCGCGCATATCGCCCTGATGGATATCGATGCGACTCGTCTGGAGGAGTCGCATATTGTGGTGCGCAAACTGATGGATTCTCTGGGCGCGGAGGGGGAAATCAGCTGCCATCGCGACCAGAAAGCGGCGCTGCAGGACGCGGATTTTGTGGTGGTGGCCTTCCAGATTGGCGGCTATCAGCCCTGTACGGTCACCGATTTTGAAGTCTGTAAGCTGCATGGCGTGGAGCAAACTATTGCCGATACGCTTGGCCCGGGCGGAATTATGCGCGCGCTGCGCACCATTCCGCACCTGTGGCGCATCTGCGACGATATGACCGAAGTTTGCCCGAATGCCACTATGCTTAACTACGTCAATCCGATGGCGATGAATACCTGGGCGATGTACGCCCGCTATCCGCATATTAAGCAGGTCGGACTGTGTCATTCGGTGCAGGGGACGGCGGAGGAACTGGCCCACGATCTGGATCTCGACCCGGCGGATTTACGCTACCGCTGCGCCGGTATCAATCATATGGCCTTTTACCTGTCGCTGGAGAAAAAGCTCAGCGACGGCAGCTATGTCAGTATTTACCCGGAGATGCTGCAGGCATTTGCCGAAGGACGCGCGCCGAAGCATCGCGAAGATTCGCGCTGTCAGAACATCGTCCGCTATGAGATGTTTAAAAAGCTGGGCTATTTTGTCACGGAGTCGTCCGAGCACTTCGCGGAATACACTCCCTGGTTTATCAAGCCGGGGCGTGAGGATCTGATTGCGCGCTATCAGGTGCCGCTGGATGAGTATCCGAAACGCTGCGTAGAGCAGGTGGCGAACTGGCACAAAGAGCTGGAGCGGTATAAAACCAGCGAGCGCATTGAGGTCAAACCCTCGCGCGAGTACGCCAGCACCATTATGAACGCCATCTGGACAGGCGAGCCGAGCGTGATCTACGGTAACGTGCGTAACGATAATCTTATCGATAACCTGCCGCAGGGCTGCTGCGTGGAGGTGGCCTGTCTGGTGGACGCTAACGGCATTCAACCGACCAAAGCGGGCAAGCTGCCTGCCCATCTGGCGGCAATGATGCAAACCAATATCAACGTTCAGACCCTGCTGACGGAGGCGATACTCACGGAAAATCGCGACTATATCTACTATGCGACGATGATGGACCCGCATACGGCGGCGGTGCTGGGCATTGAGGAGATCTATGCGCTGGTGGACGATCTGATCGACAGCCACGGCGACTGGCTGCCGGCGTGGGTGCATGGCTAATCAGGTATTGTGTCGGATGACGGCTAGCGCCTTATCCGGCCTGGAGGTGGCTTTGCGTTTTTCTCCCGGCTCGCGCTGCGCTTAGCCGGGCTACGGGTTTACCGCCATCAGCGTACACGTAGCCCGGACAAGGCGCGTCAAGCGCCGCCTCCGGGGAACAGCGCGCAATGTCGCTTCAGATTATCTTCCGTGTGGCGCTGCGCTTAACCGGGCTACGGATTTACCACCGTCTGCGGATGGGGTTTAACCATGCGTCAGAAAGCGCGCCAGCCGCTGCTGCAGAATTTGATTTTCACGGCTCAGGCGCGCGTTCTCGTCAAGCAGCGTCAAGGCGACGGCGATCCCCGGCCAGTCCAGCTCCAGCTCTTTGCGTAAGCGTACGGCGCGGTGAACAATTGTCACCGCACTATCGTCAAACAGCCACTTTTCCCGCTGCGGCTGGCGCGGCTCGATCATGCCGAGGCCGACAATTTCGTTCAGCTCCTCCTCGGAAAGGCCGGTGTGGAGACAAAATTCGGTAATCGTAAACGTCACTGTTATCTTAGCCATCAGGCTTTCCCCCATGTCTTACGCGGCTCGAAGCTGGATTGCGCATCGGCCAGCTGCTGCCAGAGCTCGCGGCTCTTCTCATCCGATTTTGGCGGCATAACGATTTTAATCACGGCGTACAGATCGCCAGTGGTGGTTTTGCTGGCCAGCCCTTTGCCCTTGACGCGCAGGCGCTGTCCGGCCTGGCTGCCCGGCGGGATGGTCAACAGAATGCTCTCTTTGAGCGTCGGGATAGTGACTTTGGTGCCTAATGCCGCTTCCCATGGTGCCAGCGGCAGGACAATTTCAAGGTTATGTCCGACGATATCAAACAGCGGATGCGGGGCGATATGTATCACCAGCCACAGGTCGCCGTTCGGGCCGCCATTCTCGCCGGGGGTGCCCTGGCCTTTCAGGCGGATGCGCTGGCCGTCGACGACGCCTGCGGGAATTTTTACGTTCAGGGTTTTCGGCGTTTCGCTTTCAACCATGCCAAAGACGTTATACACCGGCAGCTTATAGCTGATAGTGCGCGTCTGCTCGGCTAAAGTCTCTTCAAGGAAAACCGCGACTTCTATCTCTAAATCATGGCCGCGCACGCCCTGCTGGCGGCGGCTATGATGCGCCTGCTGGCCAAACATGGAGGAGAAGATGTCGTCAAAGTCCTGCTGGCTGTAGCTCTGCTCGTGGGAGTGTTGTTGCTGACGGCCAAAGTGCGGATCGTTGCGGTGCTGCCACAGTTGGTCGTATTCAGCGCGGCGCTGGTCATCTTTAAGCACTTCCCAGGCTTCGGCGAGATCTTTGAACCTGGCTTCGGCATCGTTTTCTTTACTGACATCGGGGTGATATTTGCGTGCCAGACGGCGATAGGCGGTCTTAATGGTTTTCAGATCGTCCGTTGGCTGAACCCCTAAAATGGCATAATAATCCTTTAATTCCATGATGTTATCTCATTTATGCGCAATATTACGGTTACAGATCCCTGGAACAGGTGTCTTTATTAAGCGTAGGGCAAATGAGGACGGATGTGGCGGAAAAGTGGCGCAAACTTGACGCCGTCGGGATCGACGGCGACAGAACGTGGATAACCCTATTCGGCAGAAGGCCTGCTGCGGTTCCTGCGCAGCCCTTCCAGCAGCACCAGGGCAGCGCCAATGGCACCGCCGATCAACGGAAGGGCGGCTGGCGCGTTGGGGAACAGATGAACGATGGTGACATCGCTCACCATCATTGAGCCGGCTATCCAGCCGATAAGCGCGCCGCCCAGCATCACCACCGACGGGAAGCGGTTAAGGATCGCCAACACCAGTTTACTGCCCGCGACAATAATCGGGATGCTGATCAGCACCCCCAGCGCGACCAGCAGCAGATGGCCTTTTCCGGCGGCGGCGACGGCCAGTACGTTGTCCAGCGACATAATGACATCGGCAACGGTAATGGTGACCGCAGTACGCCACAGGCTGCTGGAGCTGCTGATTTCATTCTCTTCTTCCTGATTGGTGACCAGCTTGATACCGATCCACAACAGCATCAGAGCGCCAACCACTTTCAACCACGGCAATGAGAGCAAATAAATAGCCACGGCCAGCAGCAGCACGCGCGCCGCTATCGCACCAAAGGTGCCGATAATAATCGCTTTGGTCCGCTGATGCGGCGGCAGCTTACGGCAGGCCATTGCGATCACCACCGCGTTGTCGCCACCTAATAACAGGTCGATAGCGATAATTTGCAGCAGGATAACCGCTACGTCCCACTGACTGAAAAACTCATTCATACCTAACTCATCTAACTAAAAAGAGGCCCTGGGGGGAAAAGCAGGGGGCGAAGCGTACTCCCGTTCACGCGCGTTGACCACCCGCTAAATCGCGAGGGCGCATTGAGTTATTGAAAAATATAGTTACTAATCATTGCCTCGTCCGGGGATGATTCGCGGGCAAAGGATGATATTTTGTTCGTAAAGACACACCTGCCGTTCACCCATCGCAAGGACTACCCACATGCCCGGCCATAAGAATTTACTGACACTCGCCTTTATTGGCGCCGCACTGCTTCCGGTGATGGCAACTGCCGCTGATGCACCCACCTTCACGCCCGAACAGGAAGCCCGTATCGGCAAAATTGCCGCGGACTATTTAGTCGCGCATCCGGAAGTGCTGCTGCAGGCCAGCCAGAAGCTGCAGCAAATTCAGGAACAGCAGCAGGCCAGCGCCGCGACGCAGGCGGTACTGAAGAACGCGGCTGCGCTGACGCAGGATAAAAACACCCCAACCTATGGCCCGAAAGAGGGCAAAGTGACCGTTATTGAATTCTTTGATTATCAATGCGTTTACTGCAGCCGTCTGGCTCCGGTCATGGAGCAGGTTATTAAAGAGAACCCGCAGACCCGCTTTGCTTTCAAAGAGTGGCCAATTTTTGGCAGCCGTTGGGAAACCTCGCTGGAGGCGGCGAAAACCGGGCTGCAGATTTATCAGCAGAAGGGCGCAGAGGCCTATTTGACCTACCATAACGGCATCTATTCCACCGGGCATAACGAAGGCAAGCTAACCGCCGCTGACGTGCAGCAGCAGGCGAAGAAGGTCAATTTCGATGCGAAGAAAGCGGCGGACGTTGAGTCGGTACTGGAAAGTACCAACCAGCTGGCGCAGGAGATCGGTTTAAGCGGTACGCCCGGCGTTATCGTAATGCCGACGACCGGCGCCACGGAGGCGACGATCACCGTATTCCCTGGGCTGGCGGATAAAGCCTCGCTGGATGCGGCGATTAAGAAAGCGGGCGGCTGATAATTAAAGGCGCCCACGGAAAACTCATCATCAGATGATCTGATAAGTTTTGTCGGCCATATAAAGCGCTAGCCGCTACCGGGTAGCGCTTCTTCGCCACGGCAGCAGCGCTGCAGCATCGACATAATCACCTGAAATAGCTCATCTTTCGCCTGCTGCTCCGTGATGACGCCGTTTACTACCGCAGCCGATAGCCCGTCGGCGGATCCAAGCATGGCGAGAATGGCTGCTTCGCTGAGGTTTTCACTCTCGCAAAGCGGCGAAAAATATTGCCGGCATTTCGCGGTAAATGCGGTTATGCACTCCTGCTTGATTTTCTCCAGCTCAGGCGTCCCGGCCAGCGCGGCCATCACGCTGGGCATTTCGCGGCCCTGGAGCAGGACGCACTCAATGTAGGCATTAGCGATCGCCGAAGCCAGTGTCTCCGCCCTGGGTTCGGTGTTGCGCAGAATTTCATCCATCTTTACGCTCTGGCGCTGGTCGTATTCCGCATACAGCGCCGCGAAAAGTCCCGAACGGCTGTCAAAATGATCGTAAACCACCGGTTTAGTCACCCCCGCCTGGGTCGCCAGATAGCCCAGCGTCAGGGCGTCGGTTCCTTCCTCGCGAATAATATGCCAGGCGACGTCCATCAGCTGCGTGCGCCGCTCTTCTCGCGTTAAACGCTGCCGTACGAGGGGTTGAGACATAAAAGGATTCTCCCGTTGACATGCTAATATACCAAAGGTAAGTTACCATGAGTAGGTTACTGTTAGTATATTAGACTACGTCCAATATCGTTATCGCGCAACTGGGGTATCCGTCATGCATGCATTAATCGTGGTTTCTCATCCTCTTAATACTTCTCTGACTCACAGCGTAGCGACGGCTATTGCGCAAGGGATTGCCGAATCCGGCCAGCAGCACACTGCTGAAATAGCAGATTTAACGCAGGAAGGCTTTAACCCGGTGTTTACTGAGCCGGATATCGCCGCATTTCTGCAAACCGGCGCCACGCCGCCCGATGTGATTGCTGAGCAGGCCAGACTCGATCGAGCCGACGCGCTGGTGCTGGTCTTTCCCGTTTACTGGTGGTCGATGCCTGCGCTGCTGAAGGGCTGGATCGACCGCGTGTTTGCCAACGGCTGGGCCTATGAGGAAACCGCCGGGGGCGAGGTGGTGAAGAAGCTCGGGCGCCTGCGAGTGCACCTGGTTGCGTTAGGCGCAGCCAATCAGAAAACGTATGATAAGCATGGGTTTACCGCTGCTTTTCATGCGCAGATCGCCCACGGCATTTTTGATTACTGCGGGGCGACGGTGGCCAGTTCGCAGCTGCTGCTGTTACCGGAGCTGGAAACGGCGAAAGCGCATCTTGAGGCGGGGTATCAGCTAGGGAAGACGATATTTAACTGAAAGCAGAAAAGCAAAAACTGGCCTTGTGGGCAGGTTCTTTAAATAGTGGTGCCCGGACTCGGACTAACGCCGCAGGCGTTGAACAGCGCGCTTGTCGCGCTGGCCCCGAAGGGGTGAGCCGCCGTGCGGCGAATAATCGAACGGAGTTCGATGGAGAGTCCGCTCGCGGAAAAGCAAAAACCCAGCCATAGGCTGGGTTCTCTGAATAGTGGTGCCCGGACTCGGACTAACGCCAGAGGCGTTGAACAGCGCGCTTGTCGCGCTGGCCCCGAAGGGGTGAGCCGCCGTGCGGCGAATAATCGAACGGAGTTCGATGGAGAGTCCGCTCGCGGAAAAGCAAAAACCCAGCCATAGGCTGGGTTCTCTGAATAGTGGTGCCCGGACTCGGAATCGAACCAAGGACACGGGGATTTTCAATCCCCTGCTCTACCGACTGAGCTATCCGGGCAACGGGGCGCATTAAACCGTAATCCGTACGCTCCGTCAATCAAATTTCTCGATTTATCTACCGGTTGCTTAACTTTGCGGCAATTCTGCGTCTGAGCGCGCTATTCTGCGGGAAATTACATCATGCCGTTATCGCCTTCGCGGTTCTTCCAGCCGCTGGTCACTGAGATCGCGTGGCGAAGTCCGGAGATCGCGTAGTCGCCGACGACGTCTTCGTCATCGCGCGGCGAGCTGATGGTAATTTCCGCGTCGACGCCGTGACGGTATGCGCCGTGGTGGCTAAAGATGGTGCCGATAAAACATTTATCATTCAGCCAGACCGGAATATAGGCGACGGTTTCATAAATATAGTTAGACGCCACGCCGCTATAGTAACTTTCCGCATCGTCGGCCGACGTGCCCGGAGGAATAGGGCAGATTGGGGCTTCGCCGTCGCTCTGCGGCTTATCCTTAAGCAGGCTGCTCTGCATCACCTCCAGCGACTTCAGCAGATCCGTTTTTTCCCCGTCGCTTAACGCGGGCGTCAGCGGCTGGCCTTTTTCCGGCGAGCGGATGTCATTGAGAGTGTAGCGATAGCGGATCGTCACCGCGGGCGCGCTACTGCCCGAGGGGGCAAACGGGCGCAATAAATAGAGATTATCTTCGCCAAACTGACCGTTGTACCAGAGGGCATAAACCTGGCCATTAATGCGTACCCACTGGCTCCACTGGTTGGCGCCGCGGCCGTTAAGGGAAAAAAGCGCGCCGGGAACCCCTGCGTCAAAATCATCGCCGTTGCCGCTATCGTCGCTGTTGACCGTTTCGAAAGCGTCGTCGTTGCGTTTTAAGACTCCGGTATAGCTAAAGAGTCCGGTGCCGCCGACGTAGCTATCGATAATTAAATCGCGTCTGCCGTCACCGTCGAGATCCACCAGGGTGAAGCTGACTTTGCCGTTTTCGGAGTCGGCGCTGATATCAGACTGGAGAAACGCCTGCCACTCATCATCGCTGATATCGGCGGAAGGTTTGCTCGTCGAGACCAGAGAGTCGTCCGCGTAGGTCAGCGTAAAATGGCTGACCTTGCCGCTGAGGGGAAACTGTTCGGCGATCTTATTCAGATCCAGTTCAGGGTTGACCTTCTGCTCTTTTAACACGGCGTTATACAGCGCTTTCAGCGCATTATTATCGGCTTCTTTTTGCTGCCTGGGGATAACCTGACTGACGAAAGTGGGCAACATCCATGCGCCGCCGGGGGCGATTTCCCGGCAGTCGCCGGTGGTGTATTTCAGGCTCTGAACAAAGGTCCGGCCGTCCCACACGCGCTCTTCTCCGCTGATGCAGTCGGCAATACCGCGGCCCTTGTTGAAAAAGGTAAGCACGCCATCGCCATAGCTGGAGGCGTCGGTAGCGATCAGCTGAGGCTGAGTCATAAATGCTTTGTCGACCACCCATATGGCGTAGCCGTCGTTGTAGGCCGCGCGCCAGCAAAGGGCCTGAATCAAGGTGTGGTTTTTATCCAGCGGGGTGGCGGTGAGCTGACGCTCGGAGGCCGGGATGTCGGCGTTTTGCCAGTCGTCGCAATGGCTGTTAAGCACGGGGGTTAGCTGCGGAAGAAGCTTCTGCCGCTGTTTTGCCGTCAGCGTCGCGGCAGCGGCATTGTTAATGACCGGCGCGGCGATGATTTCCGGCGCGGGCGCCGCCGGCAAAACGTTGTCATCGCCGGCATCTCCTTGACGCATCAGCGCATCGGCGGTGCCCAGGCGCTGCTGGAACTCATCCATTTTCAGAAATGCGGCGCTGCTGCCTGCGCTGGAAAGCACCTTGCGCTCGCCGTTAATCGCCAGCTCAATTTTGCCGTTATGCTCCAGGGCCTGAATCAGGGCCGACGTCTGGCTATCATCAAAGCGAAAATGGCTCTCGTCGACGGCTTCGAGGGCGCCGTTGTCGCGATCGTCGATGAACAGAGTGACCGTGGCGTCGGGCGGAATATCGCGTTCGGTTTGCGCGAAGGTCGCAACGGCGACGACGTGCTGCGCCGCGCCCGCATTGCGGGTCAGCAGAACACTGACTTCGCCCATGGTGACGCCATAGCCTGCGGCCCGGCAGGTGCCGGTGTTGTCGCAGGCGAGCTCCCAGTCTTTATGCGCGAAAGAGAAACCTTGCGGAGAGGCTGCCAGAAGCGGTGTCGAACACAGCCCCATAATGGCAGCCCAAAGAAGAGAGCGCATATCAAACCCTGTCAGCATATCGATGAGTGGGGAATTATATGCGCGATGAATCGGTTAAGATATCGGAATCAGGTCAGCGCACCGCCCATCCGGCACTGGGCAAAACGCAAAATATCTTCTGCCAGGCGACGTGCGGTATCGACGTCAGTCTGGCTACGTTTGATCAGCAGGCGGCTCAGGCAACCTTCGATGATCAGCTCCATCTGCTTCGCGACCATCGCCGGATCGTCAACCTCCAGCTGGCTAAGCAGTTCGTGAGTATAGGCCAGAGAAGCCTGCTTCTGCTGCTCGGCCAACTGATGGATCGGGTGCTGAGCGTCCGGGTAAAAAGTACAGGCGGCGATAAACAGGCAGCCGGGATAACGATGGTTGCTAACGCAGGTGGTCAGCGCGGCGTAGCGGGCCAGCAGTTTCTGCTCTGCGCTTAGCGACTCGTCGAGTAAAAGCTGACGGCGCCAGGCATCGACCTGATGGCTAAGATGGCGAAGCGCGTCATACAGCAGCGCCTCGCGATCGGGCCAGAAACGTTTGAGGTCATTGAGCGGGTAAGCCACGCGCTCGGCGACCATTTCCAGCGTGGTGTTAGCGATACCCTCGATTTCGAGGATTTGGATGGCTTCACTCAAGACTTCTTCACGTTGCACGGTCTTCTCCTCCATTTTCCCTCCTAAAGTGTCGCTCACGGTTATCGATCGCGCAAATGGGCGCTGAATGCCGCGGCATCCATAAACCCGGTGACACGCTGCGCGGGCTGCTCCTCGCCCTGTTCGTTGAAGAACAGAATCGTGGGGAGGCCAAGCACCCTGAGGTGCTTCAGCAGCGCCGCGTCTTGTGCGCTATTTTTCGTGACATCCACTTGTAGCAGAACGGTCTCTTTCAGGGCCTGTTGAACCTCAGGTGAGGTAAAGGTGTATTTCTCGAACTCTTTGCAGGCCACGCACCAGTCGGCGTAAAGATCGAGCATCACCGGTTTGCCTTTCGCCTGCGCCAGCGCCTGATTGAGCTCATCGACGCTATGGATACGGGTAAACTGGAGATGGGATTGCCGTTGCACGACCGGTGCATCGAAAGCCCAGTCCTGCAGCGGACGGGCGCTGACCAGCGCGGCGCCGAGCATGGCGATTTGTACGAGACGCAGCCAGGGGCGCGTGCCGCCCAGCGAGGTGATAAACGCCCAGCTAAAAAAGGCGACGCCAAGCAGCGACCAAAGCCGCAGGCCCCACAGGTCTCCCAGGATGCGTTCCAGTAAAAATACCGGCAGCGCGAGGATCACGAAGCCAAAGGCGGTTTTCACGTGAGCCATCCACGGGCCGCTTTTCGGCAGCAGGCGGTTGCCAAATACGGTCACCAGGATCAGCGGCAGCCCCATTCCGAGCGCGTAGAGGTACAGGGTTCCACCGCCCAGCCACAGATTACCGCTCTGGGCGATATAGAGCAGAATGGCGCTCAGCGGCGCGGTGGTGCAGGGCGAGCAGATTAATCCGGCAATCGCCCCCATGGCGAATACGCCGCCGGGTGAACCGCCCTGGCGTTTATTGCTCATCAGCGTCAGACGCGTTTGCAGCGATGAAGGCAGCTGGAGCGTAAACAGACCAAACATCGACAGCGCCAGCAGGATAAACACGACCGACAGGCCGATCAGCACATAAGGGTGCTGCAGCGCTGCCTGGAACTGCAGGCCCGCAGCGGCGACGACCAGACCCAGCGCGGTGTAGGTTAACGCCATTCCCTGAACGTAGATAAAGGCCAGCAGCAGCGCGCGGGCGGTGGAGAGGCGTTTTTGACCGCCCAGCACGATGCCGGAAATCAGCGGATACATCGGCAGAACGCAGGGGGTAAAGGCGATGCCGATACCAATTAATAGCGCCCAAAGCGCGCTAAAGGGGAGATCGGCGCTGTGGTTGTCCGCGACGGGAGAAGGAAGGTCGGACGGCGACTCGACCGGCAGCGCCGGGCGCGTTTCCAGCGGCAGCGGCGGGTTCAGCCTGGGTTGCCCGGCGTGCGCATCGTTACTGGAGCGCGCCAGCGCTTTGCCAAGCGGCACGATTTTGGTTTCTGGCGGATAGCAAAAACCCGCATCCGCGCAGCCCTGCCAGGTGACGGTAAGGGTTGCGCCAGCGGCGGCGTGCGTCAGAGTGACCGGGACGGTCAGGCGCTGGCGGTAAATTTCACTTTTACCGTAAAACTCGTCCTCATGCCATTCGCCTGACGGCAGCGAGGGTTCGATAAACGTCGCATCGGCGGAGGTCAGCTTAATCTGTTTGCGGTAAAGATAGTAACCCTCCTTGATTTGCCAGGTCAGATTGAGATCGTGTTGATTCTGCTGAAAATCGAAGGCAAAAGCCTGGTCAGCAGGAACAAAGTTCGAACGACCGGGGGCGTCGAACAGGCCGGCAATGGCCGATGTGCTGCAAAGCAGCAGGATCAGCGTAATGATGCGTTGAGCCATGAGAGGTAATCATTGTCTCCGTGAATAACGGGCAGAACCAAAAGTTCAGGGGTTTGATACGGGTGATGGGACTTCAGACAGTCCAGCAGCGCCTGCTGATGGGCAAGGTCGGTTTTCAGCAGCATTTGCACTTCATACTCCTGCTCCAGTTTTCCTTCCCAGTAATAGAGCGACGTCGCTCCCGGCAGGAGCGTGGCGCAGGCGGCAAGTTTTTCCGCCAATGCTTTGGCCGCCAGGTCCTGGGCGGTCGCTTCATCCGGCGCGGTACAGAGTACAACAACAGCATCAGGCGTAGTCATCGTGAACCTCGTATCAGCGAAAAGAGGCACTATAGCACGCAAGATAGGGAGGATTAACGAAACGGGCCAGGATCTGGCCCGAATTTGAAGAGATTTACAGCATGATGCCGCCAAAAATAAACCCGAGGATCACGCATAGCGTAATGGCGATGACGCCGGGGATCAGGAAGGCGTGGTTGAAGACGTATTTACCGATGCGGGTGGAGCCGGTGTCATCCATTTCGACCGCCGCTAGCAGAGTTGGGTAGGTTGGCAGAACGAACAGCGCAGAGACGGCGGCAAATGAGGCGATGGCGGTGAGAGGGCTTACGCCCAGCATCAGCGCGGCGGGCATCAGCGCCTTGGTGGTGGCTGCCTGGGAATAGAGCAGGGTTGCGGCGAAGAATAGCACGACCGCCAGCAGCCACGGATAGTTGTGCAGCAGGTCGCCTGCTACCGTCTGGATATCGCTGATGTGGGCTTTAACGAAAGTATCCCCCAGCCATGCGACGCCGAGAACGCAAACGCAGGCGCTCATGCCGGATTTAAACGTGCTGGCGTTGAGTACTTCACCGGTGTCGATTTTGCAGGTGATGCTGATCAATGTCGCGATAGTCAGCATAAATACCACGATCGCTTCGTTGCGCGGCAAAACCGGATCTTCAATCAGGCCGACGGTGTCGCTGATGGCGGTGGCGTAAAACATTACCGCGACGATACCAATCAGGAACAGCAGCACAGAGCGTCTGGCGTGCGGCTTAAGCTCGAAAACCTGGCTGCCGCGCAGCTTGACTTCCCCTTTCGCCAGCCGCTCCTGATAAATCGGATCGTCTTTTAGCTCACAGCCGAGGAAGTTACAGACGATGGCGGTGAGCATCACGGCAATCAGGGTAACCGGAATACAGATTGCCAGCAGAGTCAGGTAGCTGACGCCCAGCGGTTCAAGGATGCCGGCAAAAAAGACCACCGCAGCGGAAATCGGCGAGGCGGTGATCGCAATCTGTGAGGCCACCACGGCGATGGAAAGAGGGCGCGAGGGGCGAATACCCTGCTCTTTAGCCACTTCGGTAATAACCGGCAGGGTGGAGAATGCAGTATGCCCCGTTCCGGCCAGTATGGTCATAAACCAGGTGACCAGCGGGGCGAGAAAGGTGATGTATTTGGGGTGACGTCGCAGCATACGTTCGGCGAGACTGACCAGGTAGTCCATCCCTCCGGCGACCTGCATGGCGGCGATAGCGGCGATAACCGCCATAATGATTTCGATGACGTCGAAGGGGATCGCGCCGGGTTTAATTTGAAAAAAGAGGGTCAGGACGAGGACGCCCAGGCCACCGGCGAAACCGATGCCGATACCCCCGAGTCTGGCTCCCAGATAAATAGCCAGCAGGACAATAACGAGTTCTGCACCAAACATATATGCCTTCCTTGTTTTATTAACAAGTTGATATTGGATTGTTGTAATTTAGTAGATCAATAAGAACAAAAAAGGCATGTCATCGCTGACATGCCCGTGATTAGTTTAACCTGAAACTTTACTGTTCGCTTTCATCAGTATACCGCTTCGCTTTATAGGCCGGATGCATCAGGTTTTGCGCGGAGAAGATATCGTCCAGCTCCGCTGCGGTCAGCAGCCCGCGCTCAAGCACCACGTCTCTGACGCTCTTGCCCGTTTCGGCGCAAATCTTGCCGACGATATCGCCATTGTGGTGGCCGATATACGGGTTGAGGTAGGTGACGATGCCAATGGAGTTGTAGACGTAGCTTTCGCATACCGCTTTGTTGGCGGTGATGCCGCTCACGCATTTTTCCAGCAGGTTGTAGCAGGCGTTAGTCAGAATATGGATAGATTCAAACATTGCCTGGCCAATCACCGGCTCCATCACGTTCAGCTGCAGCTGCCCCGCTTCGGAAGCCATGGTGACGGTTGTATCGTTACCAATCACTTTGAAGCACACCTGATTGACGACCTCAGGGACCACCGGGTTTACCTTGGCTGGCATGATAGAGGAGCCCGCCTGCAGTTCGGGCAGGTTAATTTCGTTCAGGCCGGCGCGCGGGCCGGAAGAGAGCAGGCGCAGGTCGTTACAGATTTTGGACAGTTTAACCGCCAGCCGCTTCAGAGAGCTGTGGACCATCACGTAGGCGCCGCAGTCGGAGGTGGCTTCGATCAGGTCTTCGGCTGGCACAACCGGCAGGTTGCTGACTTCCGCCAGTTTTTGAACTGCCAGCTGCTGATAACCATCCGGGGTATTCAGGCGGGTGCCGATAGCGGTCGCGCCGAGGTTTACCTCCAGCAGCAGCTCAGCGGTGCGCAGAATGCATTTGGTCTCTTCGTTAAGCAGAACGTTAAACGCGTGGAACTCCTGCCCCAGGGTCATCGGCACCGCGTCCTGCAGCTGGGTACGACCCATTTTCAGAATGTCCTGGAACTCAACGGCCTTTTGCTGGAAACCTTCGCCAAGCTGGTTGATTGCATCGATCAGTTTGAGAATGGAGGCGTAGACCGCGATGCGGAAACCGGTCGGGTAAGCATCGTTAGTGGACTGACATTTGTTAACGTGGTCGTTGGGGTTGAGATACTGATATTCGCCTTTCTGATGGCCCATCAGCTCAAGGCCGATGTTCGCCAGGACTTCGTTGGTGTTCATGTTAACGGAGGTGCCTGCCCCGCCCTGGAACACATCAACCGGGAACTGGTCCATGCACTTGCCGTTATTCAACACCTCATCGCAGGCGGCAATAATGGCGTTGGCGATGCTTTTAGGGATAGTTTGCAGCTCTTTGTTAGCCTGCGCAGCGGCCTTCTTCACCATCACCATTCCGCGGACAAATTCAGGAATGTCGCTGATTTTGTTGTTGCTGATGTAGAAGTTTTCAATCGCTCTCAGAGTATGGACGCCGTAGTAAGCGTCAGCTGGAACTTCCCTGGTGCCCAACAGATCTTCTTCGATACGAATGTTGTTTAACATGTGAACCTTCTCTTTCAAGCTGCCTATGAATTCACCAAATACGCAGAATTTATGGGATCTCGCGCATTTTCTGGCCGCAGATTATTTCCTTAATCGGCCCGGTGCCCACGATCATATGCTGATAATAGCGAATATCAGTCACCCTGATCACTTATTATGTAGTGAATCCTATAAGAATTATTAATCTGTGAAATGAGTCACCGGTTTTCTATTCTTGAAAAAAATAAGCTTTTTTTACGATTGAAAAGTGACGTTTTGGCCCAACATCTTTTCGATGCGAATAGCATATCTATGACTACGGGCGCCGACGCTGGCGCCTGTTAATGAAGGAGACGCCGGTGCGTTGGATTCCATTAATTGCCGTTTTTTTATACGTTTACATTGAGATATCGATCTTTATCCAGGTCGCCCACGTGCTTGGCGTCCTGCTGACGCTGATTCTGGTGATCTTTAGCTCGGTCGTGGGGATATCGCTGGTAAAAAACCAGGGATTTAAAAACCTCATGCTGATGCAGCAGAAGATGGCGGCGGGAGAGAGCCCGGCCGCTGAAATGATCAAAAGCGTGTCGCTGATCATCGCCGGTTTGCTGCTGCTTCTGCCGGGATTCTTTACCGATTTCCTGGGGCTGCTGCTGCTGCTGCCTCCGGTGCAGAAACATCTGACCTTAAAGCTGATGCCGCATCTGCGCTTTAGCCGAATGCCGGGCGGCGGGTTTAGCGCCGGAACGGGCGGCGGCGATACCTTTGAAGGCGAATACCAGCGTAAAGACGACGAACGCGACCGTCTCGATCATAAAGACGATCGCCGCGACTAACATGCATTGCCCGGGCCGGTTACTCCGGCCTGGAATACCCCTCCGCCAGCCTGCGCTTCGGTAAAAACAGCCACAGTACCGCCAGCATGATAAACGCGTAAAGGCTCTTCCAACCCACCATCGCCAGCAGCAGCAGGCACAGCAGGCTGCCAAACGCCGCTAACACGCGATAACGCCCATGCAGCAAACGGCAGCCCGCCAGCATACACAGCAGATAGATCATAATAAAAATGCCGTTGGCGTAGACGATCAGGGCGTCCAGGTTGATATTGAGCGCGTAAATGCACAAGGCGCTAATCACGCAGCAGCCGAGTACCGCGTTCAGCGCATTGCGCGGAATTTGGCGCGGCGACAGGCGGGCCAGATAGCTCTCAGGCTTATGCTGCGCCTGCGACCACACCAGGCGGGCAAAGCTCTGGATATAGATATTGAGGCTGGCGAAGCAGGCGAGATAGCCGATAACGCAGGCAATCCACAGCGCCTGAATGCCGAACAGGCGTACGACGATATTGGGCAGCGACGCGGCGGCGGCCATCTCCTCACCAAAGGCATGAAAGTGCAGGACCAGCACGGTACAGGCCCAGTAGACCGAACCCGCCAGTAATAAGCCGATCATCAGCGCGCGGGGAAAATCGCGCTCCGGTTGCTTAAATTCAGAGGCCAGATGAGCGAAAGCCTCCAGACCGACAAAACACCAGAACATCACCGAAAGTGCGGAGAAAAGCTGCGAACTATCGATTTCAGCGGGCGCCGGGAAGGGGATATGCGTGGGGTTGATCCCGCCGCGCCACCAGATAGCAACGATCAGGGCGACAATGAGTACGGCAACCAGCGTTTGTAGATTGGCGCTGGAGCTGGCTCCGCGAGAGCCGACCCACCAGATAATCGCCAGCGTGCCCAGTTCAGCCAGCAGCAGCTGGCTATCGTGCCAGCCAAAAAGCGCCTGACCGAAGCCGGTGGCGATATGCAGGGCCGCGGGTAATCCGACCGGGATCACCGATAGAAAGAGCCAGCCGGTGACGCGCGCCAGACGCGGTCCAAAAGCCATATCCACAAAATGGGCCACGCCGCCGGCGCTGGGAAAGTGCCGACCCAGCGTGGCGAAGACGATAGCGATGGGAAACACCAGTAAAATCAGCGCCGGCCAGGCCCACAGGCTGTTGTCGCCGGCGACCAATGCGGCCAGCGCCGGAACGGCGAAGACGCCGGTTCCCAGTAATGATGTGGAGAGTAACCCCACTCCTTGGGCAAGCCCCAACTCCTGTTTTAAACCACTCATGTTTCAACCCTGCGCCCGGCAAAAAAGGGATGGTATCACAATCGCTTTTGCTTATGACGTCAGGCAACGGCGGCAAATTTGTGTGCGTCTGAGCACGAGGACAAATTTTTTTTTACTTTTCCCCTTGAAGCGGTAAAACCCCACCCCCATCTCTCAGGGCACTAGCCGGAAAACCGTGTGCGGACCGGCGTCATCCATAACTGATAATGACTTTCTCAAAGGAGAGCTATCAATGAGTATTCGTCCGTTACATGATCGTGTGATCGTCAAACGTAAAGAAGTTGAAACGAAATCTGCTGGCGGCATCGTTCTGACCGGTTCTGCGGCAGCAAAATCAACTCGTGGCGAAATCATCGCTGTCGGTAAGGGCCGCATCCTGGAAAACGGAACCGTGCAGCCTCTGGACGTTAAAGTTGGTGACATCGTAATTTTCAACGATGGCTACGGCGTGAAATCCGAGAAGATCGACAATGAAGAAGTGTTGATCATGTCCGAAAGCGACATTCTGGCAATTGTTGAAGCTTAATCCGCGAACGACACTGAACATACGAATTTAAGGGAAAGATAAAATGGCAGCTAAAGACGTAAAATTCGGTAACGACGCTCGTGTGAAAATGCTGCGCGGCGTAAACGTACTGGCAGACGCAGTTAAAGTAACCCTGGGCCCGAAAGGCCGTAACGTGGTTCTGGACAAATCCTTCGGTGCGCCGACCATCACTAAAGACGGCGTTTCCGTAGCGCGTGAAATCGAGCTGGAAGACAAGTTCGAAAACATGGGCGCGCAGATGGTTAAAGAAGTTGCCTCTAAAGCGAACGACGCTGCAGGCGACGGTACCACCACCGCAACCGTACTGGCTCAGGCTATCATTGCTGAAGGCCTGAAAGCCGTTGCTGCGGGTATGAACCCGATGGATCTGAAACGTGGTATCGACAAAGCTGTCGTAGCCGCTGTTGAAGAACTGAAAGCGCTGTCCGTACCGTGCTCTGACTCTAAAGCCATTGCTCAGGTTGGTACCATCTCCGCTAACTCCGACGAAACCGTAGGTAAACTGATCGCTGAAGCGATGGACAAAGTCGGTAAAGAAGGCGTGATCACCGTTGAAGACGGTACTGGTCTGGAAGACGAACTGGACGTGGTTGAAGGTATGCAGTTTGACCGCGGCTACCTGTCCCCGTACTTCATCAACAAGCCGGAAACCGGCGCTGTTGAACTGGAAAGCCCGTTCATCCTGCTGGCTGACAAAAAAATCTCCAACATCCGCGAAATGCTGCCAGTTCTGGAAGCCGTAGCAAAAGCGGGCAAACCGCTGGTTATCATCGCTGAAGACGTAGAAGGCGAAGCGCTGGCGACCCTGGTAGTGAACACCATGCGCGGCATCGTTAAAGTTGCTGCGGTTAAAGCACCGGGCTTCGGCGACCGTCGTAAAGCTATGCTGCAGGACATCGCAACTCTGACTGGCGGTACCGTTATCTCTGAAGAGATCGGTATGGAGCTGGAAAAAGCGACTCTGGAAGATCTGGGTCAGGCGAAACGCGTTGTTATCAACAAAGACACCACCACCATCATCGATGGCGTGGGCGAAGAAGCTGCGATCCAGGGCCGCGTTGCTCAGATCCGTAAGCAGATTGAAGAAGCAACTTCTGACTACGACCGTGAAAAACTGCAGGAGCGCGTGGCTAAACTGGCAGGCGGCGTTGCAGTAATCAAAGTGGGCGCGGCTACCGAAGTTGAAATGAAAGAGAAGAAAGCACGCGTTGACGATGCCCTGCACGCGACCCGTGCTGCGGTTGAAGAAGGCGTGGTTGCCGGTGGTGGTGTAGCGCTGGTTCGCGTTGCCGCTAAACTGGCTGGCCTGACCGCTCAGAACGAAGATCAGAACGTCGGTATCAAAGTTGCGCTGCGCGCAATGGAAGCTCCGCTGCGTCAGATCGTGTCCAACGCCGGTGAAGAACCGTCTGTTGTGGCGAACACTGTGAAAGGTGGTGAAGGTAACTACGGTTACAACGCTGCAACCGAAGAGTATGGCAACATGATCGACTTCGGTATTCTGGACCCAACTAAAGTGACTCGTTCTGCTCTGCAGTACGCAGCATCCGTTGCTGGTCTGATGATCACCACCGAGTGCATGGTCACCGACCTGCCGAAAAGCGACGCGCCTGACTTAGGTGCTGCTGGCGGCATGGGTGGCATGGGCGGTATGGGCGGCATGATGTAATCGTGCGCTATACCCCTTAGATATAAAGAAACCCTCGGGCAGAAATGCTCGGGGGTTTTTCTTTTTGTCGTCTTTTTAGTATAAGGTTGTACATCCGGGCCAGTGCGTCCAGCTCATTGATCGTGGGGAATAACATGCAGGTAAAATATTTAGCAGGGATTGTCGGCGCAGCATTGTTGTTAGCAGGTTGCAGCTCCAGCAACGAATTGACCTCTGGTGGCCAGAACGTACGCTTTGTTGAAGATAAACCAGGTTCTGAATGCCAGCTGTTAGGTACCGCAAGCGGCACGCAGAGCAACTGGCTGTCCGGACAGAATGGTGACGAAGGCGGCTCCATGCGCGGCGCGGCAAACGCCCTGCGTAACAAGGCCGCAGAGATGGGTGGCAACGTCATTTACGGCGTCAGCAGCCCGACGCAGAATCTGCTGTCCAGCTTTGTGCCGACCGATAGCCAAATGAACGGCCAGGTTTATAAGTGCCCGAACTGATTTAACCGGTGCCTCTCTTGCCTAAATTGAGGCACCCTCTTGATCTCTTTTTATTGCTTGCTGAGTTGCGCCTGAGTTTGCTGGTAGAACGCATGCAAAGGACGCAGACACTCCTCCAGCGTCATCATTCTTCCTGGCTGAGAAGGGATGATTTGGCTAAAAATCTGGCTGGGCTGGCGCTGGGTATGCACTTCTTTCAGCTTTGGGCTTCTCTCAATTAAGCGCATTACAACGATATTTTCCTGTTCTGATGGATGAGCGGCATTGGTTTTAATCACTGCGCCGGAGATGATTTTTCGCCCTTCCTCCGTGTCACAACAGTACAACACGCCGAGATAATGGGAAAACAGATTGAGCTTCCATTCATCCTGAAGATACTGCTGATAATCAACGTTGCTGGTATTCGTTAAATCCACCGCATAAAGCATCAGGCCTTCCAGCGAGGAAGTTAAATAATTAATCAGATCGCTATCTCCCGTGTGTTTAAGAGACTGCTGAATGCCCACCAGCAGCGCTTCAACTTGCATATCATCAATACGCAGCGTAGCAATTTGCTCATTTTGCAGCACCAGAATGAGCGTTGACCAGGTGTCGCCGGGTTTTAACGTTATCGACATAATACGTCTTTCCGGATTAGGGTGCTGTACTTCAGGTATATCGATCGCCGGTGTATTTTCTATAAGGCGTTCATTAAAGGCCACCAGTTCATTCTTATAACTTTCACCTTCAGCATTTATGCGCTGCAGGACGATGGCCATTCTGTGCTGCAGAACTAACAGGAGATCCGCAAGAATCGGCGCCTGAAGATAATAAGACTGACAGAGTTGATTACTCAGTTTGACTTTGAGCATTAAAGCCAAAAATTTGTCATCATATTTAATAGATGCGGTATTAAAACCAATAAATGTTCCTTGCATACGGATCTCCTTTTCCTGGTGGTTACGCTGGTGCCTGCATATGGAGCTGTGACATATCAATGATGCGATCGGCTGAGGCAATGGTGGATGGCCGATGGGCAACAATGATTCGGGTAATGCTTAAACCAGAGATAGACTGGTTAATGACCGATTCATTTTTCAGGTCGAGATGGCTGGTGGCTTCATCCATAAACAGAATGCTGGGTTTTCGATAGAGCGCGCGAGCGATTAAAATTCTCTGTTTTTGTCCACCTGAGATACCTAAGCCAAGCTCGCCGACAATCGTTTCGTACCCCATCGGCATTTTCATGATTTCATCATGGATATTACATCTGCGTGCGCACTCAACGATAAAGTCCATATCGGCATTATCTTCAAAGCCGCTGATATTATCGATAAGCGAGCCTGAGAAAAGGCGATCCTCCTGAAGGACGCAGGCCGTTCCGAGACGAAAGTTATTGATGCCAATTTTTTGAATATCAAGGTTATCCGCTATCACGTCACCGCTGGTGGGCGCTAACAGACCGCACATGACTTTCAGCAGCGTGGTCTTACCGACGCCGGAAGGGCCAACCAGTGCGATGGATTCGCCGGGTTCAACGGTAATATTTAAATTAGAAAAAATAGGTTGTGAGAACGGATCGTACTGATAGCTGAGATTCTTCACTTCTAATTTCACGCCAGTATTTTCTGCAAAAACCCGGCGTGCAGGCAGCTCTTTTTCCGGCTCGCTAAATACAATTTCTGAAAGACGCTCATTATGTAACGACAGCATTCGCAGCTGCATGACCAGGTCGATCAAGCTTGATGCGCGCTGGGAGAATTGCCCACGATAGGCGTTAAAAGCCATAAACATACCGAGGGTCATATTGTTATCAATGACCATGATCGCGCCCAGCCAGAGTACGGCGACCTGATCGATAGAGGTAATAAAAGTATTAATACCGCCAAACATCATATCGAAGCGAGTCTGTTTGATACCGGCATTGCAGGCGTCAATGTTGATATTTAACCAGTGCTGCGAACGACGCTCTTTTAAGTTCAGCGCTTTAATGGTGGAAATACCGTATAGGGACTCCATAAAGTGCGAGCTGGAGCGTGCGCCCTTGATAACCTGCTCTTCGGCAACGCGACGGTAGAAGCTGTAGGTGGCAAAGCGCATGATGGCATAGCATAAGGTGAACCCAACCACGACCCAAACCAGCCAGCCGCCGTACAGCGTTAACATAACCAGCAGGCCAATCGTCATGATTGAGTCGATAATGCCGGTAACAATGCTATTGGTGAAGGTGGAACGGATAGTATCCAGCGACGAAAAACGAGACTGAATATCCCCTAAATGACGTTTTTCAAAAAAGGATAACGGCAGGCTCGTCAGATGATCGAACAGCGTGGTTTTCCATTGGATGTTCGTCAGCGTATTTAGCGTCAGCGAGATCCATGCGCGAAGCATGCTGATAAAGGTGCGGAACAGGGTGAAGAAGACCAGACCGATACAGATAACGGATAGCAGGCTCTGATCATGAGCCATGATCACGTGGTCAGTCACCAACTGCATGCCTATCGGCAGCAATAAGCCGATAGCTTCAACCACGACTGAGAAGGCGAAAATTTTCAACAGCGCTGATTTTAATCCGACGATATTGCGCATCAGATCTAACAGACGTAGTCGAGATTTGGCTTTCTCCTGCCGGAAGTTCTGATCGGGCCATAGCTCTAACGCGATGCCAGTAAAATTATTCGACATTTCCTGAATGCCAATAATACGTTTACCCAGCGCCGGATCGTGGACAATAAAGCTCGATTTGCGCACCTTAGTCAGAACGACATAGTGGTTCATTCCCCAATGAATAACACAGGGCAGCTTTAATTGCCTGATTTCATCAAGATCGAGTGACAACGCCCGACTTTTTAAGCCGGCATGTTCCGCCGTTTTGCTCAATGACGTTAACGTCACACCCTGAGAGGGGCTGCCAAAACGCTGACGAAAGTTAAACAAATCAATATCTAGACCATAATGTCCGCAAATCATAGCCAAGCAGGCAATGCCGCACTCAGCAGCCTCAGATTGCAATATTACGGGCGTCTTTTTAAGTATTGAAAAATTAACTTTGGCCGTAATTTTTTCAAACAGTTCATTAGTCATGAATCGGTCCACTCACGCTTTGCTTTATCTTATAAACCGGGGTAAACATCCACATATAGAGAGGGCGTTCTTCAAGGAAGACGACGGCTTGTGCTTTAAGCCCGTTGGACAGGCTTAGTTTTTTTCCGTCATATTCGAACTGTTTGTCTTTAATTTTGACAATTGCTTTATACAGCGCCAGTTCTTGCTGCTGATTACCACCGTTACTGACGTTAGTATATTCAGACATCTCCTGGCGAGATGCCGGCATTGAGGATATAGATATAATTTCCCCAGGGAATTGCCCAAATTTATCGGAAGGGAATGCATCGTAGCGAATATTGATGGTGTCCCCTGTTTTTAAATAAGGGATGGTGTTGTTTGGTAACCAAAGGATGAGAAAATACTCAACGTCGCCAGTCGGTTTTATCTGCGCCAGACTACTACCATTATCAACTGTTTGTCCCTGTGTTGCAGATAAAGATTCTATTCTACCAGTGCTTGTGGATTTGATAATAATATTTCCGTTGGCATTCGATTCGACTAGCTGATTTTTAAAATCATTGGATTGGTTGTACTGACTGGAAATTTGGTTGTCAAAATCTGCTGCTTTAGTGATTTTGTCACTGTTAAGCTGAGTGATTTGCGATTCCAGTTGCATCTTTTGGCTAACCAAAGACTGATAGGTACTCTGCTGCTGAAAATACAACGAATGCTGATAGTTATATTGATCTTTAGTAATAAGTCCGTCTCTCAGGTATTTATCATAGCTTGAAAGATTTACGTGCATTTTTTTCAGACCTACCTGGGCGTTTACCAACATACGGTTGGTTTCCTTCAGGGAAGTTGTGGTGGTTTCTAACTGCTCATTTAGCGCATTTAATGTTTGTTTTTTGTTTTCTATCAACTTTTTGATGATTTTCTCAGAATTGACAATTTTCTCCTTGATGGCTTCTATTTGTGCTGCACTCACATTTCCACTGGTGGTGTTGCGGGATACATCAATTTCATAGAGTGGTTGGTTTTTTTCTACAACGTCACCAATTTTGACGAATTGCTTAACGATAAATCCTTGTTGAGGAGCAAAGACGTTAATAGAATGCGGGAGAGTAATCACTTCGCCATTAACATCTACACGTTGGGTGAATTTGCAAAATATCAATGCGCAGATAAGTGCAATGAGAAATAAAGCTGATAATGACGCAATTAACCAGGCAGGTAAGCCTGCGAGTAACAAGGCTTTCCCTTTCCAGTGATGCCTTTTGTATTCAATCGCTTCCTTGCGATAGAGATTTTTTGACATGTGTATCGCTTTTATTTTCTGAAAAGGTCTGAATAATCAGACCTTTGTTAAACATATTTAATATGAATGGGCTAATTATTACCCTATGACTTTTAGCGATATTTTAACGCCAAAGTTTGAAGGTACCGTTCGCCGCACCTTCGACAAATTCTGTGATCATTTCGTTAGTAGCGTCCCAGCCAATCGTAACGCCGGCAATTGCACCACCAATTGCACCTACTACCAACCCCCAGGCTCCGCCTATAGCCATACCGAGAGTACCAAAACCTAACAGACCACCACCATTGCCGCCATTAACGCCGCCAATGATAGAACCCATCATTCCGTACATAGCTCCACCGAAAAAGGCGCTGGCAACGGCCTCAACGCCATTTGATGCAATAGAAGTAAGCGCAGAGCCTAAGGAAGAAAAATCCCAAGAATAGCCACCAGAGATCTCTTCCATTTCAAATACAGTTAATTCTTTCATTACTTTTATTCCCTTAAATATTATATGGGTTGAAATTACGGGTCGATGTAATCGCCCGGAAAGAACAATACGGAGTAGATTGGCTATAATCAACATGATTTGCTGTGAATTATATATGAATCGCAATGTTCATATGTGAAATCATGAATTTATTTTTCTATAAAATATGATATTAATTCATGTCATGGATGTATTCATGTATTAATGTCGAGTTAAGCATGTTTTGTATTTATTAAGATGTTATTGACTTGGCTATTTTTAATCGTAGGGAATGTTGGATTAATGAAGAGCAATAGCTCCCGTCAGTATTCCTCTATAATAATACCTTTCGGGAGCTTTGGATGAGAATTAATCTTCCTGGATAACGACCTCTAACATTGCTTTGACGCTACCAAGGGTAACATCGCTACTACTATCACTTGCACGATAGTAATCTGCTGTCAGGTTTATAGTCTTTGACAGATCGCTGTTTTTTGAGATTTGATAATTATATTTATCCATATCATAGAAAATAACTGGGCTCCCGGCTAGTTTAAAAATAATTCCCACATTATTTGCCGCTGTCGCACCAGATATCATATTATCTACTATACCATCACCAGAAGTACTCACTCCGCTAATAGGATTAAACCAGTAGGTAACGGTATTGCCTAACGATGATGTTGGACAGTTGATATTCATAACGATATTCTTTTCGGATGGTGTTTTTGCCCCACGGGAAAGTGACATCAACTTACTCTTATCGATACGGTTCAGCGTGACCTGTGACTGCGGAGTGGAAGTATTGCATGAGGTGGTGCGATAATTTATATTCTTAAATTCTATTTTTGTTAATATATATAATAAACGATCATTAGCGATCGGATTAGTCACCGGATTTCCAACAGAAAAAGAAACAGAAGGATTGGCCCCGCTGCCTGATGTATCAATAACGTTTTTTGTTTTGATTAACCAGATAGTAAGAAATTGATAATTGTTTTCCGAAGATTTGGAAATTGGTACAAGCGTCGAACCTGCTTCACCTACAACTACTGAACCATTTTTACTACGTAAGAGATCCGATACCTGGAAACCAATTCCGTCGATCCCTGTCTCATAGACTTTCCCTCCCTGAAGGCCGGTAACCCCTGCTACCTCTGGTGCACTAATATTAATAATGTATTGATCATTAGTCGCTTTGTTACATTCAAATCTTTTGTATGCACTGGTTCCAATCTTGCGGGTATAAAGAATGCTCCCTACAGGAATGGAAGGGTCGGTTGGGATTTTTATATTATTCAGTGTAATAGCTTGCCGCTGAATGTCACCAGTATATGAACATTTTGCGGCAACTTCGCTGCCTAGCATTAGTAACGTTATTAGGATAAATATCCGTTTCATCAAAAATTTCCTCTATAAATGACTAGCGGCAAATCGTTTCGATTTGACTAATGCCAGACGCTTTGCCTTCCCTGGCCGGTAAAGTAAATGAAGCATTGCACTGCTGCGCGGCGCTTTTGCCCCACTGGACGTTAAGGATCCCGGTCTGTTGCAGGCCGGACATATAGACCATACCGGCGTCGCTGACGATGCTTGGTTGCGACTTGCTGTCGCCGGCGAGCAGGACCATCGCGCCATAAGGCACGTCCTGGCCGCTGGCCGTTTTCAGATGGACAAATGCGCGCTGGCCGATATTCCCGGCATAATTGGCTCGCACGATGGCGCCGCGTGTCGGAACGACGCTTTGCGTGGTTTCCGGAAGCTCCATGTCTTCGCCAAGCGTGGTGCTGTCCAGCGTAATATCAGTACGACGGTAAGGCGTAACGTATGGAACGATGGCGTAGCCACGATAGTCAGTGGAAATGGTGTTGTCGTTAGCGAGTCTGACGTTATCCAGTCCTGGCGCTTTAACCAGTACGGCGGCGTCGGTGATGTCCTGACCGAGTGTGATGCCATCAGCATGGGCAAGGATGCTGCCGTTGGCTCCGTAGTCAATGCGTTCGCTATCGCGATCGTAACTGTAGCCGGCATTAACGCTGCCGCGGGAACCGTTATAGGTCGCGCGCATATCGCCACTGTAGTATTCCCGGTTGCTGTACCCTTGCTGCAGGCTCCATTCCAGGCTGTCGTTCTCAAGCGCGTTACCACCGATGGAAACGGACTGATCGGTAGACCCCGGATTGCTGTTGGTTAACTGATAGCTGGTATAAGTGCCCGGTAGCCAGTTGCTCAGCGGCACGGTTACGGTCAAAGTGATGCGCTGATCGTCCTGGGCGTCTTTCCCGGAGTTATCCCCACTCCAGGTATAGCGGTTATAGCTATAACCCAGGTAATAGTTCACATTGTGTAAGCCGCCGTTGTACCCTACGCTGATCGACTTGTTGGTGCGCTTATCGTCCCAGTAATCTTCAATCAATCCGCTTATCGAAAGGCTACCAAGACCTTTACCCAGGCTTTGGTTCAGCGTCAGGTTGGTCCGGTTGCGCAGCGAGCGAGGAGTGTAGTTGCCATCATTAGAATAGCTATCCAACACTTCAGAGAGCGTATTAAATCCGTGGGTGGAATAGCGGTAGCCAGCGATAGTCACGTTAGTACCGGTTTCGATAATATTTTTCCCGTAACGGACACGCCATGACTGTCCTGAGGTCTTTTCGTCGTCTTTCATTTTTGACCAGGCCTGAGTGACGTCTGCCGAGGCGGCACCAAGCTCGCCGAGGTTATAACCAAGGCCTGTTGACAGCGCCTGGTAGCGCGATGCGGCCTGCATCCCGCCATAAAGCGTCAGGCTGCTGGAGACACCGTAGGTCGCGGTGGCCTGGGTAAAGGTAGTCTCATCGACTCCGCCATCGTAAGGACGGTATTTGCCTGACGTAATCTCATACTCGAACTGATCTTCACGTACCATTACCGGCAGCGTAGCGAACGGTACGACAAACTCTTGCTTAGAACCGTCGGATTCTTCCACGGTGACGTAAAGGTCGCCGCTACCGCCGCTCGGATACATATCAGTGATTTCAAACGCGCCAGGCGCCACGTAGGTCTGGTATACTTGGTAACCGTTTTGTTTAATTAAGACGCGGGCGTTGGTTTTGGCGATACCACGGATAATCGGCGCATAGCCGCGCATACTTTCCGGCAGCATTGATGTATCGGTGGCCAGTTGAATACCGGTAAACGGTACGCTGTCAAAGATGCCTGAGAGTGAAGAGCTCTCACCCATCACAAGGTTACTGTTGATGGGGCGAATGCTGCGCTGCATATAGAGATAAGCGGAATCCCAATCCCCTCCATCGCCGTTATTTTTATTCCAGGTGCTGAGGTTACGGATACGCCATGGGCCAACGTTGAGGCCAGACTGCAGGTTCAGGCTGTAATATTCGTCATTGGCCTGCATATCGTTTGAACCGCTGAACTGATAGTTCACCAGCAGGGCGTTGATGCCATCATCAAACTGATCCGGTGGAATATATCCCTGCGCGGTGGTAGATAGTGCCGCCTGAGGAATGGATATATTCAAGCGCTGGACGGTAAAGTCAAAATCCGCTTTGGTATCCGGGATGACAGAAAGATTGACGCAGCCGCTTTTATCCTCGACCAGTTCGGGAAAGGCTTTAACGCGAACGCCGTACTCCGCTAACGTTTTCAGGCTCAGGCAGGGCACCAGGGCGGGCTCTCGATTATTCCCGGTGGCACGGCTATTCGCTACAAACTTCATTGTCCTGGTATCCAGATAGCGGCCATTAAACATGATATCGACCCGATAATCCCCCGGCGCCTGTGCGTTCTGCGTCTGGAAAATAGATAAGTCGGGGGTGGTTGATGGATCGCTGCCATTCAATGAGCTAATGAATGAGGGATCGAAAAAGTCACGTGCTTGCGCTTTATTATTCAAACCAGAAAGCAATGCCGGAAGCATTGCAAGAAAGACCGCGGATAGTTTGAATAATCCATTATTCTTATTTGGCATAGACACATCCCTATAATGATGAAATAAAATTCTTATTACAGCGATGAGGAATAGAGCGATCCTGCTCCGCCATAATCATTGACGACTTTCCAGCTGACGCTGGATGCATTGATATTTTCTTTTAAGGTTACTTCTTTGGTCGCCATTGGGGCGACGGAGTTGACTTCTGGCTTCACTTCTTTGCCACCAATTTGGACACTTTGGAAATAGAAGAAAAACGGTGTCGGATTTTTAATCGTCAGTTTAGTGCCTGCTTTCCGCCATTCGAGTTTTTTGGCTTCAATGTTTGGCGAAAGATCGAAAAGTGCTTTTGGACGATAAACCAGGCGCATGCGGTGGCGAACCGCCAGTTGAATGGTATTGGCGCTGGCTTTCTCATCGTCCGCCGGCGGGATAGCCATCACGTTAAAATAGTATATGGATTCCCGGTCGTTCGGGGTATTGACGTTTCCGGTAGAAAACAGACGCACGGTATTCTGCTGCTTACCCTCAAGACGAAATAGCGGAGGGGTAGCCATAAAAGAGGGTGTTTTCCCTGCTGGCGCTTCAACCCAGGATTTAATCAGATAGGGAATATCATCTTTATTTTCGATTTGCGCGGTGATTTCACGCGCACCTTCTTTATAGAGGTAGCGGGTGGATTCAATCACAATACCAGCATGGGCAATACTACTGAGGAGTAATGCACAGGATGCGGTGAGATTTAATAAGTTCCTGAACATGGTTTTTCTCTGAATGCGAAAAAGGGCCCGCCGTGAAGCGGAGCCCTTCGGGGAAAAATTAGAGGGTGTAATCGATAGTAAAGGTCGCAACACCTTTAACCGGACCTTCGGTAACCGGAGTCGCGGCGTTCACTTTCACATAACCAGTGGTGTACTTCAGCTGAGTGCCGCCAGCCGCAGTGTAGCTTTCGGTCATGAGGTCAGAACCGTCGAAGCCTACGCGGTGTGCATCACGTACGCGCTGGATACCGATACCAATACCGGTAGCGCCGCCAGGTGCGGTGTTGTCCAGGATGTTAGCGTTGGTGGACGTACCGGTCACATTGACGGTTACAGCGGTAACCGGAGTGGCGCTACCCTGTGCGCAGTCTTTCACGTCAAAACCGAAGTCCTGAGTTTTAAACAGAGCACCAGCCGCTTCAGCATTCGCTTCGGTAGTGGTCACGGTCATCAGCTGAACGATACCGTTGTTCAGAGTACCAGTCGGAGTCACTACGCAAGAGTTAGCTGCATCAGATACTTCACCCAGCACAGTTACCTGAGCGGTGTTGGTTGCCATTGCCTGAGCACTCAGAACTGCAGAAGCAGCGACCATTACAGCTACGATTGTTTTTTTCATTTATTTAATCCATTTATAGATACTAAGTCCTGAATAGCGTCATGGCGAAAATGTTAATTAGGCTGATAGGTAATAACTAACATTCTGCTATGTATGCCCGATCGCTATCGTTATCATTCTCCTGCCGCCGCATTTTGCATACCTGGTATACTTAGAGCGTCAATGTGCCGGAGCGGTGACAAATCTAAGTGCAGGGCTGATAAAATGCATGTGAATTCTGTTTGAATTTAAACTCTGTTTATTGAAGGTTGCAATTTCACAAGCAGATTTCGTAGATAATAATGAGCGTGCCTGGAAGGTATAGTTGTAAATCAGTCTTCCCTTTGGTTCAAATATCATGATAATCTTATCTTTGCTCTGGGAAGAGCTGGGATTTATCTTTGAAATTATCTAATCTGGCAGGCTTAAAGGGATGTACTGTGATAGCTAAAGATGAATTTGAATTTAATTCATCTTTGTTTCATATGGAATGGTGAGGGAGGAAAGGGATTATGATATTCAATGAATATATCATTAACAATGAAGTTATTTTTAATGTAAATATGAATGAGCTGCAGCCCGTAGGGGACAATGGTGAGAGCGTGACGCTGAACGCGCCGACTGCACGCTGCCTGCAACTTTTACTGGAAAGTAATGGGAAAATTATATCCCGAGAAGAGTTTCTGGATAGTGTCTGGAAAACCAGAGGGGTTGTCGTTTCGCAGAATACTTTTTATCAAAACATATCATTGTTAAGAAAGTCGTTAGTGAAAGCAGGATTATCGCAAGATATTATTGTTACAGTCAGACAGCGCGGGTTTGTTCTCGCGGCAGGATCAAATATTGCCTCATTCTTACGCTCGGAAGAAAAGGCACCGGAAAATTCTGAAAATGTGCAGGTTACCGCAAGCACCTCTTCGCCTCCGATTGAGAAAAATGTGATGAATAATTCCGCTGTCCGTGAAGATGCGCAAAAAATTTCCACAGATGATAAAGCAACAGTATTTAAATTACCCGGGTGGATTTTGCCTCTGTTATTGGTGATGACCGCCGCAAACATCCTTTCTCTTTTTTTGTAAGTAATAATGAATGGATTAACCGATTGATTTTATATTCGCTTTACTCTCCCCTGGAAGAATAATTACTGGTTCTACGAAAATTATAAAGCGTCAGTATTTATACACCAGTAAGTATTAGCAACAGGTTGTCTGCCAGGCAGTGCCCGGCAGACGGATTCGCTATCGTTGCTTCAATCCTAAGTCCAGGGGCGTCTTGCTTGGTTCTCCGCCGATTTCCCGTGCAAGCTTAGGGACTAAATAGCCGGAGACCAGCGTGAGTAGCTCACGCATGATTGCCCGGGCCTCTTCGTCACTGACCATGAAATGCGCCGCTCCCTGCACTCTGTCCAGAACGTGCAGGTAGTAAGGCATAACCCCGGCATCGAACAACGCATTGCTCAGATCGGCGAGCGTGCGCGCATTATCGTTCACACCGCGTAACAGTACGCTTTGATTGAGTAAGGTGACGCCAGCCATACGCAGGCTCTTCATTGCCCTACGAAACGCGGTATCAATCTCGTTAGCATGGTTAATATGGTTCACCAGCAGCACCTGCAACGAGGATGCAGAGATGCGCGCAACCAGGGTATCGGTAATCCGCGCAGGAATCACAATGGGTAACCGACTGTGGATGCGCAGGCGTTTAATATGTGGAATGGATTCCAGCTGGGTAAGCAGCCAGTCCAGTTCATGGTCCTTCGCCATCAACGGGTCACCGCCGGAAAAAATAATTTCATCCAGCTCTGGATGAGCCGCGATGTATTCCATAGCCTTCTGCCAGTTGCGCTTCGTGCCCTGGTTTTCCGCGTACGGGAAGTGCCGACGGAAACAATATCGACAATTTACCGCGCAGCCGCCTTTCACCAACAGTAAAGCGCGGTTGCTGTATTTATGCAGCAGACCTGGCACAACGCTATGCTGTTCTTCCAGCGGATCGGTGGAGTATCCTGGAGCATGAATAAACTCCTCCTGGGAGGTAAGTACCTGACGTAGAAGAGGATCGTTTGGATTTCCTGGTTCCATTCGAGCAATAAATGCCCGTGGGACACGCAGTGCGAACAGGCGCTTGGCGTCGCGTCCTGCCAATAGATTCGCATCAGCGTCTACATTTAAAAGCTGCAGCAGTTCATCGGGACTGGTCACAACATCGGCAAGTTGCGTTAACCAATCTTCTCTGGATGGGGTATTTAGGGTTACAATATGCGCCATTTTGTGGCTTAGCTACCAATTAACAAAGTTTCAGAGGGCCTTATGGCGACTTACTATAGCAACGATTTTCGTGCCGGTCTTAAAATCATGATGGACGGCGAACCTTATGCAGTTGAAGCCAGTGAATTCGTTAAACCGGGCAAAGGCCAGGCCTTTGCCCGCGTTAAGCTGCGCCGCCTGCTGACCGGTACCCGCGTAGAGAAAACCTTCAAGTCTACAGATTCTGCTGAAGGCGCAGACGTTGTCGATATGAACCTGACTTATCTGTACAACGACGGTGAGTTCTGGCACTTCATGAACAACTCGACGTTTGAACAGCTGGCCGCAGATTCTAAAGCCGTTGGTGATAATGCTAAATGGCTGCTGGATCAGGCTGAATGCATCGTTACTCTGTGGAACGGTCAGCCAATCTCCGTTACCCCGCCGAACTTCGTTGAGCTGGAAATCGTTGAAACCGATCCAGGTCTGAAAGGCGATACTGCTGGCACCGGCGGTAAACCGGCTACCCTGTCCACTGGCGCAGTGGTTAAAGTTCCTCTGTTCGTTCAGATTGGCGAAGTCATCAAAGTGGATACTCGCTCTGGCGAATACGTATCCCGCGTGAAGTAATCGATGCGCTGAGACGGTTGGCGCAGCCTTTCGCTGCGCCCTCTACCGCCGTAACTGCAGGCAGGGAAGATGGCTCATAAATTAACGCTCCCGGTATTATTATTTCTTAGCTGCGCCCTTTTGTCCGGATGCAATACGGCTCGCGGCGTGGGTGAGGATATCCAAAGCCTGGGCCATGCTATTTCTCACGCTGCCAGCTAACCTGATTTCCTCAGGAAATCCTCATTCATAATCCATTTCTGTTCCTGACTTAATACCTTAAACCTCTTTTTCTCCGAAAAAACGTTGAGATTCCCTCATCCTGAACCAGGTTGTCTATGCTTATAAGGCACGATAACTAAAACTGGTAAATTAAGGATAACATCATGGTAAAAAAAGCGATTGCAGCGGTCTTTACGGTTTTGGTCCTCTCCTCAGCATTGACCGGATGTAACACCACGCGCGGTGTCGGTCAGGATATTTCAGATGGCGGCGATGCGATTTCCGGCGCCGCAACCAAAGCTCAGCAATAGACCATGGCGGTACGGCCGTGGTCGTACCGTTCTTCCTCTCTTTAGCGACATCGTGTATTATTTCCGCGGATTATCATCTACCTTGCGGGACGACCCGTAAGCGTTCCACATCTGGGGACGGCCCCATCAAAGGAGCCTTATGTCCTGGTTAATTCTGTTTATCGCGGGGCTGCTGGAAGTTGTCTGGGCAGTCGGTCTTAAATATACCCATGGTTTTAGTCGGCTTGTGCCGAGCGTAATTACGATTGCCGCCATGGTTATCAGTATGGCGCTTTTATCATGGGCGATGAAAACGCTGCCCGTGGGAACGGCTTACGCCGTCTGGACCGGTATTGGCGCGGTTGGCGCAGCGGTCACGGGGATTATCCTGCTAGGAGAATCCGCCAGCCCGATGCGCATTGCCAGCCTGGCATGTATTGTCATTGGCATCATTGGCCTGAAAATGAGCGCTCATTAATAGCGTTGATTGACCCAGATGAGCTTGCTCACGTCAAATCCCTGCCGGCTGGCGATATCCAGCATCTGCTGCTTCACTTCCGGCGGGATTTTCGGCGCACGCGCCAGTAGCCAGAGATAGTCGCGATCTGGCCCACAAACCAGCGCATAGCGATAATCCTTATCCAGTGAAATGACGTTATAGCCGCCATAGAAAGGGCCGAAAAATGAGACCTTCAGCGCGGCGCGCGTGGGATCGCCGGTAAAGTAAGCGACGCCGTCGGTTTTCTGCCACATACCCCGGTCGGGGTTATATCCCTTGTTTACCACGTTCAGCCCACCATCATCGCGCAGGCTATACGTTGCGGTGACCTTTTCTAAGCCACTCTCAAAATTGTGATCGAAACGGGCGATTTCATACCAGGTACCGAGATAGCGTTGCGTGTCGAATGGGCTGACCACGGTGACGCCGGTAGGCGGCGTCGGCGTGCTACAGGCGATAAGCAGAAATGAAGCGGCAACAACCGCCATGACGGGGAGCAGACGCATAGTTATTTCCTTGCCAGTTTTAAGCTAAGTGTAGATTCAGGCAGGAAAAATGCGGCAGATTTTTCTTGAGAAGAGAGCCCGGTAACATCCTGCTACCGGGCTTACCGCAGTCGAGGTTAAAGCAGCGGTTTAGATGAACAATATTCCGACCAGCGTGACGACGGTCAGAATCGCCGCGAGGCCGTAGAAGACCCACTTACCGTTGGGTACGTGAATTTTTAAATCGTGCATCGCATGGTGAATACGATGAAGTCCGCACCATAGCGGCAGCACAATCATCAGAAAAATAAACGCACGGCCAATGAAGCTGTGGGCAAAGCCCAGCACGCGTTCGTAGCTGAAGGCGTCTGCGGGCGCAAGGCCCAGCGGCAGCATAATACCTACCAGCAGTACGATGACAGGAGCGACAATTGCTCCCCACATACCGCCAGCGCCAAACAGCCCCCAGAATACGGGCTCATCAGAACGTTTTGGTTTAGGATTGATCATTCCAGCCTCCTTACCAGAACAGGGCGACAAACAGAATCACCACGGTGACGACCGCGGTGACGATCCAAAGCCCTTTAATCACTGGCTCTGGCCCCATTTTTTCGCCTTTAAGGATAATATTGGCAGCTTTCGGTGCCAGCTCAAACCAGGTCTTGGTATGCAGCAGCGCGGCCGCAAGCGTGATCAGGTTCAGAATCACGACAATCGGATTTTGCAGAAAACCGATATACCCGGCCCAGCTCTCCGCACCGTGCTTCAGCGCGAATAGCCCGTAGATCAGCACGATACTGAACCAGACCGTGGGGACCGCTGTTCCTTCACGCAGCATATAGAAGCGATAAAACGGCAGCTTTTTCCACCAGGTGGACGGCATCGGCCGCACGTAGGGTTTGCGTTTAGTCGTCATACTGCACTCCTTAGCGTGGTTTCAGGGTGGCGATAAGAAAGTCTTTCGAGCTTTCTACCTTACCCTGCTGGATCGCGGCCGCCGGGTCGACGTGTTTCGGGCAGACTTCGGAGCAGTAGCCCACGAAAGTACATGTCCATACGCCATTCTGGCCGTTAAGCTGCGCCATACGTTCCTTTTTACCGTGGTCGCGGCTGTCTTCGTTATAGCGATGGGCGAGGGTGATCGCCGCCGGGCCGATAAACTCCGGATTAAGACCAAACTGCGGGCAGGCCGCGTAACACAGGCCGCAGTTAATGCAGCCGGAGAACTGATGGTATTTCGCCATCTGCGCCGGCGTTTGCTTGTTTGGTCCCTGATCGGGCGTGCGCGGGTTGCCGATGATGTACGGCTTAATGGCTTCCAGACTTTCAATAAAGTGGGTCATATCGACCACCAGATCGCGTTCAATCGGGAAGTTAGCCAGCGCTTCAACCTTAATGCCTTTGGTGTATTCGCGCAGGAAGGTTTTACAGGCCAGCTTTGGTACTTTGTTCACCATCATGCCGCAGGAACCGCAAATCGCCATGCGACAGGACCAGCGGTAGCTAAGATCCGGCGCGAGGTTATCTTTGATATAGCCCAGCGCATCCAGCAGCGAGGTTTGCTCGTCGTAGGGAACTTCATAGAAAGCGCTGTGCGGTGCGATATCCACTTCCGGGTTATAGCGCACCACTTCGACTTTCATGTTTTTCATCTCAGCCATTCGTCGTCTCCTTCTTCTCGGCTGCTTCCGCTTCCGCCCCGTACACGCGTTTTGCCGGCGGCAGAGTGGTGATTTTCACATCACTGTACTCCAGAGTGGTATTACCGTTGGCGTCGCGGAAGGCGAGGGTATGCTTGAGGAAGTTGACGTCGTCACGCTCGGTGCAGCCTTCATCCAGACGCTGATGCGCGCCGCGGGACTCTTTACGCGCGATGGCGGAATGCGCCATACATTCGGCGACGTTCAGACCATGACCCAGTTCGATGGTATACAGCAGGTCGGTATTGAACACGCTGGAGGTGTCGGTGATACGCACGCGCTTGAAGCGCTCCTGCAGCTCGGCCAGCTTATCAACCGTTTTCTGCATGAGCTCCGGCGTACGGTAGATGCCGCAGCCTTCTTCCATCGACAGACCCATTTCATCACGGATCTTCGCCCAGTTTTCGTTACCTTCCTGATTCACCAGGTCCTTCAGGCGCTTCTCGATATCGACGACCTGCGCGTCCAGCGCGGCGCTATTGGCTTCGCCCGCTTCGGTGGCGCGCTGCATGGCCTGTTCACCGGCCAAACGACCAAACACCACCAGCTCCGCCAGCGAGTTGGAGCCGAGACGGTTAGCGCCGTGCAAACCGACAGAAGAGCATTCGCCAACGGCAAACAGCCCTTTAATACGGGTTTCACACTGCTGGTCGGTTTCGATACCGCCCATGGTGTAGTGCGCGGTTGGACGTACCGGAATGGGATCTTTCACCGGATCGACGCCCACGTAGGCTTTTGAGAGTTCACAGATAAACGGCAGACGTTCAAGCAGCTTTTTCTCGCCCAAATGACGCAGATCGAGGTAGACCACGTCGCCTCGCGGCGTTGGGATCGTGTTGCCTTTACGCCATTCGTGCCAGAAAGCCTGGGAGACTTTGTCGCGCGGACCCAGCTCCATATATTTATTTTTTGGCTCGCCCAGCGGAGTTTCCGGGCCCATGCCGTAATCCTGCAGATAGCGGTAGCCATTCTTGTTGACCAGAATACCGCCTTCACCGCGGCAGCCTTCCGTCATCAGAATACCGGAACCCGGCAGGCCGGTTGGGTGATATTGCACGAACTCCATATCGCGCAGCGGTACGCCGTGGCTGAGCGCCATACCCATACCATCGCCGGTGACGATCCCGCCGTTGGTATTGTAGCGATATACGCGTCCTGCGCCGCCGGTCGCCAGAACTACCGCGTTGGCGCGGATCTGTACCAGCGTACCCTCCATCATATTCATTGCGACCAGACCGCGCGCCTGACCTTCGTCGACCAGGATATCGAGGACAAAGTGTTCGTCGAAGCGTTGGATTTGGGGGAACTGAAGCGAGGTCTGGAACAGGGTGTGCAGCATATGAAAGCCGGTTTTATCGGCTGCGAACCAGGTTCGCTCGATCTTCATACCGCCGAAGCGCCGGACGTTGACGCTGCCGTCAGGGCGGCGGCTCCACGGACAACCCCACTGCTCAAGCTGGGTCATTTCCGTCGGGCAGTGATGAACGAAGTAGTCGACGACATCCTGTTCGCATAGCCAGTCGCCGCCTGCAACAGTATCGTGGAAATGGTACTCAAAGCTATCATGATCCTGCGCGACGGCAGCGGAACCCCCTTCAGCAGCAACGGTATGGCTGCGCATAGGATAGACTTTTGAAATTAGAGCGATTTTAGCATTTGGATTAGCTTGCGCGGCGGCAATTGCAGCACGAAGACCTGCTCCGCCTGCGCCAATAACGGCAAGATCGGCTTGAAAAGTTTGCACGACATTCCTCCAGTTTTTGTTTATTTCGCCGCCGGGCTGGCGAAAACGTATCACTGCTCCTTTATAGGTAAGGAGTATAGCCGCAGGGTTATGAGGGAAAATTGACGTGTTCGATTTTTTTATCGTTATGTGCGGTTGTTTATCTATCCACTGTATGTTTTTGGGTTATCAATAAATTAAGCGTATGTGACGCTTTTGCCTTTTCGCACAAAATTTGTTTCATTCGCCAGTTACGAGTAGACTTCGGGCCCTTGTTTCAAATCGGAGAAAGTACCATGAGCGAAACGGCAACCTGGCAGCCGAGCGCATCCATTCCAAACCTGTTAAAACGTGCAGCGGTGATGGCGGAAATTCGTCGTTTCTTTACCGACCGCGGCGTGCTGGAGGTGGAGACGCCCTGCATGAGTCAGGCGACGGTGACGGATATCCATATGGTCCCGTTTGAAACGCGTTTCGTAGGACCGGGTCATTCTCAGGGGCTGAATCTGTATCTGATGACCAGCCCGGAGTATCACATGAAGCGCCTGCTGGCGGCCGGTTGCGGCCCGGTTTTTCAGCTATGCCGTAGCTTCCGCAATGAAGAGATGGGTCGCCACCATAATCCGGAATTCACCATGCTGGAGTGGTATCGTCCGTGCTATGACATGTACCGGCTAATCAACGAAGTAGACGATCTGCTACAGCAGGTACTCGACTGCCAGCCGGCCGAAAGCCTCTCTTATCAGCAAGCCTTCCTGCGTCATCTGGAAATCGACCCGCTGTCGGCAGATAAAACGCAGCTGCGCGAAGTGGCGGCTAAGCTCGATTTGAGCAATATTGCCGATACGGAAGAGGATCGGGACACGCTGCTTCAGCTACTTTTTGTCATGGGCGTCGAGCCGCATATTGGTAAAGATCGTCCGACGTTTATCTATCATTTCCCGGCCAGCCAGGCGTCACTGGCGCAAATCAGCACCGAAGATCATCGCGTAGCGGAACGTTTCGAGGTCTATTACAAAGGCATTGAGTTGGCTAATGGTTTTCATGAGCTCACCGACGCCCGAGAACAGCGGCAGCGTTTTGAGCAGGATAACCGCAAGCGTGCGGCTCGCGGTCTGCCGCAGCAGCCAATCGATCATCATCTGCTGGCCGCTCTGGAAGCCGGGCTGCCGGATTGTTCCGGCGTAGCGCTGGGCGTTGACCGGGTGGTGATGCTGGCGCTGGGCGCAGAAAGCATCGGCGACGTTATCTCGTTTACCGTCGACCGCGCCTGATCTTTCTTTCCGCTTTCCCGCAGGACATTGACGGGGATGACCGCCGATGTGCGGCGGTATGGTTGATTGTCCGGGAGTGCGACAGTTCTGGCCTTGCCCGCGTTCAGGCAAGGCCGATATTACAGACTGCCGGGCGCGCGGCTGGTTTTCCCTGCCGAGGTCAGCGCCCTGCTGCTTTTTCTGCCATCGATGCTCTCCAGGCGCATCTGGAACGGCGGGAACGGCATATCGATACCGTGCTCGCGGAATCCGGCCAGAATCAGCTGATGCATCTCATGGCGTAGCGGCATACGGTGACCCATTTCGGCGGCGTAGATACGCAGCTCGAAAATCTGGATCCCCTGCTGCAGGTCAACAAGAAACGCTTCCGGCGCCGGAGTATCGATAACCAACGAACAGCGGTGCGCGGCATTTAGCAGGATCTGCGTCACCTCTTCGGTATTGGCATCTACCGGGGCAGGCACCGTTAACACCACGCGGGTTACAGAATCCGACAACGACCAGTTGATGAACTGTTCGGTGATGAACGCCTTGTTCGGCACGATAATCTCTTTACGGTCCCAGTCGCTGATGGTGGTGGCGCGGGTATTAATGCGCGTCACGCTACCGGTGAGATCGCGAATGGTGACCGTATCGCCAATGCGTATCGGTTTTTCAAACAGAATAATCAGGCCGGAGATGAAGTTGGCGAAGATCTCCTGCAAACCAAAACCGAGACCTACACCGAGCGCGGCAATAAGCCACTGCAGCTTCGACCACTCAATCCCAATCATCGAGAAGCCGACCAGACCACCAATCAGCATCAGCAGATACTTGGTGATGGTGGTGATGGCGTAGCCGGTGCCCGGCGTCAGTTCCAGATGCTGGAGGATGGCCAGTTCCAGCAGAGCGGGCAGGTTGCGCACCAGCTGGGTGGTAATAATCAGCACCAGAATAGCAATCAGCACCGCGCCGAGGGTGATCGGCTCCAGGCTCTCAACGCCCTGCACCGTGGAGGTCACGTCCCACAGCGAGATATTCTCCAGGAAGCCAAATGCGGAGTGGATTTCTGACCATAGCACGATAACCGACACCAGCGCGATCAGCATCAGCAGAGAGCGCACCAGACGCAGGGACTGGGTACTGATAGCATCCAGATCGACCTCGCTGACCTCGGCTTCCATTGAACCTTCCGGGCTGCTGGTATGCTGGACGTCCTCTTCGCCACGCGCGCGCTGGGCGAGGATCTCCGCCCGACGGTGCTTAGCGCGATCGAACGCCAGACGACGGCGCTGAATCAGCATCCAGCGGCGAATGATGTGATAAACCACCAGCAGCAGGAACCAGATGGCGACCGACGTTTCGAGCCTGGCGAGCAGCGCCTGCGATGTGGCGAGATAGCCGATTGCCGCCGCCAGCATTGCCACCAGCGGCGCGCCGAGCAGCATATTCCATAGCAGTCGGTTCAGCATATTGTCGCCGCTGCCTTCTTTATCGAGATACAGCGGGATGCCGGCGCGTTTCAGGCTCAGGGTCACCATCGCCAGCGCGCCGCAAATCAGCATAAAGCAGAGGCGACCCAGCGAGGCGGAGAACTCGCGATCGTTGAGATTATCAAAAGTAATCAGCGCCATAATAAGCGGCACAATGAGCCCGATGCTCATCAGATAGTAGCGCATCGCCTTGCTAACCCGACTGCGCGGCCAGCCAAAGTGGGCGATGAACAGACCGTTCGGGCGGGCAAAAGTGGCGCAAATCATTACCACCCACAGCAGCGGCACCGTTGCGGTGACGCTATCGCCAATCGCCACGGCCAGCGGGAAAGGCCAGGCAGACTGCAGACCGTAGCCCAGCGTCATCCACAGTACCGGCAGCGGCGAGGCCACCAGTATAGACCAGAACACCGTTCGCAGGGTGAGCCAGAAGTGATCCTGCGTAACCTTGCCGACGCGCGCGCTGGAACGCTCCAGGAAGCTGGTGAAATGGCGCCGCGAGCTGACGCTGAACCCTACCAGAATGAGCGCGACGAAGAGCGGCAGCAGGGTCTCTTTGCTGGTCAGCATCATCATGCTGGCCTTACCGAGCTGGCTCATGGTATCGAGCGAGATCAGACGGCGTAAATCCTGAACAATCTCCAGTGGCCAGGAGAAGCCGATTGGGCTGACGTCGGAGGTCCAGAACAGATAGCGGTGGGTCGCTTCGTTGATCTCTTTGAGCGCATCCTCCAGCTGGCCGTTGGCGACTTTCAGCTTGGTCAGTTCGAGCATAAGCGTATCGCCGCCGCGCAGCAGGGAGTTGAGCAGCTCTGTCTGCGTGCGCATCTGAGCCTGAAGAATGCGGTTCTGCTCGCTGGTGAGAGGTTCACCGTTGGCCTGACGAATTTGTCTTAGCTGCGGCTGCTTGCCGAGCTGATCCTCATAGCGCAGGCGCTGCACGCGCAGCTGCGCCATTTCGGTATCCAGCTGCTGCGGTCGCGGGATTTCCGGCAGACGCGCCACCTGCGCGCGCAGGGCTTCGCCAAGCAGATTGGAAGAACCTAACCATTGGGACTGCTCGCGGAGCGTGTTTAAAGCCTGACGCACCTGCAGGGTTTGATTGGTCGCCTGGCGCTGCTGAGAGGCGATCAAGTCCATCCGCTGCGCCTGCTGGTTTAGCGCTTGCGACAGCTCGCGGTTCACTTTGAACTGCGCCACAATATCCGGCGGCAGGTTTTCGCTGTTTTCCGCCAGCAGCTCGGTGCTTTCCAGCGCTTTCTCCGCCTCGCGCTGCCGTTGGTTATTGAGCTGATTTCTTAATGCCTGTAGCCAGGCGTCGAGCTGCTCACTCTCTTTCTGCGCCAGCTCGGATCGCAACCGTGATAGCTCCTGGCGGTTATTGGCGGAAAGCTGCGCCAGATCCAGTTCATCGACCAGCGCTTTCAGCCGCGCGGACTCCGCCTGTAAACCAAGATTTTGCGCCTGCGCCAGCGGCGTATTGCTGCTTTGCGCGCCGATCCGGCGTTCGACCTCATTCAGCTGGCGGCGGGCATCGCTCTGTTGCTGCGGCAACTGGTTGAGCGAGTCGGCGATATCGCGGGCGCGGTCCTGCTCCTGCTGAGCTTTACGACTGGCTTCCAGCAGTTGGCTGCTGACCTGGAGAATCTCCTGGTTCAGGGCATCGGAGGAGAGGGTAGTGGAGACCTGGCGCGGCTCATCGCTGAGATTGTTGAGCTGCGCGCGCAGGGTTTGCGACAGTTTGGGGAAGTTATCAATAACGTCCTGATACTGACGGGCACGCTCAAGGGAGGCATTACGCTCCTCAAGCGCATTCAGGGCAGACTGCAGGACTTCGACGGTTTCAGGCTGGGCGGGCTTTGCCGCCTTCGCCTGTTCCAGCTCCTGGGCTATCTGTTTAGCATCCGGGGCTGTCGCTGCGTACGCCCCGAAACTGAGGCACCAGGCCAACAGGAAAGTGTATATCAGGCGCACGGCGTAACCTTTTCTTTCAGGAATTAACCTTCGTCTTGTTTATCGTCAACCAGCGGACTGGCGGCGTGTTCAGCGCGGACTTCTTCGACTGCCAGCGGAGCGGGCTCGACCGGCGTCACGGCTTCAGGCGCGATCGCCAACGGCTGGCCTATTTTGGTTACCGACAGGCTTTGTAACTGCTCAACCAGCTTCACCTGACCCGGAGCAAACAGGTTAATCACCGTGGAACCCAGTTTAAAGCGGCCCATCTCCTGGCCTTTAAGCAGGGCGACGGAACCTTCGCTCTCGCCCGCAGGCCAGGTCCAGCGCTTAATGATGCCTTCACGCGGCGGCGTGACGGTACCGGACCACACGGTTTCGATGCTGCCGACGATGGTGGCGCCGACCAGGATCTGCGCCATGGGGCCAAACTCAGTATCGAACAGGCAGATGACGCGCTCGTTGCGGGCAAACAGATTCGGCACGTTTTGCGCGGTCAGATGATTTACGGAGAACAGATCTCCCGGTACGTAGATCATTTCGCGCAGAATACCGTTGCACGGCATGTGCACGCGGTGGTAATCGCGCGGGGAAAGATAGGTAGTGACAAAGCTGCCGTTTCGGAACAGATCCGCCATCTGGTAGTTGCCGGCCAGCAGCGCTTCCAGACTGTAGTTGTGGCCTTTGGCCTGCAAAATTTTATCGTCTTCAATAGCGCCGAGCTGGCTGATGACGCCATCGGCGGGCATCACCAGAACGTTCGGGTCAGTATTTAATGGACGAACGTCATCGCGCAGCGGGCGAACAAAAAAGTCGTTAAAGGTCCGGTAGCTGGCAGTATCAGGCTTTTGCGCCTCTTTCATATCGACCTTGTAATATTTCACGAACAGATCGATGACCAGTTTTGTCAGCCAGCCTGCCCGCTTGCGTGCACCCCAGCCTGCGAGGCGGGTGAGCCACAGTTTAGGCAGAATGTATTGCAGTGAAAGTTTAAGATCGTTTAACAAGGTAGCCTCCAGGCCATTATTTGTCGTTCCTGACCCCCGCGCGTCGGCGGGGGCCTGAAAAAGGGGGACGATTCTAACGATGCTCAGCTTAAATGTCAGTCATCGGTTGATGAAAAGCTTTTACGCGTTTTTACCTGCACCTGCGCCATGCTTTCCAGAATGCGATGGTAGTTTTCAAACCGGCTTTCAGCGATTTCGCCCTTCTCCACCGCTTCGCGAATGGCGCAGCCCGGATCGGTATCGTGTTTGCAGTCGCGGTATTTGCATCGGCCTAAATAATCATGGAATTCGACAAAGCCGTGGGTGATTTGTTCCGCGTCGAGATGCCACAGGCCGAACTCGCGTACCCCCGGCGAGTCAATCACATCGCCGCCGTGCGGGAAGTGGTACAGGCGCGCGGCCGTAGTGGTGTGCTGCCCCAGTCCGGAGACATCCGAAACGTCATTGGTAAGGATTTGGTCATCCTGCAGGCCCAGCAGCGCGTTCAGCAGGCTGGATTTGCCTACCCCAGACTGCCCGGCAAAGATACTGATCCGATCGGTAAGTGCCTCTTCAAGCGGCTTCAGGCCATCCTGCGTGCGGCTGGAGACCATCAGTACGCGGTAACCAATATGGCGATAAATGTCCATTTGCTCGTTGACGAAGTCCATGCTCTCCTGATCCAGGAGATCGATCTTATTGAGCACGATCAGCGGCTCGACGTTCAGCGTTTCGCAGGCCACCAGATAGCGGTCGATAATATTCGGAGAAAGCTCAGGCAAGATGGCGGAAACGATGACAATCTGATTGATATTGGCGGCGATAGGTTTGACGCCGTCATAGAAATCCGGGCGCGTCAGTACGGAGGTCCGTTCATGCACGGCCTCGACGATGCCTTTGACGTTGACGCCGTCAGCTTCGCTTTTGCCTGGCCGCCAGACCACACGATCGCCGGTGACCAGCGAACGGATAGTGCGGCGTATATTGCAACGGTGGACGCTACCGTCGGCGGATTCGACATCGGCATGCATGCCAAAGCGGCTAATAACGGTCCCTTCGGATTTTTCACCGAACAGGTTGTCATCAAAATCGGCCTTCTCCGAAGTCGTTTTCAGGCGGCGCTGGTGGTTGGCCTTCACGCGGCGCTGTTGGCCTTTGGAGAGTTTATTTTTACTCAATCGAACTGGCTCCTGGTCGCCCTGTACGGGCAAAACCTCTATGATACACGCTATTTTAGATGAATATAGTGACGTAAGAAGGGTGGAAAATAACATGAGTGCAGATGAAAACAACCTGATTTGGATCGATCTTGAAATGACGGGGCTGGATCCGGAGCGCGATCGCATCATCGAAATCGCCACCCTGGTGACTGACGCGAATCTGAACATTCTGGCGGAAGGGCCGACGATTGCCGTACATCAGTCAGACGCGCAGCTGGCATTAATGGATGAGTGGAACGTGCGTACCCATACCGGTAGCGGACTGGTGGAGCGGGTGAAGGCGAGTACCCAGGGCGATCGTGAGGCAGAACTGGCGACTATCGAATTTCTCAAAAAGTGGGTGCCGGCGGGTAAGTCACCGATCTGCGGCAATAGCATCGGCCAGGATCGTCGCTTCTTGTTTAAATATATGCCTGAGCTGGAAGCCTATTTTCACTATCGCTATCTTGACGTCAGTACGCTTAAAGAGCTGGCTCGTCGCTGGAAGCCGGAAATTCTCGACGGCTTTAAAAAACAAGGAACGCATCAGGCGATGGACGATATTCGCGAATCGGTAGCGGAACTGGCTTACTACCGCGAGCACTTCATCAAGCTCTAATGCTTATGCCGGGGCCAGAAGCGCCCCGGTAGTACGTCTGACTATTTAAACCACTTCTGTTCCATCGCCTGGAATTCCGGCGAGGCTTTGACGACATCCAGAGCGGCATTGATGTTATTCAGCAGCTCAGGATCATCTTTACGCACCGCAATGGCGTACTGCTTACCGTAGTAGCTGGGATCCGTGGCGCGCTCGTCCATAATCGCGTATTCGGGATTATCCTCGAGCCATTTCGTTAAGGTCTCCTGATCGCCCATCACTCCGCTAATCACACCTTCTTTCAGCGCGTTCAGGGCGCTTTCATCGCTGTCATAAGGCAGCACGTGCACGGCTTTTTGTTTATCACGCAGGTAGTGCTGATGAATAGTGCCCCTTACGACGCCGAGTTTTTTATCTTTGAGATCGGCAAAGGTATGGGCAGCGTCTTTCGCTGTGACTATTGCACCGGAGAGCTCCTGGCGATAGGGATGGCTGAATGCAACCTGCTTTTCTCGCATTGGGATCACTTCAATACCGGCAATCACGGCGTCGAATTTCTTAAAGCGCAGCGCCGGGATGAGAGTATCGAAGCCCTGGGGAGTAAATTTGCATTCGACCTGCATCTGCTTGCACAACGCGTTGGCCAAATCGATATCAAAACCCGTGGGTTGGTTTTTGCCACTGACGGTTTCAAACGGCGGGTTGGCCGTCGTTGTTCCAAAATGTAGCGTTGTTGCCGATGCTGTTCCTGTGGCAAGCGTAGCCAGCAGCAGGACGGTAAGCGCTTTTTTCATTTTATTTCCCTGGTTATCATCGTTGTTGACCGTCAGCGGGCGATATCCGCCTGTAAACTTGAGTGATTTTGCGCCTTTAGCGAGCCCGGAAAAAGTCATTTTGCCGCATTTGCTGCTTATTTAGACAAAACAGGCCTGAATGTGGCGATAAAGTGGTCACTTAAATCAAAAACGAAAAAAATTGCTTTCAGGGGGGTTGCAGGTAAATCGAATTCTCGTATAATGCGCCTCCCGTGACGAAGCAGAAATGCAAATCACGACGCCATAGAAATATGGCCAGAAGTTTGCGGGAATAGCTCAGTTGGTAGAGCACGACCTTGCCAAGGTCGGGGTCGCGAGTTCGAGTCTCGTTTCCCGCTCCAAAAATTTGAAAGTACCATCCTAATCACAGGATTTTGAGTTGCAGCAAGGCAGCAACTGAACGAATCTTTAGGAGCTTACTAAAGTAAGTGACTAAAGTGAGTGAAGGCAGCTAACGCAGAAGCGGCTTGAAAGACAAAGATTAAGCGGGAATAGCTCAGTTGGTAGAGCACGACCTTGCCAAGGTCGGGGTCGCGAGTTCGAGTCTCGTTTCCCGCTCCAAAATTTGAAAGTCACCATACCCAAGCGGGAATAGCTCAGTTGGTAGAGCACGACCTTGCCAAGGTCGGGGTCGCGAGTTCGAGTCTCGTTTCCCGCTCCAAATTTCTTCTTATACCTGATTTATCCACAGCGCAATCACGCGCCGGGGATGATTTTCGTCCTGTCCAGAAAATACTGTGAACAGACTTATCCACAGGTTAATCTTTTGCCTTAATCCCGAAAAATACTTCACTATGTAAATAGTATTTATCTATATTGTTGAAATATAATAAGAAAATTTCATTTCAAAGTGTTAACTCGATCGCTTGACGAACGTCTGCATGTTGAAACGCAATGTGTTTTTATTTTTATTCACACCCTGTGAATGAATCAGGCGTCGCGCGGTAACCCTTTTTCAACCACCCTGACCAGCCGTAGCTTTTTCGGTAGTTGCACCTCAATCACATTGGCATTTCTTTTTGCAATTTGCTGCGCAATCGCCCATTCGATATGTTCGTCGAGAAGTGGGTGCTCACCCCGGCGGCTTTCCAGCGCCTGCAGGTTCGCTTCATTCCAGGGCGCATTGCCCAACGCAACGGCGATATTACGCAGCCAGCGCAGATGACCAATACGGCGAATGGCCGATCCTTCCGTCACTTTTAAAAACCAGGGCTCGCTCCAGGCGAACAGTTCTACCAGCGCCGGGGCATGCAGCGCCTGACGCGGGCTGAAATCATCTTCATCGGTTAATTGCGCGAAGCGGTTCCACGGGCAAATCAGCTGGCAGTCATCACAGCCGTATATGCGGTTACCGATCAGCGGACGAAATTCTTCCGGAATAGCGCCTTCCAGTTCGATAGTCAGATAGGAGATACAGCGCCGGGCATCAACGGTATAGGGCTCGACGATGGCGCCGGTTGGGCAGATGGTCATGCAGGCAACGCAGCGTCCGCACTCTTCTTCAACGGGCTGGTCGACGGGAAGAGGGAGATCGATAAGCAATTCGCCGAGGAAAAAGAACGAGCCGGCATCGCGGCTAAGGATGAGTGAGTGCTTACCTGTCCATCCCAGCCCCGCTTTTTCGGCTAAAGGGCGTTCAAGTATCGGCGCGGAATCGACAAAAGGTCTAAAATTGAGCGAAGCACACTGCCCCTGAATCATCTCACCTAATTTTTTCAGGCGATTACGTAACAGCTTGTGATAGTCCCGTCCAAGGGCATAACGGCTAACGTAACCCAATGCGGGATCTTTCAGGGTGCGGGCGAAAGCGGCATTAGCGGGAAGATAGTTCATCCTGACGCTAATCACGCGGAGCGTACCGGGCTGGAGTTCATGAGGTCGCGCGCGCATCATGCCATGACGCGCCATCCACTCCATTTCGCCATGGTATTGTTTATCCAGCCACGCCTGCAGTTTAGGTTCGCTGGCGCTGAGATCGGTATCGGTAATACCGACCTGCTGGAACCCCAGCTCTGTGCCCCATTGTTTGATTTGCTGCGCTAACTGATTGAGATCGAGGGGCTGTGACATGATGGACCATACGATGACGAAAAACGCCGACAGTATACCACATATCATCTGGTCGGCGGATGCGCTACGGCGGGCGGAAAAAGAGGCGGCGGATGCCCTCGGGCTGACGTTATACGAGCTGATGCGTCGTGCGGGCGAAGCGGCTTTTGAACGGGCTTACGAGCACTATCCTGAAAACCGGTGCTGGCTGATTCTCTGCGGTCACGGCAATAACGGCGGCGACGGCTACGTGGTGGCTCGCCTGGCGCAGTCGCGAGGTATTCAGGTCACGCTGGTGGCGCTGGATAGCGAGAAGCCGCTGCCGGAAGAGGCCAGTACCGCGCGTGAAGAGTGGCTCAACGCCGGCGGTACGATTCATGCCGCCGACATCGCCTGGCCAGAAGATATCACGCTAATTATTGACGGCCTGCTCGGGACCGGATTGCAGAGCGCTCCACGGGAAAACGTTGCGGAGCTTATCGCGCGCGTTAATGCCCATCCGGCGCCGGTTGTGGCGCTGGATATCCCCTCAGGTCTGAATGCGCAGACGGGGACCACGCCGGGGGCGGTTATCCAGGCCGCTCATACCATCACCTTTATCGCGCTTAAGCCCGGATTGCTGACCGGCAAGGCTCGCGATGTCGTTGGCCGCTTGCATCACCACGCCCTGGGGCTTGAGGGTTGGCTGGCAGGCCAGACGACGGCGCTCAGTCGCTTCGATGCCTCGAAGCTTGCCGACTGGCTACCGCCCAGACGCCCAACGTCGCACAAAGGCGACCACGGGAAGCTGGTCATTATCGGCGGCGAACCGGGTACGGCGGGAGCCATCCGCATGAGCGGCGAGGCGGCTCTGCGCGCGGGCGCCGGGCTGGTGCGAGTCCTGACTCACCGGGACAACATTGCGCCCATTCTGACCGCCAGGCCTGAACTGATGGTCCATGAGCTGACCTCCCGCTCGCTCGAAGAGAGTCTGCAATGGGCGGATGTCGTCGCGATTGGGCCGGGTCTGGGGCAGGGCGAGTGGGGTAAAAATGCGCTGCGCCAGGTGGAGAATTTTCGCAAACCGATGGTCTGGGATGCGGATGCGCTGAACCTGCTGGCAATCAATCCCGATAAACGTCACAATCGCGTGCTGACGCCGCATCCCGGCGAAGCCGCTCGTCTGCTGAACGTGAGTGCGGCAGAAATTGAAAGCGATCGCTTACATTCTGCACAACGTCTGGTAAAACGTTATGGCGGCGTCGTTGTGCTGAAAGGCGCAGGTACGATCGTGGCGAGTGACGCTGGCGAGACGGGTATTATCGATGCCGGCAACGCCGGAATGGCCAGCGGCGGAATGGGCGATGTCCTGACCGGCATTATTGCTGCGTTGTTAGGCCAGCAGCTGACGCCGTATGATGCCGCTTGCGCCGGATGCGTTGCTCATGGCGAAGCCGCCGATCGTCTGGCGGCCAGATACGGCACCCGCGGCATGCTGGCGACCGATCTTTTTTCCACGCTCAGGCGTGTTGTTAACCCGGATGTGATTGACGTAGACCATGATTAATCGAGTGATTCCTTTACCCGACGAGCAGGCAACTCTCAGCCTTGGCAACCGCGTAGCGCAGGCATGCACTGGCGCGACGGTCATCTATTTGTACGGCGATTTAGGGGCGGGTAAAACGACCTTTAGCCGCGGTTTCCTTCAGGCTCTCGGTCACCGCGGCAACGTTAAAAGCCCGACCTATACCCTTGTCGAGCCTTATAGTCTCGATAAGTTGATGGTCTATCACTTCGATCTCTATCGCCTGGCGGACCCTGAAGAGCTCGAGTTTATGGGGATCCGCGATTATTTTACCGACGACGCCATCTGCCTGGTGGAATGGCCGCAGCAGGGTACAGGCGTACTGCCGGAACCGGATGTTGAAATTCACCTTGAATATCAGGCTCAAGGGCGTGAGGCGCGCGTAACTGCGGTCTCCTCATTGGGTGAGTCTTTATTGGCGCGTTTGGCTAATTAGCCTGAAGGACGACGGGATGATGTATCGCTTAACCAGTTGGCTGACCGCCGCACTGATGCTGTTCAGCATTCAGGCCACTGCGGCAAGTTTATCCGATATCCAGGTCTCAAATGGCGATCGGCAGGCCCGTATTACCATAAGTTTTATCGGCGACCCTGAATATTCGTTTAGCCCGCAGGGCAAACGCACCGTCGCGCTGGATATCAAACAGAGCGGCGTACTCCAGGGCTTGCCGCTGCAGTTTAGCGGCAATAATCTGGTAAAAAGCATTCGTTCCGGAGCGCCGCAGGATACCCAGTCGCTGCGTCTGTTGGTGGATTTAACCGCCGACGGCAAAACGCGCGCGGTGAAACAGCAGAACGGTTCTAACTATACCGTGGTGTTTACGATTAATGCCGATGAACCGCCTCCGCCACCGCGTGTCGTGGTGAAACAGGCAGAACGGCCCGTGGCGCAGCCCGTGCGTCCGAGCGAGCCGGCGCGCAACCCGTTTAAAGCCGATAACGACCGCCTGACTGCGGTGACCAGTACGACCAGCGTAACGCGTCCTGCGGCACGTACCGTTTCTAGCGACGATAAAGTGATTATCGCCATTGATGCCGGTCACGGTGGCCAGGATCCCGGAGCGATTGGTCCGAACGGCACTAAAGAGAAGAATGTGACCATTGCTATTGCGCGTAAGCTCCGCGCGCTGCTGAATGCCGATCCTCAGTTCAAACCCGTGCTGACGCGCGACGGCGATTATTTCATTTCAGTAATGGGGCGTTCTGACGTCGCGCGTAAGCAAAACGCCAATTTCCTTGTCTCGATTCACGCCGACGCTGCACCGAATCGCGATGCTACCGGAGCATCGGTTTGGGTGCTTTCCAACCGTCGCGCGAACAGCGAAATGGCCGGCTGGCTCGAGCAACATGAGAAACAATCCGAACTGCTGGGCGGTGCAGGCGATGTGTTGGCCAACAGCCAGTCGGACCCTTACCTGAGCCAGGCGGTGCTGGATTTACAGTTCGGCCATTCCCAGCGCGTCGGGTATGATGTGGCGACTAACGTGCTGAGCCAGCTGCAGCGGATCGGCGATTTACATAAGCGTCGTCCTGAACATGCCAGCCTCGGTGTACTGCGCTCGCCGGATATCCCGTCAATCCTGGTGGAAACGGGGTTTATCAGTAATAACGGCGAAGAGCGGCTGCTGGGCAGCGATGCTTATCAACAGCAGGTCGCAGAGGCCATTTATAACGGTCTGCGTAACTACTTTATGCAACATCCTCTACAATCCGCGCCGCGCGGGGCAGCCGCGCAGACTGCCAGCGCAGGTTCGTCAGATGGGACGCTGTTAAATTAAGGAGACGGCCATGCCGATTCAGGTTCTACCGCCGCAGCTCGCCAACCAGATTGCCGCAGGTGAAGTGGTGGAACGACCGGCGTCGGTGGTTAAAGAGCTGGTGGAAAATAGCCTCGATGCCGGGGCGACGCGCATCGATATTGATATTGAGCGCGGCGGCGCGAAGTTAATCCGCATCCGCGATAACGGCTGCGGCATTAAAAAAGACGAGCTGGCGCTGGCGCTGGCTCGCCACGCGACCAGTAAAATTGCTTCGCTTGATGATCTTGAAGCGATAATTAGCCTCGGTTTTCGCGGCGAAGCCCTGGCCAGTATCAGCTCAGTCGCTCGCCTGACGTTGACCTCGCGTACCGAGGATCAGCAGGAGGCCTGGCAGGCCTATGCCGAAGGACGCGATCAGGCAGTAACCGTGAAGCCGGCGGCCCACCCGGTGGGTACGACGCTGGAAGTACTGGATCTGTTTTATAACACCCCCGCCCGGCGCAAGTTTATGCGCACTGAGAAAACCGAGTTTGGCCATATCGACGAGATCGTACGGCGCATCGCGCTGGCGCGCTTTGACGTGACCATTAACCTCAGCCACAACGGAAAGGCCGTGCGCCAGTACCGGGCGGTATCGCAGGATGGCCAGCGCGAACGGCGTCTGGGCGCAATCTGCGGTTTGCCGTTTCTCGAACATGCTCTGGCTATCGAGTGGCAGCACGGCGACCTGACCCTCAGCGGCTGGGTGGCCGATCCTCTGCATACCAATCCGACGCTGGCGGAGATTCAGTATTGCTATGTCAACGGACGGATGATGCGCGATCGCCTGATTAATCACGCGATCCGTCAGGCCTGCGAAGACAAATTGGGCGCCGATCAGCAGCCCGCTTTTGTGCTGTACCTGAAGATAGATCCGCATCAGGTGGATGTGAACGTGCACCCGGCCAAGCATGAGGTGCGTTTTCATCAGTCGCGCCTGGTGCACGATTTTATCTATCAAGGCGTGCTAAGCGTTCTGCAGCAGCAGCTGAACGCTCCTCTGGCAGAAGAGGGCGCAGAACCCGCGTCGCGTCAGGTACCTGAAAACCGCATTGCGGCAGGCGGCAATCATTTTGCCCAGCCCGCCGTCGCGCGTGAAACCGCCGCTCCCCGTTATCGTGACGAGCCCGTCGCGCCGCGCTTTAATACCAGCACCGGCGGCTCGCGAGAATCCGCTGCCACGGGGTCATCTGGCGGAGCCGGCTGGCCGCATGCGCAGCCAGGTTATCAAAAACAGCAGGGGGCGCTCTATCGCCAACTGCTGGATACTCCGGCCGCGGAGCGAAAACCAAAATCTCCTGCGCCGGTAGCGGAAGGCCTGGCAGGCCATAGCCAAAGTTTTGGCCGCGTGCTGACGATCGTCGATAACGACTGTGCGCTGCTGGAGCGCGACGGTAAGCTTGCGCTGCTGGCCCTGCCGGTTGCCGAGCGCTGGCTACGCCAGGCGCAGCTAACGCCGGGCGCGGAGGCGGTCTGTGCCCAGCCGCTGCTTATCCCGCTGCGGATAAAAGTGTCCGGGGCGGAAAAGGACGCGCTTGAGCAGGCGCAGTCGGCGCTAGCAGAAGTCGGTATTGAACTGCAGTCCGATGCGCACTACGTGACGATCCGCGCAGTGCCTTTACCCTTAAGACAACAAAATTTACAAATCTTGATTCCTGAACTGATAGGCTACCTGGCGCAGCAAAAAACATGCGACGCCGACAATATTGCTCAGTGGATAGCGCGTAATCTGGCGAGCGAACATGCGCAGTGGAATATGGCGCAGGCGATTGCCGTCCTGGCGGATATCGAGCGTTTATGTCCGCAGCTGGTTAAAGCGCCGCCGGGTGGCCTGTTACAACCTGTTGATTTACATTCGGCGATGAATGCCCTGAAAGATGAGTGATGTAACCGAGGCAAGCCTGCCTAAGGCAATATTTTTAATGGGCCCGACGGCCTCTGGTAAAACCGCATTGGCTATCGCCCTGCGTAAAGTTTTGCCAGTAGAGTTGATTAGCGTTGATTCAGCCCTAATCTATCGAGGGATGGATATCGGTACGGCCAAGCCCGATGCCGCGGAGCTGAGCGCTGCGCCGCATCGCCTGCTGGATATTCTGGACCCGGCCGAGGCTTATTCCGCGGCGGATTTCCGTCGCGATGCGCTGGCAGAGATGGCTGATATCGTTGCGGCCGGGCGTATTCCGCTACTGGTTGGCGGAACAATGTTGTATTTCAAAGCGTTGCTGGAAGGATTGTCGCCTTTGCCTTCGGCAGATCCGCAGGTCAGAGCGCGGATTGAGCAACAGGCCGCAGAGCAGGGATGGAACGCGTTACACCAGCAGCTACAGGAAATAGATCCCGTTGCTGCAGCGCGTATTCATCCAAATGATCCGCAAAGACTTTCCCGAGCACTGGAAGTTTTTTTCATTTCGGGTAAAACTTTAACGGAGCTGACGCAAACGTCAGGTGATGCTCTGCCGTATAAGGTGCACCAGTTCGCCATCGCCCCGGCGAGCCGTGAACTGCTCCATCAGCGCATAGAACAGCGTTTTCATCAGATGTTGGCTTCAGGTTTTGAAGCAGAAGTGCGGGCGCTTTTTGCCCGGGGAGATTTGCATACGGATATGCCTTCCATTCGTTGTGTCGGATATCGCCAGATGTGGTCTTACCTTAATGGCGAGATCCCGTATGATGAAATGGTTTATCGAGGTGTTTGCGCCACGAGACAGTTAGCTAAACGTCAGGTTACCTGGCTGCGCGGTTGGGAAGGTATTCACTGGTTAGACAGTGAACAACCTGAACAAGCGTTCAACAAAGTATTACAGGTTGTTGGTGCTAGCCTGGACTGAACGTGTACAATTGAACGGTATCGTGCGTAATTTTTAAGAATCGTAAGGTTCTGAGTACAAAACAAGCATACATATAAGGAAAAGAGAGAATGGCTAAGGGGCAATCTTTACAAGATCCGTTCCTGAACGCTTTGCGTCGGGAACGTGTTCCGGTTTCTATTTATTTGGTGAATGGTATTAAGCTGCAAGGGCAAATTGAGTCTTTCGATCAGTTCGTGATCCTGTTGAAAAACACGGTCAGCCAGATGGTCTATAAGCACGCAATTTCTACCGTTGTCCCGTCTCGCCCGGTGTCACACCACAGCAACAATGCTGGCGGCGGTACTAACAACTATCACCACGGTGGTGGTGCGCAGGGTTCTTCTGCACCGCAGCAAGACAGCGAAGACGCCGAATAAGGCAGATGCTGTTTTTCCACGTCGGGGAGCCAGGTTTTCTGCGTTCCCCGCTGGTATTTTATAAGGGGTTTACGCTTGTTTGACCGTTATGATGCCGGTGAGCAGGCGGTACTGGTACACATCTATTTTTCGCAAGACAAAGATATGGAAGATCTCCAGGAGTTTGAAACTCTGGCCTCTTCCGCCGGTGTCGAAGCAATGCAGGTGATTACCGGTAGCCGTAAAGCACCGCACCCGAAGTATTTTGTTGGTGAAGGTAAAGCTGTCGAAATTGCGGAAGCCGTAAAAGCGACCGGTGCATCGGTCGTGCTCTTCGATCATGCCCTGAGTCCGGCGCAGGAACGAAATCTCGAACGCTTATGCGAATGTCGGGTTATCGATCGCACCGGCCTGATTTTAGATATTTTTGCCCAACGAGCGCGTACCCACGAAGGGAAACTGCAGGTTGAGCTGGCGCAGCTGCGCCACATGGCGACTCGCCTCGTTCGCGGCTGGACCCACCTTGAAAGACAGAAAGGCGGGATTGGTTTGCGCGGCCCGGGTGAAACCCAGCTCGAAACTGACCGCCGATTGCTGCGTAACCGTATTATGCAGATCCTGTCGCGACTGGAAAAAGTTGAAAAACAGCGCGAGCAAGGACGGCGGTCACGGGCCAAAGCCGATATTCCCACCGTGTCGTTGGTCGGTTATACCAACGCCGGTAAATCCACGCTGTTCAATCAGATAACTGAAGCTGAGGTCTATGCAGCGAACCAGCTGTTCGCCACTCTGGATCCGACGCTGCGCCGCATCGATGTCCCTGATGTTGGCGAAACCGTGCTGGCGGATACCGTAGGTTTCATTCGTCATCTGCCGCACGATCTGGTGGCCGCGTTTAAAGCGACTCTCCAGGAGACGCGCCAGGCGACGCTGCTGCTGCATGTCATTGATGCGGCGGATGTTCGCGTGCAGGAAAATATTGACGCAGTAAATACGGTACTCGCGGAAATCGAGGCCGATGAGATCCCGGCGCTGCTGGTCATGAATAAAATCGACATGCTGGATGATTTTGAGCCGCGTATCGATCGGGATGAAGAAAACAAACCGATTCGGGTCTGGCTTTCCGCCCAGACCGGGGTTGGCGTACCGCTGCTTTTTCAGGCTTTGACGGAACGGCTCTCTGGTGAAGTGGCTCAGCATACGCTGCGCCTGCCGCCGCAGGAAGGCCGGTTGAGAAGCCGATTCTATCAGCTTCAGGCGATAGAGAAAGAGTGGATGGAGGATGACGGTAGCGTTGGTCTGCAGGTGCGCATGCCGATCGTTGACTGGCGTCGCCTCTGTAAACAAGAGCCAGCGCTGGTTGAATACGTGATTTGACCTTGCAGCTTGCCTGAAGATATTAACCCCTGTGGGGATATCAAAAACAAATATGGAGCATATACATGGCGTGGAATCAGCCCGGTAATAACGGACAGGACCGCGACCCGTGGGGAAGCAGCAATAACCAAGGCGGCAACTCTGGGGGAAATGGCAACAAAGGTGGTCGCGAGCAGGGACCTCCCGATCTGGATGATATCTTCCGTAAGCTAAGTAAAAAACTTGGCGGCCTGGGCGGCGGGAAAGGTGGACTGGGCGGCGGTAGCGGCTCACAGGGACCACGCGGGCCTATGGGCGGACGTATCGTCGGCATCGTTGCCGCCGCTGCGGTTATTATCTGGGCAGCCAGCGGTTTCTATACCATTAAAGAAGCTGAACGTGGCGTCGTCACTCGCTTTGGTAAATTTAGCCATCTGGTTGAGCCTGGCCTTAACTGGAAACCCACCTTCATTGATAACGTTCAGGCGGTTAACGTTGAGTCGGTGCGCGAACTGGCGGCCTCCGGCGTCATGCTGACGTCAGACGAAAACGTCGTGCGCGTTGAGATGAACGTACAGTACCGCGTGACCGACCCGGAACGCTATCTGTTTAGCGTGACCAGCGCTGACGACAGCCTGCGTCAGGCAACCGACAGCGCGCTGCGTGGCGTTATTGGTAAATACACGATGGACCGTATCCTGACCGAAGGGCGTACCGTCATTCGTAGCGATACCCAGCGTGAGCTGGAAGAGACGATTCGTCCGTATAACATGGGTATCACCCTGCTGGACGTCAACTTCCAGACGGCGCGTCCGCCGGAGGAAGTGAAAGCCGCATTTGATGATGCGATTGCCGCACGTGAAAACGAACAGCAGTACATTCGTGAAGCGGAAGCTTACACCAACGAAGTTCAGCCACGGGCTAATGGTCAGGCGCAGCGTATCCTTGAAGAGGCTCGCGCGTACAAGACCCAGACCGTTCTTGAAGCGCAGGGTGAAGTGGCTCGCTTTGCAAAAATTCTGCCTGAGTATAAAGCGGCTCCGGAAATCACCCGCGAGCGTCTGTATATCGAAACCATGGAAAAAGTGCTGAGCCATACTCGTAAAGTGCTGGTTAACGATAAGGGGAGCAACCTGATGGTTCTGCCTCTGGATCAGATGCTGAAAGGCGCTGGCGCGCCAGCGGCAAAGAGTGATAGCGGTGGCGCAAGCGATCTGCTGCGTCTGCCGCCTGCATCCAGCTCAAGCAGCGCCAGTAACGCTTCTACCTCTACGGGAGGCACCATTATGGACCAACGCCGCGCCAACGCGCAGCGTAACGACTACCAGCGTCAGGGGGAATAACGATGCGTAAATCTGTTATCGCGATAATTGTCATCGTGCTGGTGGTGCTCTATATGTCTATCTTTGTTGTCAAAGAGGGCGAGCGCGGTATCACGCTGCGTTTTGGTAAAGTTCTGCGCGACGATGAAAACAAACCGCTGGTGTATGCGCCTGGCCTTCACTTCAAGATTCCATTTATTGAATCCGTGAAGATGCTCGATGCGCGTATTCAGACGATGGACAATCAGGCCGACCGCTTTGTTACCAAAGAGAAAAAGGACCTGATCGTTGACTCCTATATCAAGTGGCGCATCAGCGACTTTAGCCGTTACTACCTGGCTACCGGCGGTGGTGACGTCTCCCAGGCCGAAGTACTGTTGAAGCGTAAATTCTCCGACCGTCTGCGTTCTGAAATTGGTCGTCTGGATGTGAAAGACATCGTGACCGACTCCCGCGGTCGTTTGACCCTGGAAGTACGCGATGCCCTGAACTCAGGCTCTGCGGGCACAGAAGATGAAGTCAGTACGCCGGCTGCCGATGATGCAATTGCCAAAGCGGCGGAGCGAGTTGAAGCAGAAACGAACGGTAAGGTTCAGGTGATCAACCCGAACAGTATGGCGGCGCTGGGTATTGAAGTCGTCGACGTTCGTATTAAGCAGATCAACCTGCCTGCTGAAGTGTCTGAAGCGATCTACAACCGTATGCGCGCTGAGCGTGAAGCGGTAGCTCGTCGCCATCGCTCACAGGGTCAGGAAGAAGCTGAAAAACTGCGCGCGACTGCGGACTATGAAGTCACCAAAACGCTGGCGGAAGCCGAGCGCCAGGGGCGTATCCTGCGCGGTGAAGGCGATGCGGAATCCGCAAAACTGTTTGCTGATGCATTCAGTCAGGATCCAGGATTCTACGCCTTTATCCGTAGCCTGCGTGCGTACGAGAACAGCTTCAAGAGCAATCAGGACGTGATGGTTCTCAGTCCGGACAGTGATTTCTTCCGCTATATGAAATCTCCAGCGGCAGCGACTCGCTGATAAGCAATGAGTATGCAAAAAGGCGTCCATCAGGGCGCCTTTTTTACATGATGAAAGCGATTAATTACCGCGGTGTTTTTTATTCAATGAACCCACGGATGCTACGTTTTGCGAGAATGCTTCATTTTTAAAACCAGCGCTTAATTCATTATCTTCGTTTCTGGGGTTAGTACGCTAATCGATCATTGAAATTAAGAAAAAACAAGTTGTTATGTATTTCGTTTCATAAAGCCGGTTCATAACATTGATGAAATAGCGGAGAATGTGAAGTGAGGTGCAACTCAACGCGAGTGAGCGCCTGGTGCTGTACTGGCTGCATTTAAATAAAGGTGAATAATGAACTCAACAATCTGGTTGGCACTGGCGCTGGTTTTAGTACTTGAAGGGCTTGGACCGCTGCTTTATCCCCGCGCATGGCGCCGTATGGTCGCCACGATGAGCCAGCTACCGGATAATTTATTACGCCGCTTTGGCGGGGGACTTGTGGTTGCCGGCATCGTCATCTACTACATGTTGAGGAAAACGATTGGCTGAGCGCAAAGTAGACTAATTTACCGTCTTTTGAGTGCAAAAAGTGCTGTAACTCTGAAAAAGCGATGGTAGAATCCATTTTTAAGCAAACGGTGATTTTGAAAAATGGGTAACAACGTCGTCGTACTGGGCACCCAATGGGGTGACGAAGGTAAAGGGAAGATCGTCGATCTCCTGACTGAACGGGCTAAATATGTTGTGCGCTATCAGGGCGGTCACAACGCCGGCCATACTCTCGTAATCAACGGTGAAAAAACCGTCCTCCATCTCATTCCATCAGGAATTCTTCGTGAGAATGTCACCAGCATCATCGGTAACGGTGTGGTGCTGTCTCCGGCTGCGCTGATGAAAGAGATGAAAGGTCTGGAAGACCGTGGTATCCCTGTTCGCGAGCGTCTGCTGCTTTCTGAAGCTTGTCCGCTTATCCTCGAATATCATGTTGCGCTGGATGTTGCGCGTGAGAAAGCGCGCGGCGCGAAAGCTATCGGTACGACCGGTCGCGGTATCGGCCCGGCTTACGAAGATAAAGTGGCTCGCCGCGGTCTGCGCGTTGGCGATCTGTTTGATAAAGCTACCTTCGCTGACAAACTGAAAGAGGTGATGGAATATCACAACTTCCAGCTGGTGAATTTCTATAAAGCTGAAGCGGTTGATTACCAAAAAGTTCTGGATGACGTGATGGCGATTGCCGACATCCTGACCTCCATGGTGGTTGATGTTTCCGATCTGCTTGACCAGGCGCGTAAGCGTGGCGATTTCGTCATGTTTGAAGGCGCGCAGGGTACGCTGCTTGATATCGACCACGGTACCTATCCATACGTAACGTCTTCCAACACCACCGCAGGTGGCGTGGCGACCGGCTCCGGTTTGGGCCCGCGTTATGTTGATTACGTTCTGGGTATTATCAAAGCCTACTCTACTCGCGTAGGCGCAGGCCCGTTCCCGACTGAGCTGTTTGATGAAACCGGCGAGTTCCTGTGTAAACAGGGTAACGAGTTTGGCGCCACCACCGGCCGTCGTCGTCGTACCGGTTGGCTGGATGCCGTTGCGGTACGTCGTGCGGTGCAGATTAACTCCCTGTCTGGTTTCTGCCTGACTAAGCTTGACGTCCTGGACGGCCTGAAAGAAGTTAAAATCTGCGTTGCCTACCGTATGCCGGATGGCCGTGAAGTGACCACCACTCCGCTGGCTGCCGACAACTGGGAAGGTATTGAGCCGGTTTATGAAACAATGCCGGGCTGGTCTGAAACCACCTTCGGTGTGAAAGAGCGCAGCGGTCTGCCGCAGGCAGCGCTGAACTACATCGCCCGCATTGAAGAGCTGACCGGCGTACCGGTTGATATTATCTCTACCGGTCCTGACCGTACCGAGACGATGATTCTGCGCGATCCTTTCGACGCATAATTATCTCCAGGGGCGCCGTTCAGGCGCCTCTTGTTTTTGCTGTTCGCCCGCCCCATTTAAATAAATTAGCGGCCTGAGCGCTGGCTGGTTTATCATCAATAGTAATTACGTCTACCGACGCACTCTGTTTTTCTTTTCCCTGAGGTTGATTGTGCAGTTAACGAGTTTCACTGATTACGGACTACGCGCGCTGATTTATATGGCGTCGCTGCCGGATGGAAGAATGACCAGTATCTCCGAAGTGACGGAGGTTTACGGCGTTTCCCGTAATCATATGGTTAAGATAATCAATCAGCTGAGCCGCGTGGGTTATGTGACGGCGGTTCGGGGAAAGAACGGCGGAATTCGTCTGGGGAAACCGGCAAATATGATTCGCGTGGGTGATGTGGTTCGCGATCTGGAGCCGCTCTCTTTAGTCAACTGCAGCAGTGAATTTTGCCATATTACGCCCGCCTGTCGTCTGAAACAGGCGCTTGCTGAAGCCGCGCAAAGTTTTCTCAAGGAACTGGATAACTACACGCTGGCCGATTTGGTTGAAAAGAATCAACCGCTTTATAAATTATTACTGGTGGAGTGACGTAAACTTCACTGGAGATGACAACGGAGGAACCGACATGTCACAAGATCCTTTCCTGGACCGCGAATCTGAAAAATACGCTAATCCAATCCCGAGCCGGGAATTTATCCTCGATCATTTAGCAAAACGTGAAAAACCGGCCAGCCGAGATGAGCTGGCAATTGAGCTGAATATTGAAGGCGAAGAACAACAAGAAGCATTGCGCCGCAGACTGCGCGCAATGGAACGCGATGGTCAACTGGTCTTTACGCGTCGTCAGTGCTATGCGCTGCCGGAACGTCTCGATCTGCTAAAGGGGACCGTTATTGGCCACCGCGACGGTTATGGCTTCCTGCGCGTTGAAGGCCGTAAAGATGACCTTTATTTGTCGTCCGAGCAGATGAAAACCTGCATTCACGGCGATCAGGTACTGGCGCAGCCGTTAGGCGCCGACCGTAAAGGCCGCCGGGAAGCGCGTATCGTCCGCGTGCTGGTGCCCAAAACCAGCCAGATTGTGGGCCGCTACTTTACCGAAGCGGGCGTAGGCTTCGTTGTGCCTGATGATAGCCGCTTGAGCTTCGATATCCTGATTCCTCCCGAAGAGATCATGGGCGCGAGGATGGGCTTTGTAGTGGTGGTTGAGCTGACCCAGCGTCCAACCCGGCGCACCAAAGCGGTCGGCAAAATTGTTGAGGTCCTCGGCGACAACATGGGTACCGGCATGGCGGTCGATATGGCTCTGCGCACCCATGAAATCCCCTACGTCTGGCCGCCAGCAGTAGAAAAACAGGTTGCTGGCCTGAAAGAGCAGGTACCGGAAGAAGCGAAAGCCGGTCGCGTGGATTTGCGTAATCTGCCGCTGGTTACTATTGATGGCGAAGATGCCCGTGACTTTGATGATGCCGTGTACTGCGAAAAGAAACGCGGCGGCGGCTGGCGTCTGTGGGTGGCGATTGCCGATGTGAGCTACTACGTGCGTCCTGGTACGCCGCTGGATGGCGAGGCGCGCAGCCGCGGCACCTCGGTCTACTTCCCGTCGCAGGTCGTTCCCATGCTGCCTGAAGTACTCTCTAACGGCCTGTGCTCACTGAATCCTCAGGTCGACAGACTCTGTATGGTTTGTGAAATGACGATTTCGGCTAAGGGTCGTCTCACCGGCTTCAAATTCTACGAAGCGGTGATGAGCTCTCATGCCCGTCTGACCTATACCAAAGTCTGGCATATGCTGCAGGGCGATCGGGATCTGCGTGAGCAGTACGCGCCTTTGGTCAAGCACATTGAAGAGCTACACAACCTCTACAAAGTGCTGGACGGCGCGCGTGAAGAGCGTGGCGGTATCTCATTTGAGAGTGAAGAAGCTAAATTCATCTTTAATGCTGAACGTCGTATTGAACGTATTGAGCAGACTCAGCGTAACGACGCGCACAAGCTGATTGAAGAGTGCATGATCCTGGCGAACATTTCCGCGGCGCGCTTCGTTGAGAAGGCCGAGGAGCCGGCGCTGTTCCGTATCCATGACAAACCAAGCACCGAAGCGATTACCGCATTCCGTTCGGTTCTTGCAGAGCTGGGGCTTGAGCTGCCTGGCGGCAACAAGCCGGAGCCGCGCGACTATGCGCAATTACTGGAGTCTATCGCCGACCGTCCTGACGCTGAGATGCTGCAAACTATGCTGCTGCGCTCGATGAAACAGGCAGTATACGATCCGGAAAACCGCGGCCACTTTGGTCTGGCGCTGCAATCTTACGCTCACTTTACTTCGCCGATTCGCCGCTATCCTGACCTGTCGCTGCATCGCGCGATCAAGTATTTACTGGCGAAAGAGCAAGGGCATAAAGGTAATAGCACTGAGACCGGCGGCTGGCACTACAGCATGGATGAGATGCTGCAACTGGGGGCGCACTGTTCGATGACCGAGCGCCGTGCTGATGAAGCGACGCGCGATGTCTCGGACTGGTTGAAGTGTGATTTCATGTTGGATCAGGTCGGTAACGTCTTTAAGGGCGTGATTGCCAGCGTGACCGGCTTTGGTTTCTTCGTACGTCTTAATGAACTATTTATCGATGGTCTGGTGCACGTCTCTTCCCTTGATAACGATTACTACCGTTTCGACCAGGTAGGACAGCGTCTGATCGGTGAATCCGGCGGTCAAACCTATCGTCTGGGCGATCGCGTTGAAGTACGCGTTGAAGCGGTGAATATGGATGAGCGTAAAATTGATTTCTCGCTTATCTCCAGCGAGCGCGCCCCGCGCAACGTCGGTAAGACCGAGCGTGAAAAGGCGAAGAAAGGGGCGGCAGGTAAAGCTTCCGGACGTCGCCGCCAGGCTGGTAAGCAGGTAAACTTCGAGCCGGATAGCGCATTCCGTAAACCGAAAGGTCAATCCCAGCCGAAGGCCGCTCAGCCAAAAGGCGAGAAGAAAGCGAAGAAGCCGTCGGCGAAAACCCAAAAGATAGCTGCTGCGACCAAAGCCAGGCGCGCGGCGAAAAAGAAAATAGCTGAGTAATGAGATTTCCTTTACCCTGGCTTCTTGCGTTATTCCGCAGTGGTCGGGGTGAAGGGAACTGATAACAGAACCTAAAACGAGTAGATAAATGAGTGAAATGATTTACGGCATCCACGCGGTGCAGGCACTGCTGGAGCGCGCACCTGAGCGTTTTCAGGAAGTCTTTATTCTGAAAGGCCGTGAGGATAAGCGCCTTATGCCGCTGATCCATGCTCTGGAAGCACAGGGCGTAGTGATTCAGGTCGCCAGCCGCCAGTTTCTCGATGAGAAAAGCGAAGGCGCCGTTCATCAGGGAATTATTGCCCGCGTGAAGCCCGGACGTCAGTATCAGGAGAACGATCTGCCGGATCTGATCGCTTCTCTCGATCAGCCATTCTTTTTGATCCTCGACGGCGTGACCGATCCGCACAACCTCGGCGCCTGTTTGCGTAGCGCTGATGCTGCAGGCGTACATGCGGTGATTGTGCCCAAAGATCGCTCCGCGCAGCTGAATGCCACGGCGAAAAAAGTCGCCTGCGGCGCGGCGGAGAACGTTCCGCTCATTCGCGTCACCAACCTGGCACGCACCATGCGTCTGCTGCAGGAAGAGAACGTCTGGATCGTCGGTACCGCGGGTGAAGCCGACCATACGCTGTTCCAGAGCAAGATGACCGGTTCGCTGGCGCTGGTGATGGGCGCGGAAGGTGAAGGCATGCGACGCCTGACCCGCGAGCACTGCGACGAATTGATCAGCATTCCGATGGCCGGCAGCGTCTCGTCGCTGAACGTATCGGTCGCCACCGGGATTTGCCTGTTTGAAGCGGTGCGTCAGCGCAGCTAATCTCTTCTTCCTGTATAAGCCATTCTCCGGGATGGCTTATCTTCGTCTTGCCTGTTCATCTTCTCGTTCCGTCTGACGGGCGATTTCCAGACCTCTTTCCACATAGTTCAATAGCTGGCTTAAGGATAACGCCTCTCCTGGTTCATCTCCCGTTTGCTCGATGAATTTAAGCTGCGCGCCCCGATTTTTTAATATCTTGATGAGATTGAGAAAATTTCCAACGGGATTCTGCTCTTCAAGGATATCGTCGCAAATTTTGCTTTCATCAAATGAGGTAACGTAGCCCGAAGCGTTCAGGTTCTGCTTGATGGCGTTAATCGCCAGATGGGGTAGATGCCGACGGATAAGCGGAATATAGGTCAGTGCGTTTTCCCGATCTTCAATAATTAAATGAATCATGAAATTCCCTTTCAGATTGTGAGAGAACTTTATAACAGAGTTCTCTGACGGAAAGTGCGCCGTTGTCCATACTTATCGGCAGAGCCATTGAAGGAGGGAAACATCATGCACTGGCAAACTCATACCGTATTTAATCAACCCGCGCCGCTGTGTAACAGCAACTTATTCCTGTCCGATACCGCCCTGCGTGAAGCCGTTGTCCGCGAAGGCGCGGGCTGGGATGGCGATCTGCTGGCGAGTATTGGCCAACAGCTGGGGACGGCAGAATCGCTGGAGCTGGGGCGTCTGGCTAACGGTAATCCGCCGGAACTATTGCGCTATGATGCGACGGGATCGCGGCTTGACGATGTTCGTTTCCATCCCGCCTGGCATCTGCTGATGCAAGGATTATGCGCTAACCGGGTGCATAACCTTGCCTGGCAGGATGACGCTCGCGAAGGCGCCTTCGTTGCCCGCGCTGCCCGCTTTATGCTGCATGCGCAGGTCGAGGCGGGAACCCTGTGCCCCGTCACGATGACCTTTGCCGCTATTCCAATGCTGCAGCGCTCCTTACACGGGGCTTTTAGCGACTGGCTATCGCCGCTCCTAAGCGATCGCTACGATCCGCATCTGGCGCCGGGTAACCAGAAGCGAGGGCTGCTTATCGGAATGGGGATGACGGAAAAGCAGGGGGGATCCGATGTCCTGAGCAACACGACGCGTGCGGAAAAAACCGCCGAAGGCTTTTATCATCTTATCGGTCATAAATGGTTTTTCTCGGTACCGCAGAGCGATGCTCATCTGGTGCTGGCGCAGGCGCCGGCGGGACTCTCCTGCTTTTTTGTCCCGCGCCTGCTGCCGGACGGTCAGCGTAACGGCGTACGCCTGGAAAGGCTGAAAGATAAATTAGGTAACCGCGCGAACGCCAGTGGCGAGGTTGAGTTTTACAATGCTTGCGGCTGGCCGATCGGGGAAGAGGGCGATGGCATCCGCCAGATTCTTAAGATGGGGGGCCTGACCCGCTTTGACTGCGCGCTGGGCAGCCATGCGCTGATGCGCCGGGCTTATTCAGTCGCCCTGTATCATGCTCTGCAGCGCCAGGCATTTGGCAAAAATCTGGTCGATCAACCGATGATGCGTCAGGTTCTGGGGCAAATGGCGCTGCGGCTGGAAGGGCAAACCGCCTTTCTGTTCCGCCTGGCGCGTGCCTGGGACAGACGCGGTGATGCGCAGGAAGCGCTGTGGGCAAGGCTTTTCACGCCCGCGGCAAAATTTGCGGTCTGCAAATCCGGGATCGCCTTCGTCGCTGAAGCGATGGAGGTGCTGGGGGGATCGGGCTATTGCGAAGAGAGTGAACTACCGCGTTTGTACCGCGAAATGCCGGTAAACAGTATCTGGGAAGGTTCCGCTAATATTATGTGCCTGGACGTGATGCGTGTACTGATGAAGCAGCCGGCGGCGCTTGAACTACTGGCGGCGGAGTGCGCGGAAGTGAAAGGGCAAAACCGTCATTTCGATCGCGCATGGCGGCAGTTGCAGCAATGGTTGCGGCGACCTGTGGAAGCGCAGGGGCGGGAAATTACCCGGCTGGTCTATAGGCTGGGCGTTGGCGCGCAGGTATTACGCGTTGCTTCACCGCCGTTGGCGGAAGCCTGGTGCCGTATGATGCTCGACACGCGCGGCGGCATGCGTCTGGACGAGCAGACGCTGGACGACTTGCTGCTACGGGCAATGGGGCGTGGACGTCAGGCGCCTCAGGCATAGAGAATGGCCTGTACCCGCCAGTTATCCGGCTGCTGCTCTTCGTACATCTGGACGATGCGATACCAGGACGCGCCCTGCTCATCGGCCTGCAAGGCGATAGCATGCTCAACGTCCTGCTGGCTGCCGGAAATATTGTTAACGCAAATCAGGCCAATTTCGTTCAGGCCAGTCACGCAGTCAGCGCTGGCAAACTCCGCTGACTGCGCGGAAGTATTGGCCGTGACGGTGGTCAACATCAGGCTGGGTAGGGAAAAATTTCGTTTCATCGTCAGCTCCATTTCACATAGTCCTGAGGGCAGTCCGTTGCTAACGTTCTGCCAGGTTACAGCTGGCCGAACGTTATTATGCACAGGAGAACGTGAATGGGCGCAAAGCAGTGTAAAGCTGGCTTAAAGATTGACCGCTATTTACGGTACAAAATCGCCTGCGAATACCATTGGCCGGGAACCATGGTGTCATCAATCATAATGATGACGTAGTAATCCGCCTTAGCTGCTTCAGCTTTGACTCTTAGCGCAGCCTCGACATCCATCGGCGAGCCGTACCTTAAGACGCTCACCGTGCCCATCTTCTGCAAGCCCATCGTCTGATTACGTTGGATCTCTTGCGGATGGTCGGTTGCTGGCGGCGGCGCTTCTGGCGTCCCTTGTAGCGCACTACAGCCGCTTAAAGCGATAGCCAATAGCCAGGGTATAAACCTACGCATAGCCATATCTCGTTTCCTGATAGTCATAGTGTAGTGGTAGCCTGAATCTCATTTCTGGGGAATGTTCCCAAATTGTTATCCGGTACGCGATTTTCGAATGAAAATATCGTGAAAGCGTAATCTGGTTCTCAAGATTATGAATCATGTGCGAACAAGAGACTCGAGTAATAACATAGCACCACACCACTATAGAGAAAGGAGACGGTAAATGATTGCACTAGAAATGCGTAACCTTGCGGGTGGGGAAGTTCTCCATGCGTGCCCGCACGGCGCTGCGGATTCACCGCTGCCTTGCATCGTCTTTTATCATGGATTTACCTCTTCTAAGCTAGTCTACAGCTACTTTGCCGTTGCTCTGGCAGAGGCCGGGTTTCGGGTCATTATGCCCGATGCGGCCGAACACGGTGCGCGCTATCAGGGAGATGAACAAGGGCGGATGCAGCGCTTCTGGCCGATCCTGATGCAAAATTTTGCTGAATTTCCGGCATTACAGGAGGCGATTCGTGCGCAGGGATGGCTTGCTGACGACAGGCTGGCGGTTGCCGGAGCATCGATGGGCGGAATGACGGCGCTGGGGATAATGACCCATCATCCAGAGCTGAAAAGCGTTGCCTGCCTGATGGGGTCTGGCTATTTCAGTACGCTCTCGCAGAGGCTTTTCCCTTCGCCTTCATTTGATGCAGCGCAGCTGGCGGATTGGGACGTCAGCCAGCAGCTGGCGACGCTTGGCAGTCGGCCGCTGCTGCTCTGGCACGGCGATGAAGATGATGTGGTGCCTCCGGAAGAGACCTTCCGTCTGCAGCAGGCGCTGCGGCAACATGAAATGACCGATAAGTTAACCTGCCTCTGGCAGAAGGGCGTCCGTCACCGCATTACGCCAGAGGCGTTAGCAGCGACGGTGGCGTTTTTTCAACGCCATCTTTAAACGCGAATCACCTGAACGCCCTGATCCTCAAGCTGCTTGAGGATCGCTTCATCCGCCTGTTTTCCGGTAATCACCAGGTCGATTTGCCCGGCCTGGCTAAACAGCATTCCGGCGCGTTCGCCAACTTTACTGCTGTCGACCAGTACCGCGAGTTTACCGACGACGTTAAGCATTTTTTGCTCCGCCATCGCTGTCAGCATATCGGTTTTATATAGCCCTTCGGCGGTGAGACCTTTGCCGCTGGTAAACATCCAGTGCCCGGCGTACAGGCTGTTTTCGCTGCCCTGCGGGCTCAGGGTGATGGAGTGGCTGCGGTTATACTGTCCGCCCATAATGATGACGCTGTCGTGTTCCTGATCGATCAGGTAATTGGCCAGCGGCAAATAGTTCGTGATGATCTGTACCGGTTTTCCGCACAGCTCTTGCCCAAGCAGGAAGGCGGTAGAGCCGCAGTTGATAACAATACTTTCGCCGGGGTTGACCAGTTGCGAAGCCGCACGTGCAATCCGCACTTTCTCGTCGTGGTTTTGCGCCTGGTGAATATTCATTGGTGACCAGCGCGGGCGCTGTTCGCTGATGGCTTCCGCGCCGTTGCGGACTTTTTTTAGTTTGCCGCTGTCGTCGAGCTTATTGATATCGCGCCGTGCCGTCGCCGGAGAAATTCCCAGTCGGGAAATCACCTGCTCCACGGTGACAAATCCCGTTTGTGCCAGCAAATCCAGTAAAATTTGATGTCTTTGCGCTTCCGTCATGAGCAAATCCGATTAAAAGTGATAAGCAAAGATGATATTTGAAATCAGGTGAAAATACTAATGCTGACGGGGATAATTTCCGGCGGGGGCTCCCGCCGGAGATGCCTTAGAGGAAGGACTTAAAGGGGAGGTCCGGTTCCATGGTGAAGCAATCGTCGAATCCGCGAGGATAGTGGTATTCGAAGTTGTCTTTATCCAGCGGCCAGGTGAACTTCCCGCCGACCTGCCAGATAAATGGCTTAAAGCCATACTTCAGGCGGTCTTTTTTCATTTCCCACAGAACGCGGATCTCCTGCGGATCGGCCTGGAAATTTGACCAGATATCGTGATGGAACGGGATCACCACTTTGGTATTCAGCGACTCGGCCATGCGCAGGATATCGGCGCTGGTCATTTTGTCGGTAATGCCGCGCGGGTTCTCGCCATAGGAGCCCAGAGCCACGTCGATTTGGTGCTCGTTCCCGTGCTTCGCGTAGTAGTTAGAGTAGTGAGAATCGCCGCTGTGGTACAGGTTGCCGCCCGGCGTTTTAAACAAGTAGTTCACCGCGCGCTGATCCATCCCATCCGGCAGCACGCCCGCGGCTTTTTGTTCCGCGGGTAAGGTGATCAGGGCGGTACGGTCAAAGGCGTCGAGCGCGTGGATTTCAATATCTTTGATTTTAACCACATCGCCCGGTTTCATCACTATGCAGCGTTCTTTCGGAACGCCCCAGCCCATCCACAGATCGACGCAGGTTTGCGGGCCGATAAACGGTACGTCTTCGGCGCAGTTCTGCATGACCGCGGCGGCCACGTTCACATCAATATGATCGTTATGATCGTGGGTAGACAGCACGGCGTCGATCTGGCGAATGGCGAACGGATCGAGGACAAACGGAGTGGTCCGCAGGTTTGGCTGGAGCTTCTTCACACCCGCCATGCGCTGCATCTGGTGGCCCGTTTTCATCAGCGGGTTGCCGTGGCTTTGCTTGCCGGTGCCGCACCAGAAGTCGACGCAGATATTGGCTCCGCCTTCGGATTTTAGCCAGATGCCCGTACAACCCAACCACCACATGGCAAAGGTGCCCGGCGCCACCTGCTCTTGCTCAATCTCTTCGTTCAGCCAGCTGCCCCATTCCGGAAAAGTGTTCAGGATCCATGATTCGCGGGTGATGGTTTGCACTTTACTCATTTATTTTCCCCTCACATATTATCAAAAGTAATCACATTGTGATTTGTTTTGAAGAATACTGGCATCGTTTGTTCAGGATTGCAATCCTGAATTTTGCCTGTTCTGGAGGCAATCCTAAGGGGTAAACGGAGGTTAAGACAGATTTTATGATATATGTGGAATTATATTTTATTGATTTTAATGTGTTATTTTTTATTTTATGAAAATGAGAATTAATACGATGGCGGATTGTGTGATTATTTGCGGCGTGCGTCACATTTAATCAAATATAATCTTGTTGTGATTATTTTTGATTATTAGAGTGATCCCAACAACAAACCCTGAGCGTAGCGTGCGTTCAGAGCGTCCACCTTCTGGAGTGTGTTATGGAGATTCTCTACCACATCTTTACCGTGTTCTTTAACCAGGTAATGACTAACGCCCCGCTACTGCTGGGGATTGTGACCTGCCTGGGCTATATCCTGCTGCGTAAAAGCGCCAGCGTTATTGTTAAAGGGACGATTAAAACCATTATCGGTTTTATGCTGTTGCAGGCTGGCTCCGGCATTCTGACCAGCACCTTTAAGCCGGTAGTGGCGAAAATGTCTGAGGTTTATGGCATTAACGGGGCTATCTCCGATACCTACGCATCAATGATGGCCACGATCGAACGCATGGGAGACGCCTACAGCTGGGTGGGCTATGCCGTGCTGTTAGCTCTGGCGTTGAATATTTGTTACGTCCTGCTGCGGCGTATTACCGGTATTCGCACCATCATGCTGACCGGGCACATCATGTTCCAGCAGGCTGGGTTGATTGCCGTCTCTTTTTACATCTTCGGCTACCCGATGTGGACGACCATCATCTGTACGGCGGTGCTGGTATCGCTCTATTGGGGCATTACCTCGAACATGATGTACAAGCCGACCCAGGAAGTGACTGACGGCTGCGGCTTCTCCATCGGTCACCAGCAGCAGTTCGCTTCATGGATTGCTTACAAGGTCGCTCCGTATCTGGGTAAAAAGGAGGAGAGCGTTGAAGATCTTAAGCTGCCGGGCTGGCTGAACATCTTTCACGACAACATCGTCTCCACGGCCATTGTGATGACTATTTTCTTCGGCGCGATCCTGCTCTCCTTCGGCATCGATACCGTACAGGCGATGGCGGGCAATACCCACTGGACGGTCTATATCCTGCAAACGGGCTTCTCGTTCGCCGTGGCTATTTTCATTATCACCCAGGGCGTGCGCATGTTCGTCGCCGAACTTTCCGAGGCGTTCAACGGTATCTCCCAGCGCCTGATTCCCGGCGCCGTGCTAGCCATTGACTGTGCGGCGATCTATAGCTTTGCGCCAAACGCCGTCGTCTGGGGCTTTATGTGGGGCACCATCGGCCAGCTGATCGCCGTCGGTATTCTGGTGGGCGTCGGCTCTTCCATTCTGATTATTCCGGGCTTTATCCCGATGTTCTTCTCGAACGCCACCATCGGCGTCTTTGCTAACCACTTTGGCGGCTGGCGCGCGGCGCTCAAGATTTGCCTGGTGATGGGAATGATTGAAATCTTTGGCTGCGTCTGGGCGGTGAAGCTGACCGGCATGAGCGCCTGGATGGGCATGGCGGACTGGTCAATTCTGGCGCCGCCGATGATGCAGGGCTTCGCCTCCATCGGTATCGCGTTTATGGCCGTCATCATCATTATTGCACTGGCTTATATGTTCTTCGCAGGGCGCACGCTGCGTGCTGAAGAGGACGCGGAAAAACAACTGGCAGATGCTTCTGCTCAATAAGGAGTTTTGACTATGACCGTACGTATTCTGGCTGTATGTGGCAACGGGCAAGGAAGTTCCATGATCATGAAGATGAAGGTGGACCAGTTTTTGACCCAGTCAAATATCGATCACACGGTGAACAGCTGCGCGGTGGGGGAATATAAAAGCGAACTAAACGGCGCGGACATTATCATCGCCTCCACCCATATCGCCGGTGAGATTAGCGTCTCCGGCAATAAATACGTGGTTGGGGTACGCAACATGCTCTCGCCAGCGGATTTTGGCCCAAAACTGCTGGAAGTGATCAAAGCGCACTTTCCGCAGGATGTGAAGTAAGGACGCCAAATGAAATTACGTGATTCGCTGGTGGAGAATAACTCCATCCTTTTACAGGCTGATGCCAGCACCTGGCAGGAAGCCGTCAAGCTGAGCGTTGATTTGCTGGTGAAAGCCGATGTGGTAGAGCCGCGCTACTACCAGGCCATTCTGGATGGCGTAGCTCAGCACGGCCCTTATTTTGTGATAGCTCCAGGCCTGGCGATGCCGCACGGTCGCCCGGAAGAGGGAGTCAAGAAAACTGGCTTTGCGCTGGTCACGCTGAAAACGCCGCTGGTTTTCAATCATGAGGATAACGACCCGGTCGACATCCTGATCACCATGGCGGCCGTGGATGCCAATACCCATCAGGAAGTGGGCATCATGCAGATCGTCAATCTGTTTGAAGACGAAGCCAATTTTGACCGTTTACGCGCCTGCCGCACCGCGCAGCAAGTGCTGGATTTAATTGATAACGCCACGGCGGCGGCCGTTTAAAAGGAAGAGAAAATGTCATTACCTATGTTGCAGGTTGCGCTCGATAATCAATCCATGTCTTCCGCGTATGAAACGACGCGCCTGATAGCCGATGAAGTGGATATTATTGAAGTCGGCACCATCCTTTGCGTGGCTGAAGGCGTTCGTGCCGTTCGCGACCTGAAGGCGCTCTATCCCAACAAAATCGTGCTGGCGGACGCTAAAATCGCCGATGCTGGTAAAATCCTCTCCCGCATGTGCTTTGAAGCCAACGCCGACTGGGTAACCGTGATCTGCTGTGCGGACATCAACACCACCAAAGGCGCGCTGGACGTGGCGAAAGAGTACAACGGAGACGTTCAGATTGAACTGACCGGCTACTGGACCTGGGAGCAGGCGCAGGAGTGGCGCGAAGCGGGTATCCAGCAGGTAGTCTATCACCGTAGCCGCGACGCCCAGGCGGCCGGGGTGGCATGGGGCGAGGCGGATATTAACGCTATCAAACGCCTGTCCGATATGGGCTTTAAAGTCACCGTCACCGGCGGCCTGGCGCTGGAGGATTTGCCGCTGTTCCAGGGAATTCCGATCCACGTCTTTATCGCCGGGCGCAGCATTCGCGACGCCGCTTCGCCGGTGGAAGCCGCCCGGCAGTTCAAACGTTCTATCGCCCAACTGTGGGGCTAAGGAGCGGCTATGCTGTCGAAACATATTCCGCTCGGCATCTATGAAAAAGCGCTCCCCGCCGGGGAGTGCTGGCTGGAACGCCTGCAGCTGGCTAAGGCGCTCGGTTTTGATTTCGTCGAAATGTCGGTCGATGAAACTGACGCCCGCCTGGCCCGACTCGACTGGAGCCGGGAGCAGCGCTTCGCGCTGGTTAACGCGATTGCCGAAACCGGGGTGCGCGTGCCCTCAATGTGCCTGAGCGCCCATCGGCGCTTCCCGCTCGGTAGCGAAGACGACGCGGTACGGGCGCAGGGACTGGAGATTATGCGCAAAGCCATTCAGCTGGCGCAGGATGTAGGCATTCGCGTTATTCAGCTGGCGGGTTACGACGTTTACTACCAGGAGGCCAACAACGAGACGCGCCGTCGTTTCCGTGACGGGCTAAAAGAGAGCGTTGAAATGGCCAGCCGCGCGCAGGTAACGCTGGCGATGGAAATCATGGACTATCCGCTGATGAACTCGATCAGCAAGGCGCTGGGCTATGCTCATTACCTGAATAATCCGTGGTTCCAGCTCTATCCGGACATCGGCAACCTTTCCGCCTGGGATAACGACGTGCAGATGGAGCTGCAGGCCGGTATGGGGCATATCGTGGCGGTGCATATAAAAGATACGAAACCCGGCGTATTTAAAAACGTGCCGTTCGGCGAAGGCGTCGTCGATTTTGAACGTTGTTTCGAAACGCTCAAGCAGACGGGCTACTGCGGCCCGTATCTAATTGAAATGTGGAGCGAAACGACCGACGATCCGGCCGCCGAGGTCGCGAAAGCACGCGATTGGGTGAAGGCGAGGATGGCCAGCGCCGGTCTGGTGGAGGCAGCATAATGCAAACGCTAAAACGGCAGGTATTTGAAGCCAATATGGATTTACCGCGCTACGGCCTGGTCACTTTTACCTGGGGTAACGTCAGCGCTATCGACCGCGAACGCGGGCTGGTGGCGATTAAGCCCAGCGGCGTCGCCTACGAGGTTATGAAAGCGGACGATATGGTGGTCGTGGATCTGGAGGGGAGAGTGGTCGACGGGCGGTATCGTCCCTCTTCCGATACCGCCACGCATCTGGCGCTGTATCGCCGCTACCCGAGTCTGGGGGGCGTGATACATACTCATTCGACGCACGCAACGGCCTGGGCACAGGCGGGTCTGGCCATTCCCGCGCTGGGAACGACCCATGCGGACTACTTCTTTGGCGATATCCCCTGCACCCGGGCGTTAAGCGCGCAGGAAGTGGCGGAGGCTTATGAGCTGAATACCGGCCACGTGATTATCGAAACGCTGGGCGACGTTGAGCCGCTGCATACGCCGGGCGTCGTGGTCTATCAGCACGGGCCTTTTGCCTGGGGCAAAGATGCGCACGATGCGGTGCACAACGCGGTGGTGATGGAAGAAGTGGCGCGGATGGCGTGGATTGCTCGCGGGATCAACCCGCAGCTGAAGCCCATCGATAGCTGGCTGATGGACAAACACTTCATGCGCAAGCACGGGCCAAACGCCTACTACGGGCAAAAGTGAAATACGTGCTCCGGAGCATTTCATCTTTATGATGAATCAACCGGTCTGCTCCGGAGCCTTTTTTATCGTTGTTGATAAGCCGACGGCATACAGCGCATACCTATCAGCGTCACGACGCAAATTATCGCGCCAGCATAAAATGTCGAGGCGGCGCCCAACATTTCCCACAGCACGCCTGCACCGGCGCTGGCCAGCAGTAGCGCGATTCCGCTCATCAGGTTGAACATTCCGAACGCAGTGCCGCGCAGTTCAGGCGGGGCGGTATGCGCCACCATTGCCGCCAGTAGACCCTGCGTCATGCCCATATGAATACCCCACAGCGCGACGCCGGCTAAAAGCGTGCTCCAGTGGCTACTCAGCGCCAGCACGATATCGGCGGCAATCAGCACCAGCAGGCCCCACTGCAGCATTTTGCTGTGGCTCATCCTGTCCGATAATTTCCCGAAAGGATAGGCAGTCAGGCTGTAGACCAGGTTCATGGCGACCATTACTAGCGGTATGGCGAACAGCGGGAGCGCCATTTGCTGGGCGCGTAGCACCAGAAAGGCTTCGCTGAAGCGGGCGAGGGTGAAAATCGAGCCAATAGCCACCACCCACCAGTAAGCGGCGGAAAGCTTCTTGAGATTCTCGCGGCGCAGGGGATTGGTACGTTTCTGGACGACCGATGTGTTGGGTTCTTTTAACCCAAAGCCCAACAGAGCGATTGAGAGGACGGCGGGAATCGCCGCGACCCAGAAAATCGACTGGAAATCGTTATCCCAGAGAAACATCAGCGCGACGGCAAGCAGCGGGCCCAGAAACGCGCCGATGGTGTCCAGCGCCTGGCGCAGCCCGTAGGCGGCCCCGCGAATTTCCGGGGGAGTGACGTCGGCAACCAGCGCATCCCGCGGCGCGCCGCGTATTCCTTTGCCGATGCGGTCGATCATTCGTGCGCTAAACACCATGCCGGAGGTAGGGGCGATAGCAAAAAGAGGCTTACTCAGCGCTCCCAGACCATAGCCGAGCAGCGCCAGCCCTTTACGTTTGCCGACATAATCGCTGATGACGCCGGAAAACACCTTCAGCATCAGCGCGGTGGCTTCCGCCACGCCTTCGATAATGCCGATAATAATCACGCTGGCTCCCAGCGTGGTGGCCATAAATAAAGGGAGCAGGCTGTGGATCATTTCTGAGGAAACATCCATCAGCAAGCTAACGCCGCCCAGCACCCAAACCCCTTTTGGGATACGGCTGAGCGTGGCAAAACGCGGAACCATGAATCACTCCAGAGAATCATGCAGTTAAAGAGAGATTAAATCAGGTTACGCGCAGGCTGATAAGTCACGAGGAAAAATAATTCTCAATTGCATTAAGCAACGCTCTCTTCCGCGACGCGGCTGACGCCTTACAAACATCAGGTTCTGTGTTTTGTGTCGAATTGAGCAACGTCGGCGGGCCGGGCAGGAGCATCGCTGACTTCCTCTGTTATTGGATGAAGTCAGCGCTCCGGAGGCGTTAGCGGTAAATGACGGCGCTGGCGTGAATTTGCCCATCGCTTCCCGGTTCATGAATAAGGATTGGCTGGAAGTATTTCGCTCCCTGAACATCGCTCTGCTGGCTAAGCGCCTGGTCAGCTTCCTGCTCGGTGGCGATGTTATGGTTGATATAGATAACGCCGAGGCTCTGCACATCATCCATATTGCGGGCCTGGCGGGCATCGATTTTAATAGCAGCCAGCGCGTTGGCGCATAACAAAAGCGCTGCCATCATGGTTATGAGGATGTATTTCATCATCTACGCTCCTTATGACAGTCCTGACGTTCACCCGCTTCCCTGGGGTATGGATTGCTTCTGATCTAATTGTAATCGCTGCCTCTCTGGCGTATCGCGACCATTTCTGATGCAGTTGTTCAAAAAATTGTCGCTTCCGCTGTTGATTAATTTTAAATCACGGGCTTAGGGCCACTTTACGCTTAGTGCGAATTATTTGCACAATTCACTTGTCTTAAACCCCGCCCGCCCGTATTATGACGCGTCAATTTTTCAGCCGCCCTTTAACACGTTCCTTGCCTCCATGGGCCGCGGCTGACCCAGACAGGAGGCTGAATAATCCGTAAGGAGCAATTCGATGCGTCATTACGAAATCGTTTTTATGGTCCATCCTGACCAGAGCGAACAGGTTCCGGGCATGATCGAACGTTACACTGGTGCAATCACTGCAGCAGAAGGTACGATCCACCGTCTGGAAGACTGGGGCCGCCGTCAGCTGGCTTATCCGATCAACAAACTGCACAAAGCTCACTACGTTCTGCTGAACGTTGAAGCGCCGCAGGAAGCGATCGATGAGCTGGAAACTAACTTCCGCTTCAACGACGCCGTTATCCGCAGCATGGTAATGCGTACTAAGCACGCTGTTACCGAAGCATCTCCGATGGTTAAAGCGAAAGACGAGCGCCGTGAGCGTCGCGAAGATTTCGCTAACGAAACCGCAGATGATTCTGAAGCTGGGGATTCTGAAGAGTAATCCTGATGACCAATCGTCTGGAGCTGTCCGGCATTGTTTGCAGGACTCCACTTCGTAAGGTCAGCCCGTCAGGAATTCCACACTGCCAGTTCGTGCTTGAGCATCGTTCAGTGCAGGAGGAAGCCGGTTTTCACCGGCAGGCGTGGTGCCAGATGCCCGTGATAATCAGCGGACACCAGAACCAGGCCATTACTCACAGTATAACGGTCGGTAGCGCAGTAATCGTTCGAGGGTTCATCTCTTGCCACAAGGCAAAGAACGGCTTGAGCAAAATGGTTCTGCATGCCGAGCAGATTGAATTGATAGATTCTGGAGACTAGCCATATGGCACGTTATTTCCGTCGTCGCAAGTTCTGCCGTTTCACCGCGGAAGGCGTTCAAGAGATCGACTATAAAGATATCGCTACGCTGAAAAACTACATCACCGAAAGCGGTAAGATTGTCCCGAGCCGTATCACCGGTACCCGTGCAAAATATCAGCGTCAGCTGGCACGCGCTATCAAACGCGCTCGCTACCTGTCCCTGCTGCCGTACACTGATCGTCATCAGTAATCGGTCACGGTCCATTAATACGACTTTGAGAGGATAAGGTAATGCAAGTTATTCTGCTTGATAAAGTAGCAAACCTGGGTAGCCTGGGTGATCAGGTTAACGTTAAAGCGGGCTATGCTCGTAACTTCCTGGTACCACAGGGTAAAGCTGTTCCTGCTACCAAGAAAAACGTTGAATTCTTCGAAGCACGCCGTGCTGAACTGGAAGCCAAACTGGCAGAAGTTCTGAGCGCTGCTAACGCACGTGCTGAAGCAATCAACGCACTGGGCACCGTTACCATCGCGTCTAAATCTGGCGACGAAGGTAAACTGTTCGGTTCCATCGGTACTCGCGACATCGCTGACGCTGTAACTGCAGCTGGCGTTGCCGTTGCTAAGAGCGAAGTTCGTCTGCCGAACGGCGTTCTGCGCACCACCGGTGAGCACGAAGTGGACTTCCAGGTTCACAGCGAAGTCTTCGCTAAACTGGTTGTTAACGTTGTAGCTGAGTAATTTATTACTCAACTCACGTCGAGACGCCGGCCCTGTGCCGGCGTTTTGCTTTTCTGTATTTGCCTAATCTTTTCCTGGTATGGTGGCTATTCTTAGCAACTTTCTGGATAATAAAATAAAACACTATTTTATTTCTGGTGAAGTGAATGGACGCACCCTCAATATTTTCCCGCAAGAATGTGGCTTATGCCTGCGCAACCCTCTGCTGCCTGCTGTGGGGAAGCTCCTATCCGGCGATTAAAAGCGGCTATGAACTGTTTCAGATTGCCACTGATGATGTGCCGTCAAAAATCGTTTTTGCTGGCTATCGCTTCCTGTTTGCCGGAACCCTGCTGCTGCTCTTCGCGCTGGTGCAACGTAAGCCGATTGCCCGCTTAAATCCGCGTCAGTGCGGGCAGCTGGCGATACTGGGCGTTACGCAAACGTCTATCCAGTACGTTTTCTTCTACGTGGGCCTGGCGTTTACCACCGGCGTGAAGGGCTCGATTATGAACGCTACCGGAACCTTCTTCAGCGTCCTGTTGGCGCACTTCATCTATCAGAATGACAAGCTGAGCTATAACAAGGCCATCGGCTGCATTCTCGGTTTTGCCGGCGTCATGTTGGTGAACTTTAATCATTCATTGAGCGATTTTAGCTTTGTCTGGCAAGGTGATGGTTTTGTGGTGCTGGCGGCTTTTATTCTGTCGGCGGCGACGCTATATGGTAAACGCATTTCACAAACGGTTGACCCAACGGTGATGACCGGCTGGCAGCTGGCGTTTGGCGGTCTGGTGCTGGTTGGCGGCGGTTACCTGACCGGCGGAACCCTCGAGGTTCACAGCTCCGCAGCGGTGCTGGTTCTGGCTTATTTGACGCTGCTCTCTTCCATCGCTTTTGCTTTGTGGAGCGTGCTGCTGAAGCATAACCGCGTGAGCATGATTGCGCCGTTCAACTTTGTCATCCCGGTAGCCGGAACCGTGCTGTCGGCCATCTTCCTTGGCGAGAATATTTTTGAACCGAAATATGCGGTTGCGCTGGTGCTGGTGTGCGCCGGGATCTGGTGGGTAAATAAAGTGGGTCAACATCGTTAACTGCCTGATGACGCTACGCTGCTCAGGCCTGCATGGGTTTGCAGGCCTATGATTAAGAATGGTTATGCCGGCTGTATCTGTTTCGCGACGACGCGCTGCGGATCAACAATGGTCAGCCAAATAATCGCTGCTGCGATAAGATCAAGAATGCTCAGCGCAATAAAGAATGGCGTATAGCCAATCTGATGCACCAGCAGCCCCATTACCAGGGTGAACAGCAACTGGCCCATCCATGCTGCAGAACCCGCCATGCCGCTCACGGTGGCGACTTGGTTCTTTTTGAACAGATCCGAGGCTAACGTCATTGCCATGGTTGACAGCATCTGGTGCGCAAAGCCGCCAAGGCTGATCAGTGCAATCGCGAAGTAGACGTTTTCGACAAATCCCACGGCTGACAACGAGGTCATAAGCAGCGCGCCGATAGTGAACCCAATGCGCCTGGAGTTGACAGTGGTAATGTGGAACTTGGTGATCAACACATTCGAGAGCACGCCACCCGCCACGCAGCCAATATCCGCCGCGAGAAAGGGGAGCCAGGCAAACATAGCAATCTCTTTTAGCGGCAGATCGCGAACCTGAATTAAATACAATGGCAGCCAGAAGCTTAACGTTCCCCAGACCGGATCGGACAAAAAACGCGTCATCGCGATGCCCCAGAAATTACGCTGCTTCAGCAGGGAGAGTAATGAAGGGCGCTTATCGCCGTCAGACTGCAGAGCTTTCTCCTGTCCTGAGAAAATATACTCTTTTTCTTCATCTGAGACCCATTGATGTTTTTCCGGCGAGCGATATAAAAATAACCACATAAAAGCAAATATAATCCCCAGCCCCCCGCTAATAATAAAAGCGAACTGCCAGTGCCAGGAAATAATCGCCCAGACGACGATCGGCGGTGCCAGCATGGCACCGACGGACGTTCCGATATTAAACAGACCACCTGCCACGCCCCGCTCTTTTGACGGGAACCATTCCGATGCGGTTTTAATGCCTGCAGGGATCGCGGCGGCTTCGCTCAGGCCAAGCAGGCCGCGGAAGCAGGCCAGCGACTGCCAGTTAAACGCCAGAGCATGGGCCATATTGGCGAAGGACCATGCCAGTGCGAAGATAAAAAAGCCAATCCGTAAACCGATGGAATCCAGAATATAGCCGCAGAAAGACTGGGCAACGGTATAAGCCATTTGAAAGGACATAATGACCCACGAATATTGCTGTTCAGTAATATGCAGTTCAGTAAATAAGGTTGAGGCGGCAACACTTAATGAGCTGCGCGCCAGATAGTTAATGGCTGTGCCCAGCGCCACCAGGCCGATAATCCACCATCGTAGTCCTTTAATTTTCATTGTGATCACCTTAACGGGTTTATAGGGTACAAAGGAAAGGTTTAATGAGTTACACCGCTAGCGATAAATATTGCCGTTGAGAAAATCAGGCCAGTTCTTTTCAAAATAATGATCTTTACTATCGGCTAAGCTTCTCAGGGCTTTTTGCCGAACAATAAATTTGGCCTGCTGATAATGAATCGTCAGCTTTTTCTCTTTGTCTGACGCCTGCTCCGGTCGAAAACGCCATAGCTGCGCGGGCCCGTTACGGGTTAACGGCAGACAATCGCCTTCGGGGTCAAGGATGATCCTGGCACCCCGGCTGCCGCCGCCTGCGGAGATATAGTCGTCCAGCATTGTCAGCACCGCCGCTGATATCAGTGCCATTTGACGCCACATAAACAGTTCGGGGATTTCTGCCAGATGGCGGATCGATAGGGCATTTTTCGCCACCGCGGTAGCCAACAGGCGGGCCTCCTGTGCGGCTTGCCTGACGGCATCGACATGGCAGATAAAGCCGCCGTGGTCAGACATGCGTGCCTGGATCTCTTCCTTGACGCTTTGCAGGGAGCGGCCTGACTCATTGCGCTGCGCTCGCAGAATGACGTCGTTTACCTCCGCCAGCGGCTGAGCAGCCAGTTCAGGCACGTCATCGACCGCGTTGCGCCTGCCTGCATGTGCGATATAGCGCGCCAGACGCATGGCAAAGACCTGTCCGGCATTCAGCGCCGCGCCGCCTGGGCGGGTAACTCCGTGGGTTCCGGCGATTTCACCTACCGCAAAACAGCCGGGCAGAGAGGTTTGACCCCAGATATCGACCTCAATACCACCATTCATATGCTGATTGTTCATGGCGAACTGCAGCGGTGTTTGCGTCAAATCGTGGCCGTGCATTTTATACAGGGCGATCGATAGCGGATTCATTCGCTGCAGGCGTTCAATGGGTAGCGCTGCCAGCGCATCGTTGTTTTCCAGATAAGCCCGCACGTCGTCGTCGAGCCGTTCCAGCGAAAAGGGAAGATCGCCCGGTACCGCTTCAGGGTTGCGTTGAAAGTCCATATAGACTTTGCGCCCCAGCTGCTGCTCATGCGCTACCGCCATATCCAGCAGGCTGGAGCCGAAATCCATCACTCTGGTCGCATGGAACGGCCACTGATACCCCTTGCGGAAGATGTTGGACGCCAGCTCCTGCGTGGTGCGGTAGTAGTCGGCGAGAAAATTGTGCTCGCCGCCATCGCTATCGACGGAATAGATATAGGGAATCACCTGCACGTAGGTGCCGGATAAATTCCACGGAAAGGCGCTGCGCGGCGTGCCGATACCGAACTGGCTTTCGGTCAGATTGGTGAGCGTGATTCCCTCTTCCAGCGCCAGCCCGAGTGAGCCAAAGCATTTATTAGGGTAGACGCTGTCGCGGTAGAGCTCTCCGGGGCCGCCGGTCGCCAGGACGACATTGGGAGCGACTACCAGCGCCAGTCCCCACGGGTTATGGGCGCGAGACCCCGTCGCCAGAATTGCCCCCGCCACATGTTCCGTTCCTGATTCATCGCGCTGGCGTAATAGTTTGATAACTGTCGCACCGCTCAACAGTGGGATATTGAGCCGCTGAACCTCTTCCAGCAAAACCTTTACCATCAGACGCGAGGTGCGCGGGCCGCAGGAGGTCGCGCGTCCGGCTTCATCATGGTCGGTTTGATAGCGGAGGATCGCCCCATAGCGGTCCTCCGGCAGTTCAAGCCCAAGAAATTGCAACCCACCCAAAGTATGCAGCGAACCTACTGCTTCGACATAGGCGGTGTCGTAGTCCATGGCACCGCCGCTGGCCAGCGCGTCAGCCAGTTTAAGAAAGCTATCGCCATTGCCTGCTGTGGCGGCAGTAAACAGCGTCTGTTTATCCGAGCCGGAGCAGGCGGAGGTCCCCATATATAATCCGGCGGTCGCTAATAATACGTTTTGCTGACGGCGCTTGAGTTCAACGGCGGCGCGTAACCCCGCGGCCCCGCTGCCGACGACTAGCGCATCGGCTTTCCAAAGCGGATAGTTGACGTTATCGATCGTCAGAATGGAAGCCGGTTCCCCTTTAGCGAACCCTTTAGGAAAGGAGACGTGAGTCAGGGCATCAAGAATGGCGTCATCGATCTGGCTCATGCGTCCTCCATCGCGCTAAACAGCGCGCTGTCCATCAGGCGCGGCTGGTTAATTATCGGGCGGAAGGCCATATAAGGCAGAATATCGCGCTCAACATTAACGCCTGGTGCTATCTCGATTAACTCAACGCCCGCTTCCGTGAGCTGAAATACCGCGCGTTCAGTGACATAAAGCACTTCTTGTCCGCTCTGCCGGGCGTAGCTGGCGCTAAAGGTAATTTTTTCCACTTCCGTCACTAGTTTCGGAATCTGGCCAGATTGCTCTATTTGCAGGCCATCCGGTGTTACGTTGATCTTGCTGCCTTTGGCGTCGAAAGTGCCGCAGAACACCACTTTGCGAGCATTCTGCGCGATTTCCAGAAAACCGCCAGGACCGATCAGGTTGCCGTTAAGATGCGACACGTTAACGTTACCGTGCCGGTCCATCTCCCCCATGCCGAGGAAGGTGATGTCGATACCGCCGCCGCTATAGAATTCGAATTGATCCAACGAAGGAATAATTGCATCAGCGTTGCGCGCGCAGCCAAACAGCGCATCGTCCAGCATCATGCCGTTATGCACGCCTTGCTCCACGCTGAGCCATAAACTTTGATAGGGTACGCCTTCACGCAGGGCGATACCGGGAATGCCGCCAGGGATACCAAATCCGAAGTTAGTCGATGCGCCTGCGACCAGTTCACGCGCCGCGCGACGGGCAATCAGGCGGCGCACCGGGTGGCTGACCAGCTCTATTGCATCGCTGGAACAGAGGCGTCGGTGTTGGCCACTGATCGTTAGATCGTAGCCGCCGAGGTAGGTCTGCGGCTGCTCGCGATGCTCCACGATGCCATCGACCAGAATTCCGGGGAGGGTGACGTTGCGTGGCGCGATTGCCCCTGCTTCCAGTACATCGCGCACCTGAACGAAGACCTTGCCGCCGCTATTGTGTGCCGCCAGCGCCATTGAGTAGCTGTCCATATTGATCGCTTCCTCTTCGAGGCTGACGTTGCCGCGCGGATCGGCGTAGGTGCCGCGCACAATGGCGTAATTCACCCTGAATGGCCGGTAACGTAGTTTGGTTTCACCATCGATCTCAATTAGTTCCACCATATCTTCGGTGGTTCGGGCATTCGATTTACCGCCGCCGTGGCGCGGATCGACAAACGAACCCAGCCCGACGTGGGTGATAAGCCCCGGCCGGCCGGAGCCAATTTCACGCAGCAGCGCCTGAATCACGCCGCCGGGAAAGCAGTAAGCTTCGATCTCTTCGTTTTTTACCAGAGACTGCATTTTTGGCGACCAGGTAAAATGCCCCGCGATAATTCGCTTGAGCATTCCTGCATGGGCGAAACGGTTGCTGCCTTTGCTATCGCGATCGCCAATTCCCAGCGAGTGGATAAGCGTCAGGTCGCGTGGATGTCCGGTCTCCAGAAAGCGTTTTTCAATGGCCGCCAGTAAATAATCAGCTTCAACCATACCGCCGCCGTTGCCGCTGATAGCAATCGTGGCGCCATCTTCAATGAGCGCGGCGACGGCGTCGGCTGAGGTCACTTTATTCATTCTCTTTTCCTTACTTATTCTGGAAACTTACCGGGCTTTTGTTAGCAAAAGCCTGCGTCGCCTGCTGGCAGTCCTGGGTGGCTGACATCAAGCCGGCCAGCAGCTGATGCGAGTAGTCGGCATGCTTATTTTCCAGCGCCAGAATGAGCTGTTTAATATGCGCCAGGGCGACCGGGCCGCACTTTTGCAGAGCGCAAAGCTGATTCATCAGCCAGCCATCCGCGTCATCTTTTTCCACGACCTCGTTAATCAGTCCAGCGGACTGCGCCTCCTGGGCGCTCAGGCGCTGGCCCAGCATCAGCATCTGGCGGCCAACAACCGGGCCAACCTGATTGAGAACCCGCTCGATGCCCAGCCAGCCGGGAACCATGCCGAGCATCACTTCCGGGGTGGAGAATTTTGCCGTCGGACGGGCGATGCGGATATCGCAGCTCAGCGCCAGTTCAATGCCGCCGCCGATGGTATGACCGTTAATATTCGCCACGGTAAGCTGGGGTAAATTGCGCAGGCGTGAGAAGACCTCATTGCCGCGCTTAATCCATTTCCGCCCCATATCCAGCGGTGAATAAGCAGACCAGGATTTAATATCGCCACCCGCGCAGAAAAACTTATCTCCCGTGGCGGTTAATTCCACCAGGCGCAGCGTGGCGTCATTTTCAATTTCGTTTAAATAGCGATCGAGTAATTCGATCATTTCTTCGTTAATCGCGTGGCATTTATCTTCGCGATTCAGCGTCAGGCGACAGGAGGCCGCCGCTCTGCTGAACAGAACGGGTTGTTCATTCATGTTTCATCCTTAGCAATAATGCGCGATACGATCGACGCTAATATCCAGGGTGCTGTTGATGTCCTTTTGCCACCAGTTGTGCGGCGAGAAAATTTCTAATTCCACCGCGCCGTTAAAACCGGCGTTTTCCACTAGCCGACGAATCGAGGGAATATTAATGACGCCGTCTCCCGGCATACCCCGGTCGTTGACCAGGTCGGTGGTCGGCACCAGCCAGTCTGAGACGTGAAAGGCCAGAATGCGCTTTCCCGCCCGCAGGATCTGATTCGCGAGGTCCGGGTCCCACCAGACATGGTAAACGTCCACCGCTACGCCCAGGCCGTATTCGCCATCGGGATCGAGTTCGTCGCACCAGTCCAGCGCCTGACGTAATGTGCACAGGCAGGAACGATCGGCAGCGGTCATCGGGTGCAGCGGCTCCAGTGCGATGGGCACGCCCACGTCTCTGGAGTGAGGTAGCAGCTGACGGATACCGTATTTCACCTGCTCCCGCGCTTCGTATAAATCTTTACTTCCCCGTGCAAGCCCGCCGACCACCTGCATATAGCAGGCGGCGCTCAGGGTGGCGGCATCGTCAAGCGCCCGACGGTTATCGTCGATGGCGAGTTTACGTTCCGACAGGGTTGGGGCGGTGTAATAAGTACTGCGGCAGAATCCGGACACCGCCATGTTATTTGCCGTCAACTGACGGGCGATGTCCGCTAAATTTTCACCGGCAAGCTCTCTTCTCCACGGCGCTATAGCGCCGATACCACGTTCCGCGCAGGCATCAATAATGGCGGGTAAGGGCGTTTTATAGCCGAGCGTCGCGGTGTTGATGCTGAACAGATCGGGACATTGCAACAGATCTCTCATTATTCAACCTCAGAAACGCGGCATGCTCAGGCCGCCGTCAATGGCCACGGCCTGCCCACAGGTATAGATCAGCTTACCTTCCGCCATGGCGCGTACGGTTGAAGCGATATCTGCCGGGAAACCCCAGCGGCCCCAAGGTACCAGCCCTTTGGCAATCAGTTCGTCATAGTAGGCGGTAGCGGGCACCGTCATTTCGGTTTTAATCAAGCCTGGGCGGACTTCATAGACGCCGATTTGCTCTGCGCACAGGCGGGCGGCAAACAGGCGAGCAGCGGCTGACACGGCAGTTTTGGCCATTGTGTACTCGCCGCGATTCATCGCCAGCATGATGGCGTTAATTGAACTGACGAAAATAATCGAGCGGTGCGGGAGTTCATTTTCCGGTTTCGGCTGCGCCAGCAGGCGCTTGCTGAACGACTGGGCGAGAAAGAAGGGGGCACGGGTGTTGACGGCAATGTTTTCGTCAAAGCTGTCCGGCTGCATGTCGAGGATATCGCCCCGTTTTTTGACAGAAATCCCGGCATTGTTCAGCAGGCAATCGAGGCGGCCCCATTGATTTTGCGCGGCGTCGAGCATCTCTTCGTGCAGCGACAGGTCGGCAATATCCGCCGGGAAACAGATAACTTCTGCGCCTTCAGCAATGCACTCCTGCCGGGTGGTTTCCAGCTTTTCAACGCTTTCAGCATCCGGGCGATCGTTAATTAAAAGATTGAACCCCGCACGGGCCAGTTCAAGCGCACAGCCTTTGCCAATGCCGCGAGCGGCTCCGGTAATAACGGCAACGGATTTATTTGATCTCATTTGTAACCTCACAGTGAATAGGGGTGATCCTGGTGGCATCAAAATGCATCGGGAACACTAAAAGATCAACCATCTAGTTGGTTGGTTTGTGAGGGCGATCACCGGATTGTTAATAAATTATTGAATTATATTGTTTTAATTCTTTTTTACTGAATAGGGTTAAAATTATCGCTATGATAGGCATCGCGAAGGGTGAATGGGGAAGCGGAATGTATCTTGATACCAGCAATGCGCAAAGCTTGAAAGAAAAGCTTCTTTTAAGCGCTGTCAATGAATTTGCCGAATATGGCTACGAAGGTGCCAGAGTCGATAATATCGTCAAAGCGGCAGATTGCAGTAAACAGACCGTGTATCACCACTTCGGCAATAAAGAAAATTTGTTTATCGAAGTTCTGGAATATATCTGGAACGATATTCGTCAGAAAGAGAAAAACCTCGATGTATCAGGACTTTCCCCTGACAAAGCAATTGAAAAAATCATTGATTTTACTTGGGACTACTATATTGAAAACCCGTGGTTTCTCAAAATTGTTCATAATGAAAATCAAAGCAAAGGCGTTCATTATGCAAAATCAACGCGCCTCCCGGAAATTAACCACTCGCATCTGCAACTGATGGCTTCGCTGCTTGAGGAAGGGAAGCGACAAAATATCTTTAAAGCTGATATCGATCCTCTCCAGGTCAATATTAGTATTGCCGCCCTCGGTGGGTATTACTTAATTAACCAGCATACGTTAGGGTTGGTTTATCACATCAGCATGGTTTCGCCGCAGGCTCTGGAAGTCAGGCGTCGGGTCATAAAAGAAACGATTCTAAGCTGGCTTCTTGTGACGCCTGACTCTCTTAACGGACGCGAATAAAGCTACCGTTCGACTGGCGGGTAAACAGCACCTGCTGCCCGCCGCCGGTATCGATAGTCAGCCCGGTGACCACGCCGCTGGCATTCTGGCGGATCTGTACCGTCTGCCCGGTTTGCAGCGAGCTTAGCGGCTTACCGGCACCTTCAACCTGGGCCATGGCGTAAACGTCGGTCGGCGGCAGGTTGTGGTCGCGGAACAGCTGCGCGAGGGTTTTGCCGGATTCAATGCGGTAGGTCCGCCACTGCTGCTCAATGCCGGGAGTCGACTGCGGCTCCTGATAAGGCTGGGAAGCGGTCTGCTGCTGCGGCTGATCCAGCTGCTCATCCTGAATGGGCTCCGGCGCGACCGGCGCCACCTGATCGGCATCGTTGACCGGCGGCGTGTTGGTGATGGGCGGCAGTGGGACGGCCTGATTACCTGAAGACTGCGGCTGCGACTGAGATTGCAGGTCGAGATTCGCCTCGCGGCTGGCCTGAACTGAACTGCCGTTATCCTCTGAAGGGAGCAGAACGCCGATAACCACCAGCAGCGCTCCGGCAATAATACCGCGGCGGTGCATCGGCGGTAGCGGATCCATGAGGCGAAAATGATCCGGGGCATGCCAGATCTTCTCCAGGGTAGATTTCAGTTCAAAGCGCCCGGGCATGGCTTTCCTCCTGCTCCGCATATTTTTATCCTGCTGTCTCTAGAGTATAGATGGCTAACTTTCTGAAGGACGAGACAAAGATATGTTTCGTGAGGTTAACCTTATCTCTCTATTGTTTCTGTTTCCGTCAGATTTGTCATCATCCTGCCGACAAAGTTTTACCCGTCGTGCTGTGGCTGATATGCTGCCCACCTCTTTATACCCGTCATACTTCAGGTTGCAGATGCGTTGGCTGCAGCTCGAATTATTTAGGGTATATGTTCCGGCTTTTCTGCTTATGCTGCGTGAAGCCGTGGAATATGAAATTCTCACCCAAAAAAGGAACAAAGATGGCAACCCCTACTTTTGACACGATTGAAGCACAGGCAAGTTACGGTATCGGCTTGCAGGTTGGACAACAGCTGAGCGAATCTGGCCTGCAGGGGCTGCTGCCGGAAGCGCTGGTCGCGGGTATTGCTGACGCGCTGGAAGGTAAACAGCCGCAGGTGCCGGTGGAAGCCGTTCACCGCGCGCTGCGTGAAATTCACGAACGCGCTGACGCCGTGCGTCGCGAACGTTTCCAGGAAATGGCCGCGGATGGCGAGAAATACCTGGAAGAAAACCGCGAGCGCGAAGGCGTGAACAGCACCGAATCTGGCCTGCAGTTCCGCGTACTGACTCAGGGTGAAGGCCCGATCCCGGCGCGTACTGACCGCGTTCGCGTTCACTACACCGGCAAACTGATCGATGGCACCGTCTTCGATAGCTCCGTTGCGCGCGGCGAACCGGCTGAGTTCCCGGTGACCGGCGTGATCGGCGGCTGGATTGAAGCGCTGACCCTGATGCCGGTAGGCTCTAAATGGGAACTGACGATTCCGCACAACCTGGCCTACGGTGAGCGCGGCGCGGGCGCATCCATTCCTCCGTTCAGTACCCTGATTTTTGAAGTTGAACTGCTGGACATTATTTAAACAGCAGGTGCTTCCTCTTCCGTATGGGGGAGGAAGCCGCTTTAAATAGTGTAAAACCCTTAAGTTGAGCATTTGCTGGAGCTTTATATTGCATATCTGCTGAATGGGTGTATTTTTGTGAGCTGTTTCGCGTAACCGGAGTGATATAACACTCACTTTAAACATAAAATTAACATTATCTCTAAATCATAGTATTCATCCCTCCGATTCTTACCTAATATCGATAAACCCTCGTTCCGGGGTTAATACGAATGAAGGGCCAATAGAGCCCGAACAACACAGACAGGTACAACAGGAAAAATCACATGGTAGATCAGGTAAAAGTCGTTGCCGACGAACAGGCGCCGACTGAACAATCGCTGCGGCGAAATCTCACTAACCGGCATATTCAGCTTATCGCTATCGGTGGTGCGATAGGCACCGGGCTGTTTATGGGGTCAGGCAAAACCATCAGCCTTGCCGGGCCGTCAATTATTTTTGTTTATATGATCATCGGTTTCATGCTGTTTTTCGTCATGCGCGCCATGGGTGAATTACTGCTGTCGAATCTCGAATACAAGTCATTCAGCGATTTTGCCGCCGACCTGCTGGGCCCCTGGGCAGGTTATTTCACCGGCTGGACCTACTGGTTCTGCTGGGTGGTGACCGGGATGGCGGACGTGGTGGCGATCACCGCGTACGCGCAGTTCTGGTTCCCGGGACTCTCCGACTGGGTCGCCTCGCTGGCGGTCATCCTGCTGCTGCTGGGTCTTAACCTCGCCACCGTGAAGATGTTCGGCGAGATGGAGTTCTGGTTTGCGATGATCAAAATCGTCGCTATCGTGGCGCTGATCGTGGTCGGCCTGGTGATGGTGCTGATGCACTTCCAGTCACCGACCGGCGTGGAAGCCTCTTTCGCCCATCTGTGGAATGACGGCGGCTGGTTCCCGAAAGGCATCAGCGGATTCTTTGCCGGCTTCCAGATCGCCGTCTTCGCCTTCGTGGGCATCGAACTGGTGGGAACCACGGCGGCGGAAACGAAAGATCCTGAGAAATCCCTGCCGCGGGCGATTAACTCGATTCCCATTCGTATCATTATGTTCTACGTCTTTGCGCTGATCGTCATTATGTCGGTGACTCCGTGGAGCTCAGTCGTGCCGTCAAAGAGCCCGTTCGTTGAGCTGTTTGTGCTGGTCGGGCTGCCGGCGGCGGCGAGCCTGATCAACTTCGTGGTGCTGACCTCGGCGGCTTCTTCCGCTAACAGCGGCGTATTCTCTACCAGCCGTATGCTGTTTGGTCTGGCGCAGGACGGGCAGGCGCCGAAAATGTTCGCCAAGCTGTCGAAACGCGCGGTACCGGCGAAAGGCCTGACCTTCTCCTGTATGTGTCTGCTGGGCGGCGTGGTCATGCTGATGGTCAATCCAAGCGTCATTGCGGCGTTTACCATGATTACCACGGTGTCGGCGATCCTGTTTATGTTCGTCTGGACAATTATCCTGTGCTCGTATCTGGCCTATCGCAGGAAACGTCCGCAGCTGCATGAGCAGTCCAAATATAAGATGCCGCTGGGCAAACTGATGTGCTGGGTGTGCATGGCATTCTTCGTCTTTGTGCTGGTGCTGCTGACGCTGGAAGCCGATACCCGCGAAGCGCTGATGGTGACCCCGCTGTGGTTTGTACTGCTCGGCGCGGGCTGGCTGTTTGCCGGCAAAAAGCGTCTGGCGAAATAAAAAATCCTCGGGAGAGATGTTTAACGTTGCTTGCAACGGCCCGAAGGGGAGCAGGACGCCCGTCATAAAAAAGGCCAGCCGGGGTGGCCAATAAGACTGACAATGTCGAGGGCGCCTGCGGGCGCCTTTTTTATTTACTTTCCGGCGAGGGCACGCGGGAACAGCACGTTATTTTCGAGACTGATGTGCTCCATCAGGTCATCAATCAGTTCGTTGATGCCGTTGTACATCGCTTTCCAGGTGGTGCAGGCTTCCGCCGGCGGCGTCACGTTCTGCGTGATGTGCTTAATCACCTCCAGCAGCTCGCCCGCTTCATCATGCTCGCTTTCCATCACGCTGATAGGACCGCCGGCCTGCGTTCCCATGCCCTGTTTGATCATCGGGAACAGAATCTGCTCCTCTTTCATCATATGGCTGGAAAGCTCCTGGTGCAGCATGGTCAGATACTTGGTTAAGCCTTTCGGAACGTTGGGCTTGTCGGCGTGAACGCGCTCGACTTTAGTGGCCTGTAAAATCAGCTCCGGCAGCTGCTCGCGATGCCTGTCGTGATAGCGAACGATAATGTGATCGATAATTTCCGCATAGGGCGCAACCCGCCAGTCGCGCTCTACCGGCTCTTCCGCCAGTTTTGCCAGCTCGGCTTCAATCACCGCGACGTCCAGCTCTTTGCGAGATGCCGCGCGTTCCAGCGTCTGTTTGCCGCCGCAGCAGTAGTCCATATCGTACTTACGGAACAGCGCGGAGGCGCGCGGAATCGTCAGCGCCAGCTCGCCTAAAGGTTGGCCACGGAAAGCCATAGCAGTTACCTCGTCATCAAGAATATAAGTTGTATTTTAAATGCATCTTATGTTCCAGGGAATACCCCTTTAGGGTACCAGGCTATTTTTTCTCGCTGACCAGTTTCTGCAGCACGGGTTTTTCCGGACGAGCACGCACGGCAGACACCACGCCGAGCACCAGCAGCAGAATACCGCTTAGGGTCAGAAGCGGGGGCAGACTCTGGCGCAGAATAAAGGTATACAGCAGTCCGGCAAGGGTTTCGAAGACGATCAGCGGCCCGAGGATCACCGTTGGCAGACGCTGGCTGGCAACGTTCCAGCACCACGCCCCAACCCATGAACAGAAGATAGCGATCGCCAGCATCAGGGTGACGAACACCGTCGGGCGCGGGCCGAAGGGGAGCGGGAAGTCCGGGTGCTGTCCATGCAGCCACCCGCAGGCGATAAGGTATCCGACCAGCGATACCGGCAGGGTCACCAGCGCCTGCGCGGTAGCCCACATCATCGGCGGTTTATCCGGGTTTTCCCGCAGCCAACGGGCGTTGCGCAGCGCGTACCAGGCCCAGCACACCACCGAGATCAACGCCAGCAAGATACCGGAGCCGTAGCGCCACGGGCTGAAATCGGGTAAGCCCTGATGCAGTTCAGCGATATTGACGCATGCCAGGCCGAAGGCAATACAGACCAGCGCCGGGAACAGTCGCCGCCACGGCAGCTTTCCATCGCGCTGGCTATAGAGCAGGTTGGCGAAAACCGGCAGCACGACCGGCAGAGTGCCGATAATCATGGTCGACACCGGCGCGCCGGTACGCTGAATCGCGCTGGCCAGGCAGACGTAATAGATTAAGTTGCCCATCAGGGTCAGTCCCAGCGCCGTCCACCAGTCTTTCCTGGCGAGCTGGCGCAGCCGTGCGCGGCCCAGCCAGGCCAGCGGCAGGGCGATCAGCCCCAGCGCCAGATAGCGCCCCATCGACTGTAAAACAGCCGGGTATTCCGGCACCAGTAAAGGGCCCACGAATATCAATCCCCACATCAGCCCTGCCAGCAGGGCGTACAGCACACCACTAATCATCATGCTTTCCATTACTCTTTTTGTTGGCGACAGTGTAGGAGAGGCTTTAGCGGGAATATTGTATGAGGTTGCGCATTAGCGCGGGAGAACCTGCTTTTGATAACGTACCGGGGTAATGCCGTAACGGCGGGTAAACGCGCGGGTCAGGTGCGACTGGTCGGTCAGTCCGGCGGCGAGAGCGACGTCGGCAGCGGGCATACCGTGGGTGAGAAACGCTTTGGCGCGCCACAGGCGAATGGCCATTAACATCTGGTGCGGCGTAACGTGGAAGTGCGCTTTGAACTGGCGCTGGAAATGGTACGGGCTCAGCGCCGCCACCTGCGCCAGCTCATCGAGGGTCACCGTACGCATATAGTTATCATGCAGATAGTCTCGTACCCGCTCGAAGCGGTGGCGAGCTTCGGGCAGCGCAGCGGCGTGGTGAGCGAATGGCCGGAAGGTATCGATTAAATCCAGCAGCAGACCCTGCTGCGCGAGCGGATCGTCAGTATGCCACAGGCCGTAGATGAGATTGCCGATTTGCCGGGAGCGAAGCGGGTCCTGACGCACCACTTCGCTGAACCACCAGTGGCGCACGCCGGTCACCTTTTCCAGCGTATCCGGGTCGAGATAAATCATCCGATAGCGCCAGCCGTCGGCAGTCTCCGCCTCGCCGGTATGCAGTTCATCGGGATTCATGGTGACGATAGAGTTAACCGAAGCTACATGCTGGCTGCCGCGATAGCGAAAACGCTCGGCGCCGAGCTCTATCGCGCCGATACCAAAGGCTTCATGGGTGTGCGGTTCAAAGGCGTAGCGGGAGATGTGGGCATGATACAGCTCAACGCCGGGCAGCTGCGCCAGATGGCGAAAGCGCGCGCTGTCTCTTTCATCATTAAACTGTTCCGGTACGCCTTGCATGCGATAACTCCCGACGGACATCCGTACATTATTGAGGATGGCCCGCCGGGATGCTACAAAAATTAACCACTATGTAACAGTTACAGAATGCCTTTGACGCTCTCTGCCAGCGTCGTGGTTGGGCGACCGATGAGCTTACTCAGGGTGCGGCTATCGTCGAACAGCCCGCCTTTGGAGGCGCCGGTATCAGAATTCGCCAGCATATCAGCCAGGCCTGCGGGCAGGCCGACGCCCTTCAGCGCGGCGGCGAAGTCGGCTTCGCTGAGGTTTTGATACACCACGTTTTTACCGCTTTGTTTGCTCAGCTCAGCGGCGAGTTCGCTCAAAGTCCACGCCTCATCGCCCGCCAGTTCATACACTTTTCCGGCGTGGCCCTCTTCGGCGATAACGCGAGCGGCAGCGGCGGCGTAATCCGCGCGGGTAGCAGAGGCGATTTTGCCGTTACCGGCAGCGCCGATAAACACGCCGTGCTCAATCGCCGGCGGCGCGCTGGCGAGATAGTTTTCGGTGTACCAGCCGTTGCGCAGCAGGGCATATGCAATGCCGGAGTCGGCGAGCATCTGCTCGGTGGCGATATGTTCATCCGCCAGCCCCAACGGGGAGGTATCGGCGTGCAGCAGGCTGGTATAGGCGATAAATTTCACGCCGGCAGCTTTCGCTGCATTAATCACGTTGCGGTGCTGGACGGCGCGCTGGCCGACCTCGCTGGAAGAGATCAGCAACAGTTTGTCCACGCCCTGGAGGGCGGCGGTCAGGGCCGCTTCATCGCTGTAGTCGGCCTGACGAACCCCTATGCCCCTTTGGCTCAGCGATTCGGCTTTTGCCGGGTTGCGCACGATAGCCACAACCTGGCCCGCGGGGACGGTTTTTAACAGGTTTTCCAGGACGTGTTGGCCAAGCTGGCCGGTTGCGCCGGTAATTGCGATCATGGGTCTTCTCCTTCGTGTTCATTGGCAGTTATGGTAAGCTAACACCTTAACTAACTTTTAGTAAGTACGCACAAAAAGGTAAGTATGAATATGGCGAATCTGACGCTGAGCGAGCAGCTACGTAACGGCAACCTGTTTGCCGAACAGTGCCCCTCGCGGGAAGTGCTCAAACACGTGACCAGCCGCTGGGGCGTACTGATTTTGGTGTCCCTGCGCGATGGCACCCATCGGTTTAGCGATCTGCGGCGTAAGATCGGCGGCGTCAGCGAAAAGATGCTGGCCCAGTCGCTCCAGGCGCTGGAACAGGACGGCTTTCTTAACCGCGTGTCGTATCCGGTGGTGCCGCCGCACGTTGAATATAGTCTGACTCCGCTCGGTGAGCAGGTGAGCGAGAAGGTGGCGGCGCTGGCGGACTGGATTGAGCTGAACCTGCCCGCGGTTCTGGCGAACCACGAACAGGTAGCCTGAGGTTGATGTCAATGTAGCCCCGGTAAGCGCAGCACAACCGGGGAACCGGCAATTATTTACTCAAATCCAGCTGATAAATAGCAAAGCCGATATCGTCGGTAGCCACCTGGCGCATCGGGTATTGCGCTTTCTCTTTGATAAATGCCGCGGCCTTGTCGCCCGGTGAGGTTTCAAAGCGAATATCCAGCGGTACTGTGCTGTGGATCGGCGCCAGGCGCCAGTTGTTATCCGCCGCCGGATGGATCTCGCCGTTTTTCTTCGACTCCGCGCCAATCCAGGCCGCCAGCACCGAGCGGTTTTCATCCGGCGAGGCGAACGCGATATGATCCTCGCCGGTGCCCTGGAATTTACCGCCGTAGGCGCGGTAGTTATTGGTTGCGACGAGGAAAGTGGCGTTCGGATCGATTGGCTTGCCGTTAAAGGTCAGATGCTTAATTCGCTCGGCCTGCGGATTCACGCTGTTGCATTCGCCGTCGTAGCGCGCCGGCTGGGTGATATCGATCTGGTAGTTCACGCCGTCAATCACGTCGAAGTTGTAGGTGCGGAAGCCGTCCCAGTTAATCAGCGACTGCGGCTTGCTGCTGGCGGGATCAATTTGATTGAACTGTCCGGCGGAGCACTCCAGCCACTCTTTAACCTCTTTACCGCTGACTTTCATCACCACCAGGGTGTTGGGATACAGGTAGAGATCGGCGGCGTTGCGGAAGGTGAGCTGCCCTTTTTCCACTTCAACAAAGCTGGCCGGGTCATTTTTACGTCCGCCGACTTTAAACGGCGCGGCGGCGGAGAGTACCGGCAGCTTCGCCAGATCCGGGTCGCCCTGAATGTAGTGCTCAACGTAGGCCTTCTGGGCCATATTGACCACCTGTACGGTTGGGTCGTCCTGCACCAGCGCCAGGTAGCTGTACATATTATCCGAGGATTTACCAATCGGTTTGCCGACAAACTCGCGGGTGGCGTCATGGTCGGCTTTTAATACCGCCACCATGTTGCTGTCTTCTGCCGCCAGCGATTTCTTCGCCACCGAGTCGTAGATCGGCCGCGCTTCGGCTTTCGCTGCGCTGACCTGCCATTTGCCGCTGTCGTTGTTCAGGACCAGATCGACCACCCCAAGGTGATCGCCCCACATGCCCGGCATCACTGCCGGTACTCCGTTTAGCGTACCTTTCGCGATATCCGCGCCTTTGATACCGGCAAAATCTTTGCTCGGGAAGATGGCGTGAGCGTGGCCGAACATAATGGCATCGACCCCAGGCACCTGGCTTAAATAGTAAACGGAGTTCTCCGCCATGGCCTGATACGGGTCGGCGGAGAGGCCGGAGTGGGCAATGACCACCACCACGTCCGCGCCTTTTTCGCGCATTTCCGGGACAAACTTGCGTGCGGTTGCGGTAATGTCGTTAACGGTCACCTTACCGCTAAGATTGGCTTTATCCCAGGTCATTATCTGCGGTGGTACGAAGCCGATATAGCCAATGCGCAGCGTCTGCGTTTTGCCGTCGCTATCCTTCACCTGGGTATCCTGAATCAGATAAGGCGTAAACATCGGTTTGCCGGTTTTGACGTCGATAATATTGGCGTTCACGTAGGGGAACTTCGCCCCTGCCAGCGCTTTATGCAGGAAGTCGAGCCCGTAGTTAAACTCGTGGTTGCCGAGGTTGCCCACGACATAATCCAGGGTATTCATCGCCTTGTAGACCGGGTGAACATCGCCCTCTTTCAGACCCTTTGCGGCCATATAGTCACCCAGCGGGCTGCCCTGAATAACATCGCCGTTATCGACCAGTACGCTATTGCTGACTTCCTGACGCGCTTTCTCAATCAAGGTTGCGGTACGCACCAGGCCAAATTTTTCCGTGGCGGCATCTTTGTAATAGTCAAAGTCCATCATATTACTGTGCAGATCGGTGGTTTCCATGATCCGCAAATCGACCGTTGCCGCATTTACGCTGGCGGCGATCAGCGTGGCCAGCAGCGTTGCGCTAAACTTAATCATCAGTGGCGTCCTTTTTATATGAGCAGTGGCACAGAAGAAAATGTATTTACATTCTGTTGCTTACAGAAATGTGAATCATGCCAGAAAAGCGGTGAAGGAAACCGCCATCGTTATCACAGATAGCGGAACTCACAATGATGCGATATAAATAAAACAACGAGTTAACGCCACTGTAACCAGACGAGGTGGAGAATGTTAGAACAAGTATGTCAGCTTGCACGGAATGCGGGCGATGCCATCATGGAAGTTTACGATGGAAAACAGCCGATGGACGTTACCAGCAAGAAGGACGATTCTCCGGTCACGGCCGCGGATATTGCGGCGCACAAGGTGATTATCAGCGGCCTGCTGGCCCTGACGCCCGATATTCCGGTTCTGTCGGAAGAGGATCCGCCGGCCTGGGAGGTGCGCCAGCACTGGCAGCGCTACTGGCTGGTGGACCCGCTGGACGGCACCAAAGAGTTTATCAAGCGCAACGGCGAGTTTACCGTCAATATCGCCTTGATTGAAAACGGTAAACCGACCCTGGGCGTGGTCTACGCGCCGGTGATGAAGGTGATGTACAGCGCGGAAAAGGGCAAAGCATGGAAAGAGGAGTGCGGCGTTCGCAAGCAGATTCAGGTCCGCGATGCGCGCCCGCCGCTGGTGGTGATTAGCCGTTCACACGGCAATGACCCGGAGCTGCAGGAGTATCTTGAGCAGCTTGGTGAACACCAGACCACCTCAATTGGTTCGTCGCTGAAGTTCTGCCTGGTCGCTGAAGGGCAGGCCCAGCTTTACCCACGCTTCGGGCCGACAAGTACCTGGGACACCGCGGCCGGTCATGCGGTCGCCAGCGCCGCCGGGGCGCACGTTCACGACTGGCAGGGGCGTACTCTTGATTACACGCCGCGTGAATCGTTCCTCAACCCCGGCTTCCGGGTCTCTATTTATTAAGCAACTTGTGCAGCAGGCCCACTACCTGCTGCACCTCCTGCTGGCTGAGCGCGCCGTCTTTAGCCCACTGCACGCGACCCTCTTTGTCCAGCACCACGATGGCTGAACTCTCTTCTTCGAGCTGCCACGCTTTGCGCACCGCGCCGTTGCTGTCGACGATGAACTGTGACCAGGGGTAGAGCTGCTTATTGTTCTCGATACTGCTGCGGACAAACATTCCCGAGCCTGGGATAGCGTCATCGGTATTGACGATAGTCGTCGTTTGGTAGCGATTGTGCGGCAGCTTCGCGCTTTTAATGGCTTCAATTAAGGTCGCGTTTTTTTCTTTTGCCGACGAGCGACCGGCAATGTGCATCACAACGCGCACTTTTCCCGCCAGCTGCGCGCTATTCCAGCTTTTATAGCTAAATTTATCGTTATCCAGCACCAGTTCTCCCCGATCCGCTACGCCGACCGGCGCAACGCGCTGACCGTCGACAAAGTTATGCGCCGAGGCCAACAGTGGGAACAGGAGACATGAAACGGCCAGTAATCTACGTAGGGTCATGGTGTTTCCTTTTATTATCTTTGCAGGTGATCCGACCACTTGGTCTGCTTTAATCATAAGTGCGATTTATCGGCATTACCCGCAATGATGGTGCCAGTTTGCGTGTTGACGCACAATTCCGTCTAAAATCGGCGACTTATACTACCTTCATCGGATGCCTGAAACGAAAACTCTGAATTATTGTCATCATAAGGTAAATAAACTTATACAAACTGGGTATCACTCAGATTCTGGACTATAGTTTCAGGGCATTAAAATTTGCGATTCCGGTACGTGGGCTAACTGTGGCACCACAGGAGCGTAACCCTGGCAGGAGACAACAATGAAAATTTTCCAACGCTACAACCCGCTACAAGTAGCGAAGTACGTGAAGATCCTGTTCCGTGGACGTTTGTATATCAAGGACGTTGGCGCTTTTGAGTTTGATAAGGGCAAAATCCTTATCCCGAAGGTTAAGGACAAGCTGCATTTGTCAGTGATGTCCGAAGTCAACCGCCAGGTCAGCCGTCTACAAACAGAGATGGCATAACCTGAAAAGTGGTATGACTACACGGTAAAAAGGCGGCTCCCCCAGGGAGCCGTTGATGTTTCTGGACCCGGCATCAGCCCCAGATTGGTCGGCATACGCAGACTTAAGTGTATATCGATGGGCAATGCGTAATCTGACGAGATTGCGATCTTTATTGGCCGGGCAAGGCGTTAGCCGCCGCCCGGCAACAGGGGGGAGGAACAGCGTTCGCGAGAAAGCGTTACGCTGACTCTTTATCACTGTTCGCCGCGTCCGGCAGCTTGGGCACCAGCACCGTCGGCTTATTGTCGATGCGGGTCACCAGCAGCTGATCGATGCGGTAGTTGTCGATATCCACCACCTCGAATTTATAGCCGGAGAACTTCACCGCGTCGGTCCGCTTGGGAATTTTACGCAGCATAAACATCATAAAGCCGCCAATGGTCTCGTAATTTCCGGACTGTGGGAAATCATCGATATCCAGCACCCGCATCACGTCGTCGATCGGCGTGCCGCCGTCAATCAGCCAGGAGTTCTCATCGCGTGCGACGATCTGCTCTTCCAGCCCCTGGCCGACCAGATCGCCCATCAGGGTGGTCATCACGTCGTTAAGGGTGATAATCCCGACGACCAGCGCATACTCGTTCATGATCACGGCGAAGTCTTCACCGGCGGTTTTAAAGCTTTCCAGCGCTTCAGACAGCGTCAGGGTATCCGGGACAATCAGCGTATTGCGAATCTGCACGCCGCCGGTCAGCACCAGGCTTTGGTTCGCCAGCACGCGGTTCAGCAGGTCTTTGGAGTCAACGTAGCCGATGATGTGGTCGATATCTTCGTTACACACCAGGAACTTAGAGTGCGGATGCTCTGCAACCTTATTCTTCAGGCTCTGTTCATCTTCATGGAGATCGAACCAGATGACGTTTTCACGCGAAGTCATGGACGAAGGCACGGTGCGCGACTCCAGCTCAAACACGTTCTCAATCAGCTCATGCTCCTGCTTACGCAGCACCCCGGCCAGCGCGCCGGCTTCCACTACGGCGTAAATATCATCGGAGGTAATGTCGTCTTTACGCACCATCGGAATTTTGAACAGGCGGAAGATGTTGTTGGCCATGCCGTTGAACAACCACACCAGCGGGCGGAAGAGAAACAGGCAGAAGCGCATCGGGTTGATGATGCGTAAAGCGACGGCTTCAGGCGCAATCATACCGATGCGTTTCGGGGTCAGGTCAGCAAACAGAATGAACAGGCTGGTGACCAGGGTAAAGGAGATAATAAAGCTCAGCTGCTCGGAGAGCTCGGGGGACATATAGCGACTAAAGAGGCCGTGAAACGCCGGCGAAAATGCAGCATCGCCGACGATACCGCCGAGAATCGCTACCGCGTTGAGGCCGATTTGCACCACGGTAAAGAACATACCGGGGTTTTCCTGCATCTTCAGCACGCGTTGAGCGTTGACGTTGCCGTCATCGGCCAGCAGCTTGAGTTTGATTTTACGTGATGCGGCCAGCGAGATTTCCGATATCGAAAAGAACGCACTGACGGCTATCAGACAAAGTATTACTAAAATACTGTTTAACATATCTTATCTGACCGTTGAGATCAGATCCTCGGAAGGGAAGTGGATAACGCTAAGTGGAATTCACAAAAAGCCGGTCCGAAGGCTCTGGACCGGCGATAACACGGCGTAGTATAGCGTAAGGTACTGTAAAGCCGCCAGAGCGTAAATTATTCAATCCGGCAGCCTGCTATTACGGGTCAACGGCATCAGGGCTGCGGCGGTAAACAAACCCCAATCCCGCCGATACCGCAGTATCCGTAGGGGTTTTTATGCAGATACTGCTGATGATCGTCTTCCGCATAATAGAACGGCTTTGCCGTGGCGATCTCGGTGGTGATAGCTCGCGGGTCGTTGGCTTCCTTCATTGCCGCCTGGAAACGCGCGAGGCTGGCTTTCGCGGCTTCGCTCTGTTCCGGCGTCAGCGGATAAATAGCGGAACGATACTGCGTGCCGCGGTCGTTACCCTGCTGCATGCCCTGCGCCGGGTCGTGATTTTCCCAGAAGACCTGAAGCAGCTGCTCATAGCTGATAACCTGCGGATCGTAGACCACGCGCACGGCTTCAGCATGGCCCGTCTCGCCGCTGCAAACTTCACGATAGGTGGGGTTTGGCGTGTAGCCGCCGGTGTAACCTGCGGCGGTGCTATAAACGCCGGGCAGTTGCCAGAACAGGCGTTCGACGCCCCAGAAACAGCCCATGGCGAACAGAGCGACTTCCATTCCGGCGGGGACGTTGGTCATCGAATGGCCATTGACGGCGTGGAGCGTAGCCACCGGCATCGGCGTATTGCGTCCCGGCAGCGCGTCCGCTTGGGCGACAAGATGCGTTTTATCAAATAGACTCACGGTGGGCCTCTCTAACTGAAAATGTGGTTAAGGTTGTAACCAAGCGTGACTTTTAACACAATAACCACGCTTAATACGTCTAGATTTAAACATAAGAATTATTTGGGTTAACGTCTATTTTTCAACCCTTAGTTGTTAGGGTTTTGTTAAGCCGTGGAGCGGCACTTTCGTTTCCTTCGGGGGGAAACAAGGATATTCAGGAGAAAACGTGCTACAAATCCGCCAGTTATGTATCACCAGCCTTTTGCTGGTCAGCGGGGTCGCCAGCGCAGCGAACGTGCGTTTGCAGGTTGAGGGGTTATCCGGGGAACTGGAAAAAAACGTCCGCGCCCAACTCTCTACGATCCAGAGCGATGAAGTTACGCCGGACCGGCGCTTTCGCGCGCGCGTGGATGATGCTATCCGCGAAGGTCTGAAAGCGCTCGGCTACTATGAGCCCACCATCGATTTTGATTTACGTCCGCCGCCGGCGAAGGGGCGCCAGGTACTGATCGCCAAAGTCACGCCCGGCGAACCGGTGCGCATTGGCGGCACTGAAGTCATTTTACGCGGCGGAGCCCGAACCGATCGCGACTATCTGGATTTGTTAAACACGCGACCGGCCATCGGTACCATCCTCAATCACGGTGATTATGATAGCTTTAAAAGCTCTCTGACCCGGGTCGCGCTGCGTAAGGGCTACTTCGATAGCGAGTTTAATAAAAGCCAGCTTGGGGTTTCTCTTGACCGTCATCAGGCCTTCTGGGATATCGACTACAACAGCGGCGAGCGCTACCGCTTTGGCCCGGTGACCTTTGAGGGCTCGCAAATTCGCGACGAATATCTGCAAAATCTGGTGCCGTTTAAGCAGGGCGACTATTACACCTCGCAGGATCTCGCCGAACTCAACCGCCGCCTGGCGGCGACCGGCTGGTTCAGTTCCGTCGTCGTGGCGCCGCAGTTTGAGAAGTCCCGCCAGACGAAAGTGTTGCCTTTGCAGGGCGTGGTTTCTCCGCGCAAAGAGAATACTGTTGAGACCGGGGTCGGCTACTCAACCGACGTCGGGCCGCGCGTCAAAGGGACCTGGAGAAAGCCGTGGATGAACTCCTACGGCCACAGCCTGACCTCCAGCCTCAGCCTGTCCGCTCCTGTACAGCAGCTTGATTTAAGCTACAAGGTACCGCTGCTAAAAAGCCCGCTTGAACAGTACTACCTGATGCAGGGCGGCTTTAAGCGTACCGATCTCAATGATACCCAGGCGGATTCTACCACCCTGGCCGTGTCGCGCTATTGGGAGATGTCGAGCGGCTGGCAGCGCGCGCTGAACCTGCGCTGGAGTCTCGACCACTTTACCCAGGCCAACGTCACCAATACCACGATGCTGATCTATCCCGGCGTGTCGGTGAACCGGACCCGTTCTCGCGGCGGCCTGATGCCGACCTGGGGCGATTCACAGCGCTATTCGGTGGACTACTCCAACACCATGTGGGGCTCGGATATAAACTTTATCGTGATGCAGGCGCAGGACGTCTGGATCCGCACCCTTTATGACCGCCACCGCTTCGTGGTACGCGGCAACCTTGGCTGGATTGAGGCCGATAACTTCAGCAAAGTCCCGCCGGATCTGCGTTTCTTCGCCGGTGGCGACCGCAGCATTCGCGGTTATAAATACAAATCTATCTCGCCAAAAGATGATGACGGCAAGCTGATGGGGGCTTCGAAGCTGGCCACCGGCTCGCTGGAGTATCAGTACAACGTGAGCGGCAAATGGTGGGGCGCGGTGTTCGTCGATAGCGGCGAAGCGGTGAGCGATATCCGCGAAAGCAACTTTAAAACCGGCGCTGGCCTCGGCGTACGCTGGCAGTCCCCGGTCGGTCCAATCAAGCTGGATATCGCCAGACCGATCGGTGACAACGAAGAACACGGTTTACAGTTTTATATCGGCCTGGGGCCTGAATTATGAGTTTATGGAAGAAGATAAGCCTCGGCGTACTGATTTTTCTGGTGCTGCTGCTGGGGACGGTAGGATTCCTGGTGGGGACGACGACTGGCCTGCATCTGGTTATCAAAGCCGCCGATCGCTGGGTCCCTGGGCTGGAAATTGGCAAAGCCACCGGCGGCTGGCGCGATCTGACGCTGGAGAACGTGCGCTTTGAGCAGCCGGGCGTGGCGGTCACCGCCGGGCAGTTCCACCTTGGCGTTAAGCTACGCTGCCTGTGGGACAGTAGCCTGTGCGTCAACGATATTTCTCTGCGCGATATCTATGTGGCGATCGATACCAGCAAAATGCCGCCAGCGGCGCCGGTTGAAGAAGAAGATAGCGGACCGCTGAATCTCTCCACGCCTTACCCCATCACCCTGAGCCGGGTGGCGCTGCATAACGTCAACGTGAAAATTGACGATACGGCCGTTTCGCTGCGCGATTTTTCCACGGGGCTTAACTGGCAAGAGAAAAACCTGACCCTGACGCCGACCTCGCTGCAGGGGCTGCTTATCGCGCTGCCGAAGGTGGCGAAAGTGGCCCAGGAGCAGGTCGTTGAGCCGAAAATTGACAATCCGCAGCCGGAAGAAAAGCCGCTCGGCGAGACGATGAAAGACCTGTTCTCGAAGCCGGTGCTGCCGGAAATGACCGATGTCCATCTGCCGTTGAATCTCAATATTCAGGAGTTTCGCGGCGAGCAGCTGCGTCTGACCGGCGATACCGATATGACCATCTACTCGCTGCTGCTCAAAGTCAGCAGCATTGATGGGCAGATGAAGCTGGACGCGCTGGACGTGGATTCTGACCAGGGCAAAGTGACGGCTTCCGGTAATGCACAACTGCAGGATAACTGGCCGGTCGATATCACCCTCAACGGTACGCTGAATGTAGACCCGCTCAAGGGCGAGAAAGTGCAGCTCAAAGTGGGCGGCGAAGTGCGTAAAAAGCTCACGCTCGGCGTGGATCTGAACGGCCCTGTCGCCATGACGCTGCGCGCCGAAACGCAGCTGGCGGAGGCCGGCCTGCCGCTGGATATGGAGGTGAAAAGCAAGCAGCTTTACTGGCCATTTACCGGCGAGAAAGCGTATCAGGCTGACGACCTACTGCTGAAATTTAACGGCAAGATGACCGACTACACGCTGGCCTTCAGCACCGCGGTGAAAGGGCAGTCGCTGCCGCCAGCGAAAATTAGCCTGAACGCGAAGGGCAACGAGCAGCAGGTGAATCTCGACAAGCTCACCGTCGCCGCCCTCGAAGGAAAAACCGAGTTGAAAGCGCTGCTCGACTGGCAGCAGGCGATCAGCTGGCGCGGCGAACTGACGCTTAACAGTATCAACACCGCTAAAGAGGTACCGGACTGGCCGTCGAAGCTCAACGGACTGATTAAGACCCAGGGCAGCCTGTACGGCGGCAGCTGGCAGATGTCGGTACCGGAGCTGAAAATCACCGGTAACGTGAAGCAAAACAAAGTCGACGTGAGCGGTTCGCTGCAGGGCAACAGCTATATGCAGTGGAAAATCCCCGGCCTGCATCTGGCTCTGGGCCCCAACAGCGCCGACGTGAAAGGCGAGCTGGGAGTTAAAGATCTTAACCTCGACGCCACCATTGACGCGCCGCATCTCGATAACGCCCTGCCGGGCCTGGGCGGGACGGCGAAGGGATTAGTAAAAGTTCGCGGCACCGTCGATGCACCGCAGCTGCTGGCGGATATCACCGCCCGGGCGCTGCGCTGGCAGGAGCTATCGGTGGCTCAGGTGAACGTGAAGGGCGATGTGAAATCCACCGACCAGATTGGCGGTCATCTTGACGTACGCGTGGACCGCATTAGCCAGCCGGGCGTGAATATCAGCCTGGTGCAGCTCAACGCGAAGGGCAACGAGAAACAGCACGACCTGCAGCTGCGGGTGCAGGGCGATCCGGTTTCCGGACAGCTGTCGCTGGCAGGCAGTTTTGACCGCAAAGAGGAGCGCTGGAAAGGCACGCTGAGCAATACCCGCTTCCAGACGCCGGTAGGGCCGGTGGCGCTGACGCGCAACATCGCGCTGGATTACCGTAACCTCGAGCAGAAAATCAGCATTGGACCGCACTGCTGGACTAACCCGAATGCCGAACTGTGCGTACCGCAGACCATTGACGCCGGCGCGAGCGGGCGCGCGGTAGTGAATCTCAACCGTTTCGACCTGGCGATGCTGAAGCCGTTTATGCCGGAAGAGACGCAGGCCAGCGGCGTGTTTAGCGGCAATGCCGACGTGAGCTGGGACACCACCAAAGAGGGGCTACCGCAGGGCAAGGTCACCCTGAGCGGACGTAACGTGAAGGTGACCCAGACGGTCAACGACGCGCCGCTGCCGGTGGCGTTCGATACCCTGAATCTTACGGCCGATCTGCACAACAATCGCGCCCAGCTGGGCTGGCTGATTCGCCTGACCAACAATGGTCAACTGGATGGGCAGGTGCAGGTCACCGATCCGCAGGGCCGACGTAATCTGGGCGGGAACGTGAATATCAGCAACTTCTCGCTGGCGATGATCAACCCTATCTTCTCGCGCGGTGAAAAGGCGGAAGGGCGGCTCAATGCGCGTCTGACGCTGGGCGGCAACGTACAGAGCCCGCAGCTGTACGGGCAGATGCAGCTGAATGGCGTGGATATTGACGGCAACTTTATGCCGTTCGATATGCAGCCGAGCCAGCTGGCGATGAATTTCACCGGTACCCGCTCGACCCTACAAGGGACGGTGAATACCAGCCAGGGCCATATTGCGCTCAGCGGTAACGCCGACTGGACGCAGATTGACAACTGGCGCGCGCAGATTGCCGCGAAGGGCAGCCGTGTGCGGATAACCGTGCCGCCGATGGTGCGCCTGGATGTTTCGCCAGATGTCGTCTTTACCGCCACGCCAAGCCTGTTTAACCTGGATGGTAGCGTTGACGTGCCCTGGGCAAGAATCGTCGTCAATGAAGTGCCGGAAAGCGCCGTTGGGGTCTCTTCTGACGAAGTCATGCTGGATAAAAATCTGCAGCCGATTAAGCAGCAGAGCGCCGGTATTCCGATTAACAGCAACCTGACGATTCATGTAGGCAACAACGTTCGTCTCGACGCCTTTGGTCTGAAAGCGCGTCTGACCGGCGATTTGAAAGTGGCTCAGGATAAACAGGGGCTGGGCCTCAACGGGCAGATTAATATCCCGGAAGGCCGCTTCCATGCCTACGGCCAGGATCTGATCGTGCGTAAAGGCGAACTGCTGTTCTCCGGACCGCCGGATCAGCCGCTGCTGAACATCGAAGCCATTCGTAGTCCGGATGCCACGGAAGACGACGTGATCGCCGGCGTTCGCGTGACCGGTTCGGCCGATCAGCCGAAAGCGGAAATTTTCTCCGATCCGGCCATGTCGCAGCAGGAAGCGCTCTCTTACCTGCTGCGCGGGCAGGGTTTGGGCAGCGGACAGAGCGATAGTGCGGCAATGACCTCCATGCTTATTGGTATGGGGGTTGCACAAAGTGGTCAGGTTGTGGGTAAAATCGGCGAGACGTTTGGCGTAAGTAATCTGGCGCTGGATACCGAAGGGGTGGGCGACTCCTCCCAGGTGGTGGTCAGCGGCTACGTGCTGCCGGGTCTGCAGGTAAAATATGGGGTAGGGATCTTTGACTCCCTGGCGACGTTGACGTTACGTTATCGCCTGATGCCTAAGCTATATATGGAAGCCGTGTCTGGCGTAGACCAGGCTCTCGATTTGCTCTATCAGTTTGAGTTTTAGCAATGCGAATATTTGTTTACGGCAGTTTACGACGCAAACAAGGCAACAGCCACTGGATGACCAACGCTCAGTGGCTGGGCGATCATAGTGTCAATGATTATCAACTGTACAGCCTGGGCCACTATCCAGGCGCGGTGCCCGGCGATGGCACGGTACATGGTGAGGTCTATCGTATTGACGCATCGACGCTGGCTGAATTGGATGCGCTGCGTACTAAAGGCGGCGAGTATGCTCGTCACCTGATCCAGACGCCCTACGGTAGCGCCTGGATGTATGTCTATCAGCGCCCCGTTGAGGGCTTCACGCTGATAGAAAGCGGCAACTGGTTGGACAAAGACCAGTATTAATAACGATAACGCCACCTTCGGGTGGCGTTGTTTTTTATGGGGGGATGTTGTCGGCCCGCTAAGGCATCAGCCGCCGCTCAGCAATAGAGCAACGCCCAAAAAAAACACCGCCGGAGGCGGTGTTTTTGCGAACCTGAGTGCGGCAGAATTACTTCTTAGCGCGCTCGAAGGAAGCCACGATTTCGGCTTTCGCCGCTTCAGCGTTGTCCCAGCCGTCAACTTTAACCCATTTGCCTGCTTCGAGGTCTTTATAGTGCTCGAAGAAGTGGGTGATCTGCGCTTTCAGCAGTTCCGGCAGGTCGTTCACATCTTTGATGTGATCGTATTCTTTGCTCAGCTTGGTGTGCGGTACCGCAACCAGTTTCGCATCTTCACCGGATTCGTCGGTCATTTTCAGTACGCCAACCGGACGGCAGCGGATAACGGAACCCGGCTGCAGCGGGTACGGCGTCGGGACCAGAACGTCAACCGGGTCGCCGTCCAGGGACAGGGTGTGGTTGATGTAGCCGTAGTTGCACGGATAGAACATCGCCGTGGACATGAAACGGTCAACGAACAGTGCACCGCTCTCTTTGTCGACTTCGTATTTGATAGGATCTGCGTTCGCCGGGATCTCGATCACGACGTAGATGTCTTCCGGCAGATCTTTGCCCGCAGGTACGTTGAGTAAGCTCATGTCTGTTTCCTTTAAAATGTATGGCAAACAAGTGCCCGGTATTATAGCCAACTCACATCGAATGTCTTCGCTTCTTTTTCCCCAGAACGGGTGGGTGGAGTCCGAATTTTTCGGCGTAATACAGCCTGAAAATCCATAAACATAGCCGCATACTGAATAAAATTATGTAACCGTTTTCATTGCATATGCTTGATATCTCAAAGCGCGCAAAATTTCGTCATAAACGGCGAAGCTCGCGCGGGTCGCGAAGCCTCACCGGCTCTCCGCTGAAGAGTAACGCACCGATTAACATCTAATTAACTTTTTTGAAGTGTGATGTAACGCATTCAGTTACATCTCCGATTGTCTATAGTTTGTCCGCTGGTGAGGCTTTATCCAACAATAACCCTACGAGGATCCTCTTATGTGGAAGCGCTTACTTCTTGTCACCGCAGTTTCCGCAGCTATGTCGTCTATGGCCATGGCTGCCCCTCTGACCGTGGGTTTTTCACAGGTCGGCTCTGAATCTGGCTGGCGTGCGGCAGAAACCAACGTCGCGAAGGAGGAAGCCGCGAAGCGCGGTATCACTCTGAAGATTGCCGATGCGCAGCAAAAACAGGAAAACCAGATTAAAGCCGTCCGCTCTTTCATCGCTCAGGGCGTCGATGCCATCTTCATCGCTCCGGTGGTGGCGACCGGCTGGGAACCGGTACTGAAAGAAGCGAAAGAGGCCAAAATCCCGGTATTCCTGCTCGACCGCTCCATTGATGTTAAAGATAAAGACCTCTACATGACCACCGTGACCGCCAACAACGTGCTGGAAGGCCAGCTGATCGGCGAGTGGCTGGTGAAAACCGTCGATGGCAAACCGTGTAACGTTGTTGAGCTGCAGGGGACCGTAGGCGCCAGCGTGGCGATTGACCGTAAGAAAGGCTTCGCCGAAGCCATTTCTAAAGCCCCTAATATCAAAATTATCCGTTCCCAGTCCGGCGACTTTACCCGCAGTAAGGGCAAAGAAGTGATGGAAAGCTTTATCAAAGCGGAGAACAACGGCAAGAACATCTGCATGGTTTACGCCCATAACGACGACATGGTGATTGGCGCTATTCAGGCGATTAAAGAAGCCGGGCTGAAGCCGGGCAAAGATATCCTCACCGGCTCTATCGACGGCGTGCCGGATATTTATAAAGCGATGATGGCCGGTGAAGCTAACGCCAGCGTCGAGCTGACGCCGAATATGGCCGGCCCGGCGTTCGATGCGCTGGAGAAATACAAAAAAGACGGCACCCTGCCTGAAAAAGTCACCATCACTAAATCGACGCTCTACCTGCCGGATACGGCGAAAGAAGAGTTAGAGAAGAAGAAAAATATGGGCTACTGAGTCGTAGCTAAGAACAGGCCACGTTCCCGGTGGCGCTACGCTGACCGGGCTACAGTTTCACCGCCGTCTGCGGAGCGGGTAGCCCGGACAGGCGCGCAGCGCCGCCTCCGGGATTTCCCCGGTCGCTATAACACGGCTGATTTCCCTCTCCTCCCCTCGGGGAGAGGGCAAAGGTGAGGGGGGAGCATGAACGGCGAATCGCATCAGGAAATCCTTCGTACGGAAGGGCTCAGCAAGTTTTTCCCCGGCGTGAAAGCGCTGGATAACGTTAATTTCAGCCTGCGCCGGGGCGAAATCATGGCTCTGCTAGGCGAAAACGGCGCGGGTAAATCTACTCTGATTAAAGCGCTGACCGGCGTCTATCACGCCGACCGCGGGACAATCTGGCTGGAAGGCCAGGCGATTTCGCCGAAAAACACCGCCCATGCTCAACAGCTGGGGATTGGTACCGTCTATCAGGAAGTGAACCTGCTGCCTAACATGTCGGTGGCGGACAATCTGTTTATCGGCCGTGAGCCCCGGCGTTTTGGCCTGCTGCGGCGTAAAGAGATGGAAAAGCGCGCCACCGCGCTGATGGCATCCTACGGTTTTTCCCTTGATGTACGCGAGCCGCTGAACCGCTTTTCAGTGGCGATGCAGCAGATTGTCGCCATCTGCCGGGCGATCGACCTGTCAGCAAAAGTATTAATTCTTGATGAACCGACCGCCAGCCTGGATACCCAGGAGGTGGAGATGCTCTTCACCTTGATGCGCCAGCTGCGCGATAGCGGGGTCAGCCTGATTTTCGTCACCCATTTCCTCGACCAGGTTTACGCCGTCAGCGATCGTATCACCGTGCTGCGCAACGGCGGTTTTGTCGGCTGCCGGGAAACCCGCGAGCTGCCGCAAATTGAGCTGGTGAAGATGATGCTGGGCCGCGAGCTGGAGCATAACGCCTTGCAGCGCGCGGGCCGCACCCTGCTCAGCGATAAGCCGGTGGCCGCCTTCGAAGATTTTGGCAAAAAAGGCACCATTGCACCGTTTAGTCTGCAGGTCCGTCCCGGTGAAATCGTCGGCCTGGCGGGTCTGTTAGGCTCGGGGCGCACGGAAACGGCGGAGGTAATCTTCGGCATTAAACCCGCCGACAGCGGCAAAGCGTGGATCAAAGGCAAGCCGCAAACCCTGCGCTCGCCACATCAGGCATCCAGCCTCGGGATCGGCTTCTGCCCGGAGGACCGCAAAACCGACGGCATTATCGCCGCCGCCTCGGTGCGGGAAAATATTGTTCTCGCGCTACAGGCGCAGCGCGGCTGGCTGCGGCCGATTGGGCGGCGCGAACAAAATGAGATTGCCGAACGTTTTATTCGTCAGCTGGGTATTCGTACCCCCAGCGCCGAACAGCCGATCGAATTTCTCTCCGGCGGTAATCAGCAAAAGGTACTGCTCTCCCGCTGGCTGCTGACGAAACCGCAGTTCCTGATCCTCGATGAACCCACCCGCGGTATTGACGTGGGTGCCCACGCCGAGATCATCCGCCTGATCGAAACCCTGTGCGCCGATGGTCTGGCGCTGCTGGTTATTTCTTCAGAGCTGGAAGAGCTGGTGGGTTACGCCGATCGGGTGATTATCATGCGCGATCGCCAGCAGGTGGCGGAGCTGGCTCTGAGCGAGCTCTCCGTGCCGGCGATCATGAACGCTATTGCGGCATAAGGAGTAACCGATGATGCCTCAATCTGTTCCGAAAACCGGCCAGCCGAAACGGCGCGTTAACTGGCCCAAAGGGATGCCGCAGATCGTTGCGCTGCTGCTGGTGCTGGTGGTTGACAGCCTGGTCGCCCCGCATTTCTACCAGATCGTGCTCCAGGAGGGGCGACTGTTCGGCAGCCCGATTGATATTTTGAACCGCGCCGCGCCGGTGGCGCTGCTGGCGATCGGCATGACGCTGGTTATCGCCACCGGCGGGATTGACCTCTCGGTCGGGGCGGTGATGGCGATTGCCGGCGCAACGGCAGCGTCGATGACCGTGGCGGGACACAGCCTGCCGGTTGTGCTGCTGGCTTCGCTGGGAGCCGGCGCGCTGGCGGGCCTGTGGAACGGTATCCTTGTGGCGGTGCTGAAGATCCAGCCGTTTGTCGCCACGCTGATCCTGATGGTCGCCGGACGCGGCGTGGCGCAGCTGATCACCTCCGGGCAGATCGTCACCTTTGACTCCCCGCCGCTGGCCTGGTTGGGCAGCGGATCGCTGCTGCTGTTCCCGACGCCGGTGATAATCGCCATCGTTACGCTGGTGCTGTTCTGGCTGTTTACCCGCAAAACCGCGCTGGGGATGTTTATCGAAGCGGTGGGGATTAACATTCGTGCGGCGAAAAACGCTGGGGTAAATACCCGCATCGTCGTGATGCTGGCCTACGTGCTGAGCGGAGTATGCGCGGCCATCGCCGGCATTATCGTCGCGGCGGATATTCGCGGCGCGGATGCCAATAACGCCGGGCTATGGCTGGAGCTGGATGCCATTCTGGCGGTCGTTATCGGCGGCGGCTCGCTGATGGGCGGGCGCTTTAATCTGCTGCTCTCGGTTGTCGGGGCGCTGATTATCCAGGGCATGAATACCGGGATCCTGCTGTCCGGTTTCCCGCCGGAGCTTAATCAGGTAGTCAAAGCGGTGGTGGTGCTGTGCGTACTGATCGTCCAGTCGCCGCGCTTTATCAGCATACTGAAGGGGATGCGCGGCCATGATAAAACGTAATTTACCGTTAATGATTACCCTCGCGGTCTTCGTACTGGGATACCTTTACTGCCTGACGCAGTTTCCCGGCTTTGCCTCGACGCGGGTGATCTGCAATATCCTGACCGACAATGCTTTTCTCGGGATCATCGCCGTCGGCATGACGTTCGTGATCCTCTCCGGCGGGATCGATCTGTCGGTGGGGTCGGTGATCGCCTTCACCGGGGTATTCCTCGCCAAAGCGATCGGTTTCTGGGGGATCTCGCCGCTGGTGGCATTTCCGCTAGTGCTGGTGATGGGCTGCGCTTTTGGCGCCTTTATGGGGCTGCTCATCGATGCGTTGAAGATCCCGGCGTTTATCATCACGCTTGCCGGGATGTTTTTTCTGCGCGGCGTCAGCTATCTGGTTTCGGAGGAGTCGATTCCCATCAATCATCCGGTGTATGACGCGCTTTCCGGACTGGCATGGACCATCCCCGGCGGCGGTCGTCTGAGCGCCATGGGGCTGTTGATGCTGCTGGTGGTGATCGGTGGCATTTTTATGGCCCACCGCACCCGCTTTGGCAATCAGGTTTACGCCATTGGCGGCAACGCGACGTCGGCCAACCTGATGGGGATCTCCACGCGGAGTACGACGATTCGCATCTATATGCTCTCTACCGGTCTGGCGACGCTGGCGGGGATCGTCTTCTCTATTTATACCCAGGCGGGTTATGCGCTGGCAGGGGTTGGCGTCGAGCTGGACGCCATTGCTTCGGTGGTGATCGGCGGCACGCTGTTAAGCGGTGGCGTGGGCACGGTTCTCGGCACCCTGTTTGGCGTCGCCATTCAGGGGCTGATTCAAACCTATATCAACTTCGACGGTACGCTTAGTTCATGGTGGACCAAGATCGCCATCGGTATTCTGCTGTTCATCTTTATCGCGCTGCAGCGCGGCCTGACGGTGCTGTGGGAGAATCGGCAGAGTTCGCCGGTGACAAGGGTAAATGTGCGTGCGACTGCTGAGTAGTATTCTGGTTTTTCGCTCAACTTATGTACGTACTCGCCACGTTCATCCATGATAGGTGCCTGATGCAACAGGCCCCCTGAAAAGGGATATTTTGAGCAAAGGAACGCTATTAATGGATATGGTTGAAGGTGAAGGATTATCAGGCAAGTGCGCCAGCTGTGGGCAAAAGGTATTGCCTCCGGCGCGTTATTGTAAAATCTGTAAGGATAAAAAATATACCGGTATCGGCGGCTGGCTTTATCTGCCGGCTTTAACCCTGACGCTCAGCTCGCTTTTACAGATCGTCGGGATATGTAATACGGTGACGGTTTTTCTGGATGTTGAAGAGGAGTTTAGAGCGTTTGCGCTGTTTGAAGCGGCTGGGGCACTATTTCTTTGGTTATTGGTAGTTTATACGACGATGTTGTTTTTCAGGAAGAAACGTCAGTTGCCAAATTATTATACTGTCTGGGTTCTGTTCACCACGATTCTCTACGCCATCGACTGCTGGATTGCTGCGCATTTTTATGGTTTAGGGCTGGAGGTTGAAGATATAAAAATTTTGGCCTCATGCGCGCTGCAGATAATCATCTGGATACCTTATTTCCGCCTGTCGAAACGCGTCAAACTCACCTTCGTGAACTAAAGCAAATAGACGCCGGAATTATCCGGCGTCTGAATATTACGCGTCCGGGAACTCTTTAATAAAGTTCTCGACGTCTTCGACCATATGGTTATTGCCGACGAAGAAAGAGCGGCGCTGGTGCAGGCTTTCCGGGATAATATCCAGAATGCGCTCTTTACCGTCGCTGGCCTTGCCGCCCGCCTGTTCAGCGAGGAACGCCATCGGGTTGCACTCGTACAGCAGACGCAGTTTACCATCCGGGTGGCTGGCGGTGCTCGGGTAGAGGTAAATGCCGCCTTTGAGCAGGTTGCGGTGGAAATCCGCTACCAGCGAGCCGATATAGCGCGAGGTATACGGGCGCTGGGTCTCTTTATCTTCTTCCTGGCAGTACTTGATGTACTTTTTCACGCCCATCGGGAACTTGATGTAGTTACCTTCGTTAATCGAGTAGGTATTCCCCTTTTCCGGGAAGCGCATGCGTTCCTGGCACAGGCAGAACACGCCAAGGGACGGGTCGTAGGTAAAGGCGTGGACGCCGCAGCCGGTGGTATAAACCAGCATCGTCGAGGAACCGTAAACCACATAGCCGGCGGCGACCTGGCGGTTACCCGGCTGCAGGAAGTCTTCTTCGGTGACGGGAGTACCCACCGGCGTGACGCGGCGATAGATAGAGAAAATCGTCCCGACGGAGACGTTAACGTCGATGTTAGAGGAGCCATCCAGAGGGTCCATCAGCACCACGTATTTGGCGTGTTCACAGCCTTCAAAGACGACGATTTCATCTTCTTCTTCAGAGGCGATCCCGGCAACAATATCGCGTGCTCGCAGTGCGGCTTTCAGCTTTTCATTGGCAAACAGGTCGAGTTTTTGCTGCACCTCGCCCTGAACGTTTTCAGCACCGCTGGCACCCAGGATATCGACCAGACCGGCCTTGTTGATATCGCGGTGGATGATCTTGGCGCCTAACTTTATCGCCGACAACAAAGCAGTCAGCTCGCCCGTTGCGTGAGAGAACTCGTGCTGCTTTTCGACAATAAATTCACCTAACGTTTTCATAACCCGTTCCCTGCATGTTTATGTGAAGTAAAACGAACAAAACAATCTTAACAAAGAATAAAAAAAGTTCGCACAGGTGAATCGCGCCAGCAAAATACGGATTCCCCTGAAATGCATTTCTTTCAGCCCCAACATCCCGGTAAACTGTGCTTCAGATAAGAGAAGGAAATGACGAATGCGCATTCATATTTTAGGAATCTGTGGCACGTTTATGGGGGGGCTGGCGATGCTGGCGCGTTCCCTCGGTCATGAGGTAACGGGGTCGGATGCAAACGTCTATCCGCCAATGAGTACCCTGCTGGAAACCCAGGGAATTGAGTTAATTCAAGGATATGATGCCAGCCAGCTGGATCCTCAGCCGGATCTGGTGATCATCGGTAACGCGATGACGCGCGGCAACCCGTGCGTGGAAGCGGTGCTGGAAAATAACATCCCGTATATGTCCGGGCCGCAGTGGCTGCACGACTTTGTCCTGCGCGATCGCTGGGTGCTGGCGGTTGCCGGGACGCATGGTAAAACCACCACTGCCGGAATGGCGACCTGGATCCTTGAAGCCTGCGGCTACAAGCCGGGCTTTGTCATCGGCGGCGTACCGGGCAACTTTGAGGTGTCCGCGCGCCTTGGCGACAGCCCGTTCTTCGTGATTGAAGCCGATGAATACGACTGCGCTTTCTTCGATAAGCGCTCTAAGTTCGTTCACTACTGCCCGCGTACGTTGATTCTCAATAACCTTGAGTTCGACCATGCGGACATTTTTGACGACCTGAAGGCCATCCAGAAACAGTTCCATCATCTGGTGCGCATTGTGCCGGGCAAGGGCAAAATCATTCTGCCTGAGAACGACATCAACCTGAAACAGACGATGGCAATGGGCTGCTGGAGCGAGCAGGAACTGGTCGGCGAACAGGGCCACTGGCAAGCGAAAAAGCTGACCACCGATGCTTCCTCATGGGAAGTGTGGCTGGACGGCGAGAAAGTGGGCGAGGTGAAGTGGGCGCTGGTCGGCGAACATAATATGCATAACGGCCTGATGGCCATTGCCGCCGCCCGTCATGTCGGCGTGCTGCCTGCCGATGCGGCCAATGCGCTGGGTAGCTTTATCAACGCCCGCCGCCGTCTGGAACTACGCGGCGAAGCCAACGGCGTCACCGTATACGACGATTTTGCCCACCACCCGACGGCGATTCTGGCGACTCTGCAGGCGCTACGCGGCAAAGTTGGCGGTACCGCGCGAATTCTTGCCGTGCTTGAACCCCGTTCCAACACCATGAAAATGGGCATTTGCAAAGATGACCTGGCGCCGTCTCTCGGTCGTGCCGACGAGGTCTTTCTGCTGCAGCCGCAGCATATTCCGTGGCAGGTAGCTGAAGTAGCTGACGCCTGCGTACAGCCCGCGCACTGGAGCGCCGATGTCGATACGCTGGTGGATATGATTGTGAAGACCGCGCATCCTGGCGACCACATTCTGGTCATGAGCAACGGTGGTTTTGGCGGCATTCATCAGAAGCTGCTCGATAAGCTGGCGAAAAAAGCCGAGGCGGCCGAATAGGCCATTCTCCGCGTTGATCCGCCCTCCGCGTGAGGGCGGATAGTTACGGATGGTTCATGTTGATTTCACAAAGAGTGACCTCTACCGATTCCGCTTATTTTCCCGCGCTGGATGCCCTGTACGGCAGAGCCTTCCCGTGGCACGAACAGCGTGAAGCAGAGGCTAAACAGCAGGCGCTTGATAATCCCCATTATGTACTGGAAGCCTGGTTCGATGATGGTCTGTTTATCGGCCTGAGCGGCTGCTGGCGGTTTGCTGACTATAGTTACATTGAACATCTGGCCATCGACGATACGTTACGATCGCGTGGCTACGGCAAGCGGCTGTTAGCTGAAATACTTCAGCGTGCGCCGCTGACCATTCTCGAAATCGATCCGCTGACCAGCGAGATTGCCCATAAGCGTCTGCGCTTTTATGAAACCATGGGGTTTTGCGCGAATCCCTGGGCGCATCGCCATCCGACCTATCATCAGGGTATTGCCGATCATGAATTGATCGTGTTGAGCTACCCGCAGCCGATTGATGAGGCGCGGTATCAGCGCTTTGCGCGGGATTTGCGTTTGGTGGTCATGGCTCAGGCTGGTGCGATCGAGGTATTGTCGCCCGGACAAGGTGCGCCAGGCGCCGCCTCCGGGAAAATCCCCGGTTGCGGCTGATGCCTGAGCTGGGCTAAAGGTCCGCGTGTTTTGAGTTTTTGTCGTCCGGACAAGGCGCGTCAAGCGCCGCCTCCGGGAAGCCGTGCGTAATACGGCCTCCGCTTTTCTTCCGGTTCGCGCTGCGCTTAGCCGGACGACAAGTTCACCGCCGTCTGCGTGTTTTGTCGCCCGGAACATGCTTAACGCGTTAAATTACTCTTTCGCGATAGGCGTTTCGTTTTCCGCCACTTTGCTATCGCCCTGAATAGCCGCGATTTTCTTCTCCACCTCGGCAACCTGCTCGCTGCTGTGCAGCAGCGTATAGGTCAGATCAAACTGGGCGCTTTCCCCGGGCTGAAGCTGCTTAACGCGTTTTTGCTCCCGCTCGATAGTGACCGGATAGGCGTAGCTGGTGCCTGGCTCAATACCGGTGACGTAACCCTGTTTCTCGGTATCGGTATTTTTCCACAGGGTCAGCACCGGTAGCTGGCGGGTATCAAACTGAATAGATGCTCCTTTATCGCCGGCTTTGTTGACCACTGCGGCCAGCGTTTGATGATTTTCATCCGCCAGAGGCTGCATATTAAACACCATTTCATCGAAATCTTTCGTTGGTCCGGCGTAGGTTTGCCAGCTTTTTAAGCCCGCTTTGGCGTAGTCGTTGAATGGACTGATGCTGGCGATCGGGGCCAGGAAGCGGGCGCCTTCTTCGAGGATCGGCTTGCCAAAGTTGCTGTGATAGATAATTTGATAGTCATGCGGATAGTCGGCATGGTTGGTCAGGACATCGTGCAGGCTAAAGCTATTGCTGCCTGGCACGTAGCGCAGTTCGGTCATGGTCTGCAAATCTGCTTTTTTGAAGGTGCTCTCCTTCACCAGTCCACGAACGCGAATTTCATATGGCGCGGTATCCGCCACTTCAACTTCTACCTGGGAAGCCGGCGTGTTGCCGACTTTGCCGTGCAGGGTGTAAATCTGCCCATCGGCGGTCACCGGGTGGCCTGTCCATTCGTAGCCGCAGCGTACCATCATTTCATTGAAACCCTCCAGCCATCCCAGTCCGTTACGGCTTTCGAGGTTAATAAAGGCGGGATTAACCACTTCTTTGACCGGCGAATCCCAGCCCATTCGCGATCCAAAGCCTTCGATTTTTAGCAGGTTCATGCCGCGGGTCGGGCTAAGCGCGATGGTCAGGCCGTCTTTACTATGGATCACAAGGATTTTACTGCCTTCTTGTTTACCGCCGTGAAGGACTTTTTGCTCAATGCTGAAGTTATGCTCTTTTATCTTCAGCTGATCGCTGGTTATTTGCCAGTTTCCTTTATCTATGCCGCTTTCAGCGCTTGTCAGCACCCACGTTTTTGCCATTGCCGGCGTAGAAATAAGCGCGGCAATGGCCGTCAAAGCTAATGTCTTTTTCATTTTTCATCCCTTTTGCTGAATCGATTGTGTCACTGATGCAGGGAATTTAGTTGCAAGTGGATTATGAAAATGTGAAGTGTCTCACCTGGTGAGAAAACAGGCGTTTTTATATTTTTAAATGAGATATAAATCTCTTTTCGTCAGTGATATTGAATTTCGTTGCTGAAATTATGTGATTACTATCGTCTTTTGCTTTAACGATTCAGCTTGGGTTCATTGCAGAAATACCGAGGCGGGATAAAAGGGATGGCTGCAGGGAGTCGCTATTCCCTGCAGCCTTAGGCAACGTGGCTTTACCGTTCACAACATCGCAGCGCTGAGGCTATCAAGCGCCGTAGAATGCCAGGGTGTACAACCCTTTAACGTCCTGAACTGACGGATAGTTAGGATTGGTTAACGTACAGGGATCGTCGACGGCATGGCGACTCATTCGGTCGAGCACATTAACAAAGGTCACTTCATTGATTTCCACTTCGTCACACTGGCTCAGCGTTTTCGGGACGCCCAGCCGTTGATTCAGCGCATTGATCGCGGCAATTAAATTATCCATACCTAATGCGGCTTCCAGCTGACGATATTTTTTGGTGAACTTCGCATTATATTGAATGATATACGGCAACATAATCGCATTCGCCAGACCGTGAGTAATGCCAAATTCGCCGCCAATTTTATGCGCCATCGAATGCACTAATCCCAGTGACGCATTGGTGAAGGCGATTCCCGCCAGCGCGGAAGCATTATGCATATGCATGCGGGCATTTAAATCATCGGGTGAGCGCCAGGCGGTTTCCAGATGCTTAAATACCAGCCGAATGGCCTCTACCGCATAAGGGTCGGTAAACGAGTTGGCTGCAGTGGAGACGTAGGCTTCAATCGCATGGGTCAAAACGTCCATGCCGGTGTGAACCGTCACGTGAGGCGGCATTTTTGCCGGAATAGTGGGGTCGAGAATGGCGATATCCGGCACCAGATCGGCGGCAACAATCGGGTATTTGATATGATTTGCCGTATCGGTGATCACCGAGAAGGCGGTGATTTCGGACGCGCTGCCGCTGGTGGAGGGGATCGCCACAAACCGTGCTTTGCTGCGCAGCGGCGGCATGGCACCGACGGGAATAATATCCTCAAACTTCAGCTGCGGATGTTCATAGAAACACCACATAACTTTAGCGGCATCCAGCGCGGAACCGCCGCCAATGGCCACTATCCAGTCAGGTTCAAAGGCCAGCATCGCTTTGGCTCCGCGCCAGACGGTTTTAATGGACGGATTGGGTTCAACATTATCGATAATAATGCACTCTATACCCGCTTTATTGAGTTCGCTGACGGCTTTATCCAGAAAGCCAAAACGCTTCATTGAACTGCCGCCGGTGACTAATGCGGCTTTTTTTCCGCTCAGGGTGGAAAGATGCTCTAAAGCATTTTCGCCATAAATAATACTGCGAGGAATTGAGAAGGCCTGGGTCATAGGAAACTCCATTTAATATTAAGGATTTTTTTAGTGTGCAGTCGTTATTAACGATTCAGCGACACGTGCAGAATAAAAAAATCGAATTAATGCTCCAGATACTGCCGGAGCAATATCTGGAGGGAGCTGACCGTCATATTTCAAGCTGCTTGTACGTTGCCCGCATTTGTTGACCTCAGCCATTTACGCCAGTAAATGACTGAGGATTCGCTGGGTTGCTACCTGTCCCGCAACTCGTTATATGTTGGGTTTAAATGGCTATTAAATCGTACCGTCCCAGGAGTCGACTTTTTCGCGTTTTGCTTCTTCTTCATCAAACCAGCGCGAAGTCACGCATTTGGACTCTGTATAGAAACGAACGCCATCTTTGCCCAGGCAGTGCAGGTCGCCGAAGAATGACTGTTTATGACCTGAGAAGGGGAATACGCCGACCGGCACCGGGATGCCGACGTTAATACCGACCATACCGCCGTGGGTGCGTTTCTGGAACTCGCGGGCGTAGTAGCCGCTTTGGGTGAAAATAACCGAGCCGTTGGCAAACGGGTTATTGTTCATTAATTTCAGACCTTCTTCGAAGGTTTTTACCCGCTTAAAGCACAGGACCGGCCCGAAAATTTCCTGCGTCCCGACGCTCATCTCCTCGGTCACGCCATCGAGTATAGTCGGCCCGACATAGAAGCCTTTTTCCTGGCCCGGCACCTTAATATCGCGACCATCGAGCACCAGCTTCGCACCCTCTTCGATGCCTTTATTAATCCAGTTGATGACGGATTGTTTATGGTCTTTAGAAATCACCGGACCCATGTCGGTATCGCGCAGATAGCCGGGGCCGATTTTCAGCTGTTTGGCTTTTTCGACGACGGCGGCAATCAGCCTGTCGGCAATCTCTTCCTGCACCACGACGACCGGCAGCGCCATACAGCGTTCGCCCGCGCAGCCGAACGCGGCGTTGATAATACCGGCGGCGGTACGGTTAACTGGCGCATCGGCCAGCACCAGGGCATGGTTTTTTGCTTCGCACAGCGCCTGGACGCGTTTGCCGTGGGCGGCGGCTTTGGAGTATACGTGCAGGCCGACGGACGTCGAGCCGACGAATGAGACGCCGTTAACGTCCGGATGGGTCAGCAGAATATCGGCTTCGTTACGTGAACAGGTCACGATGTTAATCACGCCATCCGGTACGCCCGCTTCCTGATAGAGTTTGGTGATTTCCATACAGGTCATCGGCGTCATACTGGCCGCTTTAATCACCATGGTGTTACCGGATGCGACGCATAGCGGCGCCATCCATCCCATCGGAATCATCGCCGGGAAGTTAAACGGCACAATGCCGGCGAACACGCCAATCGGCTCACGGTAAAGGTTGGTGTCGATCCCGGCTGACGCGTCCATCAGATTTTCACCCGCCAGCAGAGTCGGGATAGAGCAGGCAAGCTCGGTGCCCTCTTTCGCTTTTAATACATCGCCCTGAGCATCTCCCCAGGCTTTACCGTTTTCTTTCGCCACCAGCTCGGTTAAGCGATCCTGATGCTGGATTAATAATTCACGAACGCGAAACATAATTTGCGAGCGTTTAATCGCCGGAGTATCTGACCACGCCGGAAAGGCTTTGCGCGCCGCGGCAACGGCATCCAGCACTTCTTGCTCGGTGCAGCAGGGGGCCTGAGCCATGACTTCCCCGGTACTTGGGTTATAGACGTCCATATAGCGTTCGGTCTGCGAAACGCGCCATTGACCATCAACGAAATATTTCAGTCTTGGTACAGTAGTCATATTTTTCTCCATGATAATATCTGTCGACTTTCTCTCATAATCAGCCTCTGAGCGGCGGTAAATCACTTACCGCCGGGTCAGCCACTTTCTTGAATATTGAATAAGCGCTTATTTCCGGACAACGGCCTCCGCTTTTTGCGATTTTCCGGCTGCGGTCGGTGATTTTTCAGCGTATTGATTGCCGTAGAAGCTGTCTGTCAGCAGCTGTTTCAATTCAGAAATCAGCGGATAGCGCGGGTTGGCGCCGGTGCACTGGTCATCGAACGCATCTTCCGCCAGCTTATCGACGTGGGCGAGAAAATCGGCCTCCTGCACCCCCGCCTCGCGGATGGATTTTGGTATGCCCAGTTCAGCTTTGAGTGCTTCCAGCCAGCCAAGGAGTTTTTCGATTTTCGCTGCGGTGCGGTCACCCGGTGCAGTCAGACCCAGGTGGTCGGCGATTTCCGCATAGCGACGACGGGCCTGCGGGCGGTCATACTGGCTGAATGCCGTCTGTTTGGTCGGGTTGTCGTTGGCGTTATAGCGAATGACGTTGCAAATCATCAGCGCGTTCGCCAGACCATGAGGAATGTGGAACTGAGAACCCAGTTTGTGCGCCATGGAGTGACATACACCCAGGAAGGCGTTAGCAAACGCAATACCGGCGATCGTTGCAGCACTGTGTACGCGCTCGCGCGCTGCCGGGTTCTTAGAACCTTCATGGTAAGACGCCGGCAGGTTTTCTTTCAGCAGCTTCAGCGCCTGCAGCGCCTGGCCGTCGGAGAACTCGGAAGCCAGTACGGAAACGTAAGCTTCCAGCGCATGGGTCACCGCGTCCAGACCACCGAAGGCGCACAGGGACTTCGGCATTTCCATGACCAGGTTGGCATCAACAATCGCCATATCCGGGGTCAGGGCATAGTCAGCCAGCGGGTACTTCTGCCCGGTGGCGTCATCGGTAACAACGGCGAACGGCGTCACTTCCGAGCCGGTACCAGACGTGGTGGTGATCGCCACCATTTTGGCTTTAACCCCCATTTTCGGGAACTTGTAGATACGTTTACGGATATCCATAAAGCGCAGCGCCAGCTCTTCGAAGTGGGTTTCCGGATGTTCGTACATGACCCACATGATTTTCGCCGCGTCCATCGGGGAGCCGCCGCCCAGGGCGATAATCACGTCCGGTTTGAAAGCGTTCGCCAGCTCAGCGCCTTTACGGACGATGGTCAGAGTCGGGTCAGCTTCCACTTCAAAAAAAACTTCTGTTTCAACGCCAGCCGCTTTCAGTACGGAAGTGATCTGATCCGCGTAGCCGTTGTTAAACAGGAAGCGGTCGGTGACGATCAGCGCGCGTTTGTGACCATCGGTGATCACTTCGTCCAACGCGACTGGCAGTGAGCCCCGACGGAAGTAGACAGATTTCGGAAGTTTGTGCCACAACATGTTTTCAGCTCGCTTAGCCACGGTTTTCTTGTTAATCAGGTGCTTCGGCCCGACGTTTTCCGAGATCGAGTTGCCGCCCCAGGAGCCGCAGCCGAGGGTCAGGGAAGGGGCGAGGCTGAAGTTGTAGAGGTCGCCGATCCCGCCGTGGGAGGTCGGGGTGTTGATCAGGATGCGCGCGGTTTTCATCTTCTCGCCAAACAGCCTGACGCGATCCGCCTGGTTATCCTGGTCGGTATACAGGCAGGAGGTGTGGCCGATGCCGCCCATATCCACCAGCTTCACCGCTTTCTCCACGGCATCGGCGAAATCCTTCGCCCGGTACATGGCGAGCGTGGGCGACAGCTTTTCGTGGGCAAAAGGCTCGCTGTCGTCGATGTCCCGGACTTCGCCAATCAGGATTTTGGTGTCCGCAGGCACCGCGATCCCGGCCATTCCGGCAATATTGACCGCTGACTGCCCGACAATAGCCGCGTTGAGCGCACCATTTTTCAGCAGAATCCCCTGCACGGCCTTCAGCTCCTGCCCCTGCAGCAGGTAGCCGCCGTGGCTGGCGAAACGTTCGCGTACCGCGTCGTAGGCCGCATCCACGACCACCACCGACTGCTCGGAGGCGCAGATGACGCCGTTATCGAAGGTTTTTGACATCAGAATCGAAGCTACCGCGCGCTTCACGTCGGCGGTTTCATCGATCACCACCGGGGTGTTGCCCGCGCCGACGCCAATCGCCGGTTTACCGGAGCTGTAGGCCGCTTTGACCATGCCCGGCCCGCCGGTGGCGAGGATCAGGTTGATGTCCGGGTGGTGCATCAGGCGGCTGGACAAATCCACGGTCGGCTCGTCAATCCAGCCAATGATATCCGGCGGCGCGCCGGCCTCTACCGCCGCGCGCAGCACGATCTCCGCCGCACGGTTGGTGGCGTTTTTCGCCCGCGGGTGCGGGGAGAAAACGATGCCGTTGCGGGTTTTGAGGCTAATCAGCGACTTAAAAATGGCGGTGGAGGTCGGATTGGTGGTGGGGACAATGCCGCAGATCAGGCCGATGGGTTCGGCAATGGTCATGGTGCCAAAGGCGTCATCTTCAGACAGCACCCCGCAGGTTTTCTCATCTTTATAGGCGTTGTAGATATATTCGGAGGCAAAGTGGTTTTTGATGACTTTATCTTCCACGATGCCCATGCCGGACTCGGCAACAGCCATTTTGGCCAGCGGAATGCGGGCATCGGCGGCGGCCAGCGCGGCGGCGCGGAAGATTTTATCGACCTTCTCCTGAGAAAAGCTGGCATAGGCCTGTTGCGCCTTTCGTACCCGCGCGACCAGGGCATCGAGGTCGTCATTACTGGTGATGAGTGACATAAGTTTTCTCCGTAAGGGATTGAATTCTCTTAAGTAAAACATGTGCCTTTCCTGTAATGACGCCAAACCTTCCGCCACTGCAGATGCCTGGTTTTAATTAACAGAACTGACTGACCAGAAACTTCTCGGGTACCGTTGCGTTTATTCGCTCGCTAATGAAATTAATTTTTCATTATAATTATGTATGAAATACAAAAACCGTTTTGAGAGATGGATCAAAGATAAGCAAACTGCTGTTAAAGGCAGCCTGTTAAAGGCGAGTTGATATGACTTAATTCATTAAAATCAGGTGATTATAATTTTAATTTTTCAAGAGTGGTGAAAAGAGAGCGGTTGGCTGTCTTGCCGTGTCAGGTTTTATTGTGAAATAAAAGTTAAAATTAAACGCTTATTTGAAATTAAAATGAAAAATTAAAACCAATCAGCATACAGAGGAAAGAAGAAGGGAGAGATCGATGATGTCGCTTGTACGGGAGGGCGGGTCGCCCGGATCGGGCAAGCGCCGTAATCCGGGGGAGTTATGCAGAATTAGCCTTCGTTTTCGGCCAGTTCACGCAGATACTGGAAGATAAGCCGCGCGGATTTCGGCGGTTTATTACCTTCTTTCTCTTTTTGCGCGTTGCGGATAAGCGAACGCAGCTGCTGACGGTCAGCGTCAGGCCACAGGTTCAGCACTTCCGCAACGGCGTCATCACCATTATCAATCAGACGATCGCGGATCTGTTCAAGCTTATGGAACAGCGCAACCTGCTGGTTGTGGCGGTTCTTCAGCTTGTCCAGCGCCTGACGGATCGGCTCGACGTCACGGCTGCGCAGCATTTTACCAATCAGCTGCAGCTGGCGGCGGCGGCCTTCTTTCTTGATACGCTGGGCGAGCTCAATCGCGTCGCGCAGGTCGGTATCCAGCGGGATTTTATCGAGCGCGTTTTTACCCAGCTCGACCATTTCCGCGCCAAGACGCTTCAGTTCTTCGGCGTCGCGCTTAATTTCACTTTTACTGACCCAGATAATTTCATCGTCTTCATCTTCGACGTCATCACCAGGGACGTCGTCGAGCCAGTCTTCGGGCTGCTTTGTCATCTCAGGCTCCTTAAAAAAGAGACTAATGTTACCAGTTAAGGCGCGCACTGAAAAACGGTTCTCTGTTAGACTTCAGTTAACTCCTTCTTACATTATGGCATTAGCGATGAAAGTCATCTCTCAAGTTGCACAACAGCGTAAGACGCTGGAAGAGGCCGTGACCACGGCGCTGGAACTGGCGGCAGGCAAATCCGACGGCGCGGAAGTCTCCGTCAGCAAAACCACCGGTATCGGCGTTAGCACCCGCTACGGCGAAGTGGAGAACGTAGAATTCAATAGCGATGGTGCGCTAGGCATCACCGTTTATCATCAGAATCGTAAAGGCAGCGCCTCTTCGACCGACCTTAGCCCGCAGGCCATTGCCCGCACGGTGCAGGCGGCGCTGGATATTGCCCGCTACACCTCGCCGGACCCGTGCGCGGGCGTGGCGGATAAAGAACTGCTGGCTTTTGATGCCCCGGATCTGGACCTGTTCCATCCGGCGGATGTTTCCCCGGATGAAGCCATTGAGCTGGCCTCCCGCGCGGAACAGGCGGCGCTGAAAGCTGATAAACGCATCAGCAATACCGAAGGCGGTAGCTTTAACAGCCATTACGGCATCAAAGTGTTTGGTAACAGCCACGGCATGCTGCAGAGCTACTGCTCGACTCGCCATTCGCTCTCCAGCTGCGTGATTGCTGAAGAGAATGGCGATATGGAGCGCGATTACGCTTACACCATTGGCCGGGCGATTGGCGATCTGCAATCGCCGGAGTGGGTTGGCGAAGAGTGCGCCCGCCGCACCCTGTCGCGCCTGGCCCCGCGTAAGCTATCGACGATGAAAGCGCCGGTGATTTTCGCCAATGAAGTGGCTACCGGTTTGTTTGGTCATCTGGTCGGGGCGATTGCCGGCGGTTCGGTTTACCGTAAATCCACCTTCCTGCTTGATGCGCTGGGAACCCAGATCCTGCCGGACTGGCTGACCATTGAAGAGCATCCGCATCTGCTGAAGGGGCTGGCCTCTACGCCGTTTGATAGCGAAGGCGTTCGTACGGAACGCCGCGATATCATTAAAGACGGCATACTAACCCAGTGGCTGTTGACCAACTACTCGGCGCGCAAGCTGGGATTGAAGAGCACCGGCCACGCGGGCGGCATTCATAACTGGCGTATTAACGGTCGCGGCCTGAGTTTTGCAAAGTTGCTTAAAGAGATGGGGACCGGTCTTGTCGTCACGGAACTGATGGGGCAGGGTGTAAGCGGCGTCACCGGCGACTACTCACGCGGCGCATCCGGCTTCTGGGTAGAAAACGGCGAAATTCAGTATCCGGTCAGTGAGATAACCATTGCAGGAAATCTGAAAGATATGTGGCGTAATATCGTGACCATCGGCGACGATATCGAAACGCGCAGCAACATTCAGTGCGGTTCTGTACTGCTGCCGGAGATGAAGATCGCCGGTCAATAACACCTGTGTGCTTAATAATAAAAAAGGAAGTGAGCAATGCGTAAAAAACTGTTAGCGATGCTGGCCGTATCGGCTTTTGCGCTTGGTTCGGCATCGGCTTTCGCCGATCTGGGCGAAGATATGGATACCCTTGCCGAGAACCTGCAAGTGGTGCAGAAAACTTCAGATGCCGGTGAGCTGAAAGCGGCGCTGAATAAGATGCGTACAGCGGCGGTTGACGCCCAGAAAGAGACGCCGCCGAAGCTGGAAGGTAAAGCGGATGACAGCGCGGAAATGAAGGACTATCGTCACGGTTTTGATGTGCTGATCGGCCAGATTGACGGCGCGCTGAAGCTGGCTGACGAAGGTAAAGTCAAAGAGGCTCAGGCCGCAGCGGAAGAGTTTAAAACCACCCGCAATACGTATCATAAGAAGTATCGTTAATCGTCTGCAGATTTCGGGTATTTCTGCCGGGCGGAGGCTGACGCCTTGCCCGGCCTACCAGACCCCAAATCTAAACCTGAATCCTCGGACGGTAACCTCAAGCCCTGTTCCCATCCTCAACCTTGATCCCAACCCTTTCCGCTTTCCCGGCAGCCTGGCGGGCGGATAAAAAACCTGTTCCATCACATTTTTGCGTTTTTCTCTTCAGGTCGTTCCGCGCCGCCAGCGCTGCGATTATGTGATATCCATCACGCGAATTTGGCTAAGTGAACACATTCTCTGTGGTTATGTGAAATGAATCACACATGCCGTCGTTCTTTCCACTTCGAAGTGGAAAACAACTCGCTACAAACTCTTATCCCCCGGCATTAGTGTTATCCCCAGAGACATCAACGGGGTAATTCAAGTGAATAACGGAGCGGTAACACACGTCCCAGAGGAGCAGGCCACGCTAACCGAACAGCTGGCCGACAGGATGCTGCAGCAGGTTTTCGCGCTATTAAGCCGCCGCAACATCGTTCCCAACGACGTTCAGGAGCAAATGCTGACTTCCCACGTTCGGGCGATGGCCCATCGGTCAATCAGCGGCGAGCCGCTGCCGGAAGTGGATGCCAGCCTGTTCGAAGAGATCTCAGAAGATTCAATGATGCTGGCCCGCGAAGTGGTCGCGCAGTTCGGCAATCTGCCAGATGAAGAAGCCTGGCTGCTGTCCGTCCACTTCGAAGTCGCGAAAGATAACCTGTAAGGAGCATACAAATGGAACAAATCACCGTTGTTATTGGCGATCGCCTGGGTAAAGGTCAAAAAGTTGCCGCAGGGGCGGAAAAAGCTGGCGCTCGCGCCGTTGTCGTTCCGGGCGTTGCTGCGGATATGAAGCTGGGCGACATGATGAAAGCCGAAAACGCTACCTTCGGTATCTCTTTCTGCGGCAGCGGCGGCGCAGGGGCAATCACCGCGCAGAATAAGCATGGCTACAAAGCAAAATATGGCATGCGTTCCGTTGATGAGGGCGTCACCGCGATTAACGAAGGCTACAACGTACTGGGCTTCGGCTTTATGGATAAAGAAGAACTGGGCGAACGCCTGGTGGAAGCCTGGAAGAAGAAATACGGCGCGTGAGTATGAAAGAGCAATTCACCACCACGGTGAGCGTTACCGGCAAAGGCGAGAGCAAAACGCGTGCTTTCGCCGATGCCCTGAACCATGTCCAGGCGGCGGTGATGAAAACGTCGCCGCACATCTTACTGCGTATTGAACCACAGGATGTGGAGGTTGTTCATGCGCGTGAAGCGGTACGGAAAGAGGCATTTTTATTCTTCTTTCTGCGCCGTGAGCGACGGACCTACAGCGTGGAGCTGAACGTTACCGTCACCGTGACCGCCATTAATCTCGATAAAGTGGATTTCGTCACGCAAACCTGATTTTCACCAAAGGGTCAGACTATGTTCCTGATAATTTTAATAAAATCGCTCATCATCGGCGGCCTGGTCGGCGTCGGCGTAGGCGCCGGAGCGGCACGCATGTTTCATGCGCCCACCACGCAGGGGATGGGGGCGTTTCGTACCTTGGGCGAGCTGAATTCATGTGAAGGCGATCCGGCTTCACACTTCTCTTTTGGTCTGGGCTTCTTCTTCAACGCCTGGGCCTCTTCCGTCGCGGCAGGCTCCTTCACTCAGGACGTTGACCACCGCATCATCCCCAACTGGGGGGCGGCAGCGCTGATGATCAAAAACCGCAACGTCGGCGAGACGCTGCACGATCCGAAAAAGATGGCCATCGCTTGCGGCATTATCGGCATGATCGTTGTGGCTTTCCTCAACCTGACCGCCTCTTCAGTACCGGAAGCGCTACAGGTGACGGCGGTCAAAGTGCTGGTTCCGGCGGCAAACCTGCTGGTGAACACGGTGATGCCGGTCATCTTCTGGCTGGCGGCGATTGATGCCGGCAAAAAGTCGGGCTTTTGGGCGACGATTTTCGGCGGCGCGGCGCAGCTGATTATGGGTAACGCCGTCCCGGGCCTGGTGCTGGGCATCCTGATCGGGAAAGGCGTGGAAGAGAGCGGCTGGCACCGCGTCACCAAAGTGATGATGGTAGCAATCGTTGCGCTGTTCGTTCTGAGCGGCTTCTTCCGCGGTTTCGACATGAAGATGATTGAATCCTTCCATCTGACCGTGCCGAACTGGCTGGAACTGATCCACAACTCGCTCAGCGGTAAATAACAGGGGCCTCTCATGGAACAAAATAAAGGTTTTTGGTATGCCGACTGGTCGTTCCCGATCTTTGTTGGTCTGCTCTCCGCCGGCGTTTTTGCCGGGACGCATATGTACTACCTCTACGGCATCGGCGCGTTTAACGAAGTCGCCTTCGTGGCGATGCTGAAAGCGGGAATTGATACCGGTGCCTACGGCGCGGTAGCGGCGTTCGGCGCCAGCTTCCTGTTCGCGCGTATTATCGAAGGCTCACTGGTGGGGATTCTGGATATCGGCGGGGCGATCCAGACCGGCGTCGGCTTAGGCGTTCCGGCGCTGCTGCTCGGCGCGGGCTTTGTTTTCCCGGTCGCCAACTTTGCCGCCTCACTGGTCACTGGCCTGGTGCTGGGGCTCGCCATTGGCTACATCATTATCCTGGCGCGCAAATTCACCATCAACCAGAGCGACTCCACCTACGGCGCGGACGTCATGATGGGGGCCGGTAACGCCTCAGGCCGCTTCCTCGGACCGTTGATTATCCTCAGCGCCATGACCGCTTCTATTCCAATCGGCATCGGTTCCCTGGTGGGCGCGCTGCTGTTCTACATCTGGCAGAAGCCTATCACCGGCGGCGCGATCCTTGGCGCCATGCTTCTTGGGTCAATCTTCCCGGTGGCGATTAGTTAAGTCCTGCGGGCGCCTCGGCGCCCGCGTTAACAGGAGAGAGATATGTTTGATTTACTCCTGCGCCGTGCGCGCCTCGTCGACGATACCCTGACCGATATCGCCATCCGGGACGGTAAAATCGCGGCGCTTGGCGAGATTAGCGCGCCTGCGCGCAAAACCCTTGAACTGGACGGCCGCTATTACGTCAGCGCAGGCTGGATTGACTCTCACGTTCACTGCTATCCGAACTCGCCGATTTACCATGATGAGCCGGACAGCGTGGGGGTTGCTACCGGCGTGACCACCGTGATTGACGCGGGCAGCACCGGTGCGGACGACGTTGATGACTTCTACCAACTGACCCGCAAAGCCGCGACCGAGGTTTATGCCCTGCTTAACATTTCCCGCGTCGGGCTGATTGCCCAGAATGAACTGGCCAATATGGCGAATATCGACGCAGAGGCGGTGAAGCAGGCGGTCAACCGCTACCCGAACTTTATCGTCGGCCTGAAGGCGCGGATGAGCAGCAGCGTGGTGGGTGAAAACGGCATTACGCCGCTGGCGCGCGCAAAGGCAATTCAGCAGGAAAACTGCGGCCTGCCGCTGATGGTGCATATCGGCAACAATCCGCCCGATCTGGATGAAATCGCCGATCTGTTGACCTCCGGCGACATTATTACTCACTGCTATAACGGCAAGCCCAATCGCATTCTGACGCCGTCCGGCGAGCTGAAGAGTTCGATTACCCGCGCGCTACAGCGCGGCGTGCGCCTTGATATCGGCCACGGCACCGCCAGCTTCAGCTTCGAAGTGGCGCGCCGGGCGATTGCCATGGGCATTCTGCCGCACACCATCAGCTCCGATATCTACTGCCGCAACCGTATCGACGGTCCGGTGCGCTCGCTGGCGCTGGTGATGTCGAAATTCCTCGCTATAGGGATGTCGCTGCCGCAGGTTATCGACTGCGTGACCGCCAACGCCGCGGAAGGCCTGCATCTTTCCCATAAAGGGCGGCTGGAAGTGGGCTATGACGCCGACCTGACGCTGTTTACTCTCGCGCAGATGCCAACGGTGCTGGTGGATGCTGAAAAAGAGAGCCTTCAGGCCGACAAGATTCTGCTGCCGCTTGCCGCCATTCGCGCGGGCAAGGGCTATCTGACCGAACAAGGGAGCGCGGAAAATGCCTTCGATTTTTGAGAAATATGATTTAAAGCGGGTCATTAACACCTCCGGGCGCATGACCATTCTCGGCGTCTCGACGCCGCGACAGGAAGTCGTGGAAGCCGCGATGGCGGGGATGAACCAGTACTTCGAGATGAAAGATCTGGTCAATAAAACCGGCGCGTATATTGCGAAGCTGCTGGACGTGGAAGGGGCGACCGTGGTCTCCTGCGCCTCGGCGGGCATCGCCCAGTCGGTGGCGGCGGTGCTGGTAAAAGACAGCGACTGGCTGCTGGAAAACCTGCACGTGACGCCGATTGAAAACAACGAAATCGTGCTGCCTAAGGGCCACAACGTCAACTTTGGCGCGCCGGTGGGCACCATGGTAGCGCTGGGCGGCGGCAGGCTGGTGGAAGCGGGCTACGCCAACGAATGTTCTGCCGGGCAGCTGGCGGCGGCTATCACCCCGCGCACCGCGGCCATTCTGTATATCAAATCCCACCACTGCGTGCAGAAAAGCATGCTCAACGTGGCGCAGGCGGCAGCGGTGGCGAAGAGCCATAATCTGCCGCTGATTGTCGATGCGGCGGCGGAAGAAGACCTCCAGGCCTACTATCGCGCCGGCGCGGATCTGGTGATTTATAGCGGCGCGAAGGCGATAGAAGGGCCGACCAGCGGGCTGGTTATCGGCAAAACCCAATACGTTGAGTGGGTCAAACGCCAGTCGAACGGCATTGGCCGGGCGATGAAGGTGGGTAAAGAGGGGATCCTCGGCCTGACCTGCGCCATTGAACACTATCTGACGGCGAGCAAAGAGAGCGGTGAAGAGATGGTGGCGAAGATGACGCCGTTTATTCAGCAGCTTAATACGCTCGATGGCGTCACCGCGCGCGTGGTCTGGGACAGCGCCGGCCGCGATATCGCGCGGGCGGAGATTAAGTTTGATGAAGCGGTGACCGGCGTCAACACCGGCGATCTGGTCAATGCGCTGAAGCAGGGCGAATACGCCATCTACTTCCGTGGCTATAAAGCAAATGAAGGCATTATTGAAGCTGATGTCCGCAGCGTGAACGCGCAGCAACTGGAGATTGTCTCCCGTCGCATCGCAGAGGTTTTGAACAAGGAGAAAAACGCATGAAACTGACCCCTAATTTTTATCGTGACCGCGTCTGCCTGAACGTGCTGGCGGTAAGCAAAGAGAACGCCAGCGAGATTTATGAGGCGGCGGAAGGTCATGTACTGGTGGGCGTGCTCTCCAAAAATTACCCGGACGTCGCCAGCGCGGTTGCCGATATGCGTGAATACGCGCAGCGGATTGATAACGCGCTCTCCGTGGGGCTGGGCGCGGGCGACCCGAACCAGTCGGCGATGGTCAGCGAAATTTCGCGTCAGGTGCAGCCGCAGCACGTCAACCAGGTATTTACCGGCGTGGCGACCAGCCGCGCGCTGCTGGGCCAGAACGAAACCGTGGTTAACGGCCTGGTGTCGCCAACCGGTACGCCGGGAAGGGTGAAGATCTCCACCGGCCCGCTCAGCAGCGGCGCGCCGGACGGCATCGTGCCGCTGGAAACCGCGATTGCCCTGCTGAAAGATATGGGCGGCAGTTCAATTAAATACTTTCCGATGGGCGGGCTAAAGCATCGTGACGAGTTTATTGCGGTGGCCGAGGCCTGCGCCCGTCATGATTTCTGGCTGGAGCCCACCGGCGGGATCGATCTGGAAAACTACGGCGAGATCCTGCAGATCGCGCTGGACGCCGGCGTGAGTAAAATTATCCCGCATATCTACAGTTCGATTATTGATAAAGCCAGCGGTAATACCCGCCCGGCGGACGTGCGTCAGCTGCTTTCGATCACCAAACAGTTAGTACAATAGCGCCGATTGCCCCTCCATCCTGGCCCTCTCCCTGACAGGGAGAGGGAGAAAAGCAGAGACGGAGCCTTTTGCGCCGATCGCGCGAAGAAATACCGAACTGCGCCCTCGGCCCTATGGGCGAGGATTAGGGTAAGGGGAAACCTCCACCGAACCATCAAGGAGTCACCATGCCAACCGCTCGTCACCTGCTTGTTGCTTCACTCTCTCTGCTCGCCGCCGGCGCCGCTGCGCAAACCCAGTACGCCTGGGTCGGTACCTACAACCCCAATGGGGAAGGCCTGTATCGCTTTACCGTCGATAACCAGACTGGGGAGCTGCGCGATAAAGCGCTGGTCGCTAAGCTACCTAACCTGGCCCAGCTCACCGTTTCGGCGGATGGCAAAACCCTGTACGCCGCCAGCGAAGTGGAAAAGGGTGTGGTGCAGGCGTGGCGCATCGGCAGTAACGGCGAACTGCGTGAGCTGAATCAGGTCGCTTCCGGCGGCGCCGGGCCGGTTTATCTCTCCCTGACTCCCGATGGACGCCATCTGCTGGTGGCAAACTACGTCAGCGGCAGTATCGCCGTGCTGCCGGTGAAAGAAGATGGTAACCTGGGCGAGGCGGTGGACGTGCATCAGGATCAAGGCCCTGCGGGTGCGGAACGCCCGGCGGCAGCCGTCGAAGGCAGTTTTGCCATTAGCGATCATAACGGCCCCCACGCCCATATGATCGCCGCCGATCCCAGCGGTAAGTTCGTTTACTCCACCGACCTCGGGCTGGATCGGATCTATCAGTACCGGCTGGATAACGCCACCGGGAAGCTAACGCCGAACGATCCGCCGTTTATTGCGGCCTCATCTCCCGGCGCCGGACCGCGCCATTTTGTGTTTACGCCGCAGGGCGACGGGCTATGGTTAATTAACGAAGAGGCGTCGACGCTCACTTTCTATCATCTCGATAAGCAAAGCGGCCTGTTGCGCGAGGGGAAAACGGTCTCGGCGCTGCCGGAAGCGTATAAGGGCACCAGTTTTGCCGCCGGTCTGGTTCTGAGCCGCGACGGCAAGCAGCTGTACGTTGCTAATCGACTGCATAACAGCATCGGCCACTTTACGGTGCTGGCCGACGGCAGCCTGCGCCATCAGGACGATATCTGGACCCGCGGCGACTATCCGCGCACGCTGACGCTCGACAGTCAGGGGCAGTGGCTGTACGTCATGAACCAGCGTAGCGACAACATCACCCGCTTTCGCGTCGCGCCGAAGGATGGCAGGCTGACGTTCTCTCCGGACTATACCCCGGTTGGCAGCCCGTCGCAGATGGTGATATCCGCTCAACCCTGAGCCGTAAGAAAAAGGAACTGACATGCGATTTCCCAATCAACGTTTAGCGCAGCTGTTTACCCTGTTGCAAAACGAAACGCTGCCCCAGGAGGAGCTGGCGCAGCGGCTGTCGGTTTCTACTCGCACGGTGCGCGCGGACATCACCGCGTTGAACGCGCTGCTGCAGCACTATGGCGCGCAGTTTATCCTCACCCGCGGCAGCGGTTATCAGCTGGTGATTCACGATTCGTCGCGCTATCAGACGCTGGAAGAGAGTGCGCCGAAAGCGCAGCATATCCCGCGAACCGCGGCGGATCGCATCCACTTTTTGCTGGTGCGCTTTTTAACTTCCGCTTTCTCAATCAAGCTGGAGGATCTGGCCGATGCGTGGTTCGTCAGCCGCGCCACCTTACAGGGCGATATGGTTGACGTACGCGAGCGCTTTCAGCGTTATCAGCTCACCCTTGAGACCCGGCCGCGTCACGGTATGAAGCTGTTCGGCAGCGAGGTCTCCATTCGCGCCTGCCTGACCGATCTGCTGTGGGAGCTAAGTCAGCAGGGGCCGCTGAACCCGCTTATCGGTGAAGAAGCGTTTGATGCCAGCGTACCGACGCTGCTGGCTGGCGTGCTGCAGGAAACGCTAACCCGCCATCACGTTCGCCTGACCGACGCCGGGGAGCGCTTTATTTGCCTGTACGGCGCGGTTGCCGTGCGCCGAGTGAGCGAAGGATATCCTTTAGCCGATTTTAGCGCCGAGGATGTCGCGCAAAACGTACGCGATGCCGCCCGCGAGCTGGCAAATACGATGCAGCAGCTGGCGGGCAAACCGCTTGCTCCGGCGGAAGAGGAGTGGCTGTGCGTCCACCTTGCCGCCCGCCAGGTGCAGGATGTCGATCCGGGGACTATCAGCGCCGACGACGACGAAGCGCTGGTGAACTACATCCTGCGCTATATCAATCAGCAATATAACTATAATTTGCTGGAGGATGCCCAGCTGCATGCGGATTTGCTGACCCATATTAAGACCATGATCACCCGCGTGCGCTACCAGATAATGATCCCCAACCCGCTTCTGGAAAATATCAAACAGCACTACCCCATGGCGTGGGACATGACCCTGGCGGCGGTATCCAGCTGGGGAAAATATACCCCCTACGCCATCAGCGAAAACGAGATCGGCTTTCTGGTGCTGCATATCGGCGTCGGGCTGGAGCGCCATTACAATATCGGCTACCAGCGCCAGCCTCAGGTGCTGCTGGTCTGCGATACCAGCAATGCGATGGTGAGGATGATTGAAGCCATCCTGCAGCGTAAGTATCCGCAGCTGGAAATTGCCGCCACCCTCTCGCAGCGCGAATATGAACAGCGGGAAGAGATCGCGGAAGATTTTGTCATTTCCACCGTGCGCATCAGCGAGAAAGATAAGCCGGTAGTTACCATTGCGCCATTTCCTACCGACTACCAGCTCGACCAAATCGGCAAGCTGGTGCTGGTGGACCGCACCCGTCCCTGGATGCTGAATAAGTATTTTGATGAGACTCACTTTCAGGTGATAGATACCCCGATGGATCAGCAGGCGCTGTTTGCTACGCTGTGCCAGCAGCTGCAGCAGGAGGGGTTTGTCGGGGCGGAGTTCCATGATTCGGTCGCGGAGCGTGAGGCTATCGTCAGTACCATGCTTGGCGACGGGATCGCGCTACCTCACGCCCTCGGGCTGCTGGCAAAAAAGACCGTGGTTTATACCGTGATTGCGCCGCACGGCATCGCCTGGGGCGATGAAACCGCGCATATCATCTTCCTGCTCGCCATCAGTAAAAGCGAGTATGAAGAGGCGATGGCGATCTACGATATTTTCGTCACCTTCCTGCGCGAGCGCGCAATGCCCCGCCTGGCTGCCACCCGCAGCTTTGCTGAGTTTAAAGCGGTGGCCATGGAGTGCGTCAGCCGGTTTTGAGATGCGCTGCCAGAGAATGGTATAAGCTGGGTGAAACCGTAAAAGAGCAGTTCAAAAGTCAGCTGGCGGTCGTGCTGGAGAACCTTCATATTGAATCTTCGCGGCTGACCCGACTGCTATAAAATTCAGCTGAAATCAGCGGGATACCGACTGGTGTATCAGGTTCGGGATAAGGTGGTGATTGAAGGCTTAGGTTATTCCTGTGGGAAAACGAGAAAAACTAGCCGTCTATCGGAACGTCAATAAACGGCTGTCGCGAGAGGCTATCTCAGGTGATGCACAACCTGATTGCTGCTGCCGCGCCAGATTAGCGCCGGGTCTTTGAGATCCTGCACAAATTTGCCATCAACCAGTACGTTGATGAGATCCACCACCTGCATCTGCGCGTCGTTAAGTTCGTCCAGCTTGTAGCCGGTCCATACCCAGATATCTTTGCCGGGGCACTCGGCGCGAACGCGCTGCACCAGCTTAAGGATCTCCGGCACGTTCTGCGGGTGCAGCGGGTCGCCGCCGGAAAGCGTGATCCCCTGGCGCCTGATGCGCGTATCGTTGAGGTCAGCAATGATGCGGTCGGCTATCTCGGCGGTAAACGGCATGCCGGAGTTCAGCCGCCAGGTGCTTTTGTTGTAGCAGCCGGGGCACTCGTGAACGCAGCCGGAAACGAACAGGGTGCAGCGGGTGCCCGGACCGTTAACAATATCTACCGGGTAGTACTGATGGTAATTCATTTTTCGCTTCTCAATTAACGCCATAGCCGCGTTGGCTGCGCTCGCTCACCCCAGTCACGTACTTAATGTACGCTCCCGGGGATTCCCTCGTTTACCGCCTTGCTCTGACGCTAATTGCTTTGTGAAAACGGAGGGGCTGTGCATTTGTAAAGGGAACGGCTCCCGGCGTCGCTGCGCTCGGCCGGGCTACGAAGAGCCGCATACGGGGTTGTAGCCCGGATAAGGCGCTTTGCGCCGCGATCCGGGAACGGCTCCTTAGTGGCCAAACGGCTACGGGGCCGGCCCCCTCTCCCCGTTGGGGAGAGGGGAAGGGGTTAAACCACCTGGAATTAACCGATCTGCCCGTTGCCCAGATGCTTCACGCGGCGCTTCACTTCTTCCTGCTTGCCGGCGTTGAACGGGCGGGCGTCCGGGCTTCCGAGATAACCGCATACCCGGCGGGTTACCGACACGCGAGAGGCATCGTGGTTGCCGCATTTCGGGCAGGTGAAGCCTTTGCTGGTACACTCGAACTCACCGGTAAAACCGCACTCGTAGCACTCATCGATAGGCGTATTGGTCCCGTAATAGGGCACGTGCTGATAGCTATAATCCCACACGTCTTCCAGCGCCCGCAGGTTGTGCTGAATATTCGGGTACTCGCCGTAGCAAATAAAGCCCCCGTTAGCCAGCGGCGGGTAAGGCGCTTCAAAATCGATTTTATCGTACGGGTTCACCTTCTTCTCCACATCGAGGTGGAAGCTGTTGGTGTAATACCCTTTGTCGGTGACGCCTTCGATCACGCCGAACTCAGCGGTGTCCAGACGGCAGAAGCGGTCGCAGAGATTTTCGCTCGGCGTGCTGTACAGGCTAAAGCCGTAGCCGGTCTCGTCTTTCCACTGGTCTACCGCTTCGCGCAGACGCTGAACGATGGCGACGCCTTTTTCACGCAGCGCTTCGCTATCGTACATAGGCTTATTGCCGAACAGCGCGTTGATGGTTTCATGGATACCGATATAGCCAAGAGAAATCGACGCGCGGCCGTTTTTGAAAATCACCGAAACGTCGTCATCCGCTTTCAGGCGCACGCCGCAGGCCCCTTCCATATACAGAATCGGCGCAACGCGAGCCTTCACTCCTTCCAGACGGGCGATGCGGGTCATCAGCGCTTTACGCGCCAGCTGGAGACGCTCATCCAGAAGTTTCCAGAACACAGCTTCGTCGCCGCGGGCTTCCAGGGCAATACGCGGCAGGTTGAGGCTGATAACGCCGAGGTTGTTGCGGCCATCGTGCACCTGTTCGCCGTCCTCGTTTTCCCACACGCCGAGGAAGCTGCGGCAGCCCATCGGGGTTTTGAACGAGCCGGTCACCTTCACGACCTGATCGTAGTTGAGGATATCCGGATACATGCGCTTGCTCGCGCACTCCAGCGCCAGCTGTTTAATGTCGTAGTTCGCGTCGCCAAACTTATGGTTCAGGCCGTCGCGAATGGCGAAGACCAGCTTGGGGAACACCGCCGTTTTGCGATTTTTACCGAGTCCCGCGATGCGATTGCGCAGAATGGACTGCTGAATCAGACGCGATTCCCAGCTGGTACCGAGGCCGAAACCGAAGGTGACGAACGGCGTCTGACCGTTGGCGGTATGCAGGGTGTTCACTTCATATTCCAGCGACTGGAAGGCGTCGTAGCACTCTTTCTCGGTGCGGGAACGGGCATAACCTTCGGCGTCGGGGATTTGCCACTCCTCGGCAATTTTACGGTGCTTATTGAAGCTTTCGGTAACAAACGGCGCCAGCACTTCATCGATGCGGTTGATGGTCGTGCCGCCATAAATATGGCTGGCGACCTGCGCGATAATCTGCGCCGTTACCGCGGTGGCGGTAGAGATGGACTTCGGCGGCTCAATCTCGGCGTTGCCCATTTTAAAACCCTGCGTCAGCATGCCTTTAAGATCGATCAGCATGCAGTTGAACATCGGGAAGAATGGCGAATAGTCGAGATCGTGATAGTGGATCAGGCCGCGCTCGTGCGCCATCACTACATCATGCGGCAGCAGGTGCTGACGCGCATAGTGTTTAGCCACGATACCCGCCAGCAGATCGCGCTGGGTAGGAATAACTTTACTGTCTTTGTTGGCGTTCTCGTTGAGTAACGCCGAGTTGGTCTGCTCAACCAGGCCGCGAATTTCCTGGTTCAGACGACCGCGTTTTTCACGCTGGCTATCGCGGTCGTGGCGATATTCAATGTAGGCACGCGCCAGCTGCTTGTAAGGGCCGGACATCAGCTGATTCTCAACGGCGGTCTGGATCTCGTTGATATCAACTTGGGTACGGCCCTGCATTTGCTGGCTAACGACTTCTGCGACGGTGGCGCAATAGTCTGCGTCATCGACTCCCGCTGCTTTAGCTGCACGTAGAATTGCTTCATTAATGCGCTCTGACTTGAACGGCACTTTACAGCCATCGCGTTTCATCACATGCGGTGTCATGATCACTCCATACTTTTTATAGAACAGGTTATCCACAGAGGCGGAAGGTTAACCGAAGTCCCGGGGCGCTATAGCTGCCGCCGTTTCCCTCCGATCCCGGCCCTTTTTATCCACATCCCATCACCGCCCGGGTACGATGGGTTGTGGTGACATAATAGACTATTAATACAATATGTGGGGCCGGGGCGCATTTTAAGTTCTATATGTAGTGCTTTGCATCAAAGATGTTTGCAATTTTATTGATGCAGAACAAAGTAAAAAGAGGAGAGCAGGAATGATGGGCGCTTGCGCTTAATGTAAATTTATCCGCTTATAAAATAAGCAAAAATGGGGCCTGAACGCAGGAAATTCAGGCCCGATAGGGATAACGTCAGGCGAGCAGCGCGTCGTTAAGCAGGTCGACCAGCAGCAGCAGGGCGTAGCGGGCGGCTTGTGCATTCTCGGGCAGGGGCAGCAGCGCGGAGGCCATATTGCTTAATGAATGGTCGGCGGGAGTGAGGGCGAAAATTGTCGCTTCTTGTACCCGGGCCAGCAGGGTCGCGCCCTGCAAAATCGCATCGGCCTCGCCGGTTGCCAGCACCAGCAGAAGATGATCGTCACTAAGGGTACTGGCTATCATGCGCATCAGGGCGCTGTCCTGGCAGAGATTCATCACGATCCCGATGGAGAGCAGCTGGTGCTGGAGCAGCGTGGCCAGCGCAATATCCTGTGCGCCAAGGGCGAAACAGTGTACGGCGCGGGCATTTTGCAGACGCGTGCGCAGCTTTTGCAGCGTAGATTCGGGGGTGCTTACCAGCTGTTGTTCCAGACTTGTGCTAATCAGGCTTAATTTGTCGCGCCACGCGGCGGGCAGCGCGGCGCTCTCTTCGTTTAGCCAACCGGTGCGCCGTTCGCAAGCCTGCGCCAGCTGCTTACGCAAATCACGAATATCCTCGCAGCCTACGGAGCGGGCAAAGCGGGTAATCGTGGCTGCGCTCACGCCAGCGCGCGCCGCCAGTTCATCAATCGAGGCGCTGGCGGTAAAACTTAAATTCTGCAGAATAAATGCCGCGACCTTCGATTCCTGAGCGCTTAAGCGAGTCATGCCTTCCTGTAACTGTCCTACGATATCCATGCTTTCAGCCTCTCTCTGCCACCGCCAGATTGAAAATATTTTTCAAATAATGATGGCTTTTTATACCACTTAATCACGCGTAATGCCTGGGATTATTGCTGGTTCGGCTTTTTATGGGCAATTATAAGGATGAAAAATAACGCCTCGATCACGTACGTGAAAAAAATTTTCATATAGCCTTCTTCTGTACCCGCACCTCGCCCTATAGTCGATGGTGCCTGTTTAGCACTCGCTCAAGCAAAACCCATGGGGAGGAATTATGCCACGTATTGTCCTGTGCTGCGCCGCCGGAATGTCCACCAGCATGCTGGTTAACAAAATGAAAGCCGAGGCGCAACAGCGCGCGCTGGCGCTGGAGATTTACGCTGTACCCGTCGCCGAGTTTGAGCGCGAGTTGCCCAATGCCGACGTGATTTTGCTTGGGCCGCAGGTGAAGTATGAAGCGGCCCGGTTGACGGAGCTTGCTGCCCCGCACGGAAAAGCCGTGGCGGTGATCGACATGGCGGATTACGGCATGATGCGCGGGGCCGCCGTACTGGATAAAGCGCTCGCTCTGCTGAACCACTAACGCTTTCCCATCAACGCGTTCATTTCGCAAAGCCACTGCGGCCTTGCGCGGGGATCTGTACGCCAAAAATGAGGCCACTATGCAAGCATTGAAAATAGCTGTAATCGGCGGCGGCAGCAGCTATACGCCGGAACTTATCGAAGGCATCATCCTTCGCCATCAGCAGATTCCGGTCACGGAGCTGGCGCTGGTCGATGTTGACGCCGGGCGCGAGAAAGTGGCGATTATCGCCGCGCTGACCCAGCGTATGTTTAAGCGCCATGGCCTCGAACAGGTTAAGGTCAGCGTGCATTTCAGCCTGGATGAGGCCATTCGCGGCGCTAAATTTGTGCTGACTCAGCTGCGGGTTGGTCAGCTGGCGGCGCGGGCGGCGGATGAGCGTCTGGGGCTGAAGTATCAGCTGCTGGGCCAGGAAACTACCGGCGTCGGCGGATTTGCCAAAGCGCTGCGCACTATTCCGGTGATTTTACAGGTTGCCCGCAAGGTGGAAGCGCTGGCGCCCGATGCCTTTATCCTCAATTTTACCAATCCGGCCGGGATTGTGACGGAAGCGGTGAGTCGCTACAGCAGCGCCAAAATCATCGGCCTGTGCAACGTGCCCATCAATATGCAGCATATGATTGCCGGAATGCTGGACGCAAAAGAAGAGGAGGTTCGGTTGAGCTTCGCCGGGCTGAATCATATGGTCTGGGTACACAAGGTGATGCAGGGGCGGGAAGAGGTGACCAGCAAGGTCATCGACATGCTGTGTGACGGTCAATCGCTCTCGATGAACAATATTCAATCGCTGCCGTGGCCGGCGGAGTTTCTGCGGGCCCTGAAGGCGATCCCCTGTCCCTATCATCGCTATTACTGGCTGACGCCGGCGATGCTGGCGGAAGAGATTGAAGCGGCAAAAACCAAAGGCACCCGCGCAGAGCAGGTGATGAAGGTGGAACAGGAGCTGTTTGATATCTATGCCCGGCCCGATCTGGATGAAAAGCCCGAACAGCTGAGCTTCCGCGGCGGTGCGTACTACTCCGAAGTGGCGGTGGAGCTGATTAACGCCATCTACAACAATCTTGGCAAGGAGATGGTCGTCAACACCCGCAACAACGGCGCGATTCACGGCTTCGATGATGATGCGGTGGTGGAAATTAACAGCATTATTGACGCGCAGGGCGCACGACCGCTGGCCTTTGGCGCGCTGCCGCCGATCATGAACGGACTGACGCAACAGGTGAAAGCCTTCGAGCGCTTGACGATTGAGGCCGCGGTCCACGGCTGCCGGGATAGCGCGCTGCTGGCGCTGGTGAGTAACCCGCTGGTCGGGAATGTGACCGATGCCCGGGCGCTGCTTGATGAGGTGTTAACCATCAACCGCCCCTGGTTAACGCAGTTTAACTAAACTTTTCCGCCTTCGGGGATACCACTATGTCTCGTACTTCATTTATTGAACGCTATGTCATGCCCGCCGCGCTGAAAATCGGCGGGCAGAAGCATGTCCTGTCGGTACGTGACGGCATTATCCTTAATATGCCGTTTATGCTGATCGGTTCGTTTTTCCTGATATTCGCTTATCTGCCGATCCCTGGTTACGGTGAGCTGATGGCCAGCGTGTTTGGCGGTGCCTGGTGCGATAAGATGCTGTACCCTGTCAAAGCGACCTATGACATCATGGCGCTGCTCTCCGCCTTCGGCATTGCCTACCGGCTGGCGGAGAAATATCGCACCCTGGATCCGCTAAGCGCCGGGGCGATGTCGCTGGTGGCGTTTGTGATGACAATCCCCCAGGTGACGCTCTTTACGCCGGCAGACGGTTCAGCGGCGCAAATCGTCAAAGGCGTGCTGCCGGTGGGGATGATTGGCAGCCAGGGACTGTTTGTGGCGATTGTGATTTCGCTGCTCTCTACAGAGATTTATCGCCTGGTGGCCAGCCGTAATCTGGTGATCCGCATGCCGGACGGCGTACCGCCCGCGGTGGCGAAATCTTTTCTCGCCCTGATCCCCGGTTTCTGCGTGCTGGCCGTGGTGCTGGCGCTGCGCCTGATCGTTGAAGCTTCGCCGTTCGGCGATATCAATAGCATGATTACCACCCTTATCGGTATTCCCATGTCGCACGTCGGCGGTTCGCTGCCGGGGATGATTATCTCGGTGATCCTGATTGGTATCCTGTGGACCCTGGGGCTGCACGGCGACACCATTGTGCTGGTGTTTATTCGCCCGGTCTGGCTGTCGAATATGTCGGAAAACCTGGAAGCGTTTCAGAATGGACTGCCGATCCCGCATATCATTACCCAGCAGTTTTATGATCTGTGGATTGCGCCCGGCGGTACCGGTGCGCTGCTGGGGCTGGTGATTTTTATGCTGCTGCGCAGCCGTAGCCAGCAGATGAAACAGCTGGGGAAAATCGCCGCACCGGGGGCGCTGTTTAATATCAGCGAGCCGATGGTATTCGGCATTCCGCTGGTAATGAACCCGTACTTTTTCCTGCCGTTTATTTTGACGCCGGTCCTGCTGGTGATTGTCTCGTATACCGCGATGGCCACCGGGCTGGTAATGAAGCCGGCGGGGATTGCGCTACCGTTTACCACGCCTATTTTTATGAGCGGCTATCTGGCGACCGGAGGGCATATTTCCGGCGCGGTGCTGCAGGTGGTGAACCTGGCGATCTCGCTGGTGATCTACTATCCGTTCTTCCGGGTATGGGATCGCCTGAAGGCGAAAGAAGAGCAGGCGTCCGCGCAGCCGGAGGCCAGCGCGACGCTGTCGGCGGCTGACCGTATTTAAAGCGTATTCCCGGAGGCGGCGCTTGACGCGCCTGCCCGGGCTACCGGCCCGCAGACGGCTGTGAATCGGTAGCCCGGCTAAGCGTAGCGCAAGCCGGGGAGGGGGTTACTCCTGCAGCCACCATACCGCTTCAAACGGGCGCAGGGTCATATCGGCAGGGCGGTTCGCCGCTTCCGCGTAGTTGCTCATGAGCGTCCGCCAGTCGCCACTCATGGCTTCCGGCTGCCAGCGCTGGAACTCGCGGCTCAGGTTCGCCACGACGACCAGCGTTTGTCCCTGCCACTGACGGCGGTAGCACCACAGCGACGGATGTTCCGGCAGCAGGTCCTGGTAATCGCCCCAGGTCAGCACCGGCGTGCTCTTGCGCAGCGCAATCAGCTGCTGATAGGCATAAAACACGGATTCCGGGTCCGCCAGCGCTGCTTCGGCGTTAATCTCGCGATAGTTGTCGCACAGCGCAATCCACGGCTCGCCTGCGGTGAATCCGCCGTTTTCACCGCGGTTCCACTGCATGGGCGTGCGGCTGTTATCGCGCGATTTACTGGCCAGAATCGCCAACAGTTCATTCGCGTCCCGGCCCTGAGCCGCACGTTCGATATACATGTTGTGGCTCTCAACGTCGCGATAATCGGTGATGCGCGTAAAGTGCGGATTAGTCATGCCAATCTCTTCGCCCTGATAAATATAGGGCGTGCCCTGCATGCCGTGCAGCACCATCGCCAGCATTTTCGCCGCCGGGACGCGGTATTCCCCTTCATCACCGAAACGGGAGACGATGCGCGGCTGATCGTGGTTACACCAGAACAGCGCATTCCAGGCGCGATTGTGCATTCCCTGCTGCCAGTGCCTGAACAGCGATTTCAACGCCACAAAATCCGGTCGCGCCAGCGTCCACTTCTCTCCGCCGGGGTAGTCCACCTTCAGATGGTGGAAGTTAAAGGTCATCGAGAGTTCGCTGCCGTCGAGCGCCGCATATTTTTGGCAATGTTCAAGCGTGGTGGAGGACATTTCGCCCACCGTCATCAGATTTCGCGGGGTGAAGACATCGCGGCTCATCTCCTGCAAAAATTCGTGCGATCGCGGACCGTCGGTATAAAAGCGGCGGCCATCGCCAGCGGTATCGGACGGGAAGGACTGGTCTTTGGAGATAACATTGATCACGTCCAGGCGCAGGCCGTCGACGCCGCGATCGGCCCAAAATTCGCAGACTTTTTTCAGTTCTGCGCGCACGGCAGGGTTTTCCCAGTTCAGATCCGCCTGCTCAACGGCGTACAGATGCAGATAGTACTGCTCGCTTTCGGCGTGCCACTGCCAGGCGTTGCCGCCAAACTTAGATTGCCAGTTGTTCGGCGGGGTGGTCGGCTCGCCGTCGCGCCAGATATAGAACTGGCGATACGGACTCTCTTTGCTGAGCGCTTCCCGGAACCAGGCATGCTCGGTCGAAGTGTGGTTCAGCACCATATCCAGCACGATACGAATTCCTCGCGCCTTCGCCTGAGCCACCAGCTCGTCGAAATCGTCCAGCGTGCCGTAGGCGGGGCCGATAGCGGTATAGTTGGCCACATCGTAGCCGTTATCCACCTGCGGTGAGACGTAGAACGGCGTCAGCCAGATAGCGTCAACGCCAAGCTTTTGCAGATAGTCGAGGCGGGAGGTGACACCGCGCAGATCGCCGGTACCGGTGCCGGTCGTATCCTGGAAACTCTTCGGATAGATTTGATAAATAACGCCGTTTTGCCACCAGAGGGGAAGGGTATTCATATTGCGTTCCTGCTACAAAAAAGGGGGGCGACAGCGCGCCCCGAAAATAAGATGTCAGACAATCTGTAAGGTGCCCTGGCGGAATTTGCGCTGGTAAACGACCGTCGTCAGGACAATCGGCACAATCACGGCAATGGCCATCGCCAGTGCGTAAACCTGCCAGTAGGTGGGTTGAATAGAGAGAATGCCCGGCAGGCCACCGACGCCGATGCCGTTGGCCATCACACCGTTCAGTCCGCACAGCAGCCCGGCAAGACCGGAGCCGACCATCGCGCAAAGCATCGGGAAGCGGTATTTCAGATTGATACCGTACATAGCGGGTTCCGTCACGCCGAGATAGGCGGAAATGGCGGCCGGAACGGAGATTTCGCGTTCGTTCTGTTTACGGCTGGCGATGATTATCCCCACCACTGCCGACGCCTGAGCGATGTTGGACAACGCAATCAGCGGCCATACCGGCGTACCGCCCATGCTTTGAATCATCTGCATATCGATGGCGAGCGTGGTCTGATGGACTCCGGTGATCACCAGCGGGGCGTACAGGAAGCCGAACAGCGCGGCGCCAATCGGCGCAAAGCTGCCGGTTAACAGATGACGCACGGCCCAGGCCACGCCGTCGCCAATCATGCGGCCAACCGGTCCGATAAAGGCGTGCGCGAGGAAGACCGCCAGGATCAGCGAACAGACCGGCACGATCACCAGGTAAAGATAGTCAGGCACGATGCGTTTCAACCGCGTTTCAATAAAGCCGAGCGCCAGCCCCGCCATCAAGGCCGGAATCACCTGCGCCTGGTAGCCGACTTTCTCAATCGTAAACAGGCCGAAGTTCCATACCTCCGGCACCTGCTGACCCAGCAGGTAGGCGTTCATCAGCTGCGGAGAAACTAACGTAACGCCCAGCACGATGCCGAGGATCGGCGTGCCGCCTATTTTCTTTACCGCAGACCAGCAGATACCCACCGGCAGGTAGAAGAAGATCGCCTCGCCAATCAGCCACAGGAAGTCATAAAGGGTTTTCAGCGACGGATGCATCTGCGCCAGCGTCTGGCCGTTGCTCATTGGCAGATCGCCGATCACGTTGCGGAAGCCTAAGATCAGGCCGCCGCTGATCAGCGCAGGTAGCAGCGGGAAGAAGATCTCCGCGAAATGTGAAATGAGCTGTTCATGCCACTTCATATTCTGGCGTGCGGCTTTTTTGGCCTGCTCTTTATCCGCGCTGGCCTGGCCGGTGGTCGCCAGTAGCGCATTATAGTAGTCGCCAACCTCGGTACCGATCACCACCTGGAACTGACCGGCGTTGGTAAAGCAGCCCTTCACCATGCGTAGTTGTTCAATTTCTTTCGGTTTGGCAATGGCTGGATTATTCAGCACAAAGCGCAGACGGGTAATACAGTGGCTGACGGTGGCGATATTATCGCGTCCGCCCACCAGTTCGATAAGTTTATCGATGTCCTGCTGATTTACTTTACTCATGATGAGGCCTCATGACCGAGGGGAGAGGTTGCATTTAACTTGCAGTGGATCCTACTCGCTCCGTTTGAATTGCAAAATGGGAACGTTCCCGAAACGCAGCGAAGATCACATAAATCGTTAAGACAGGCTTAATTCAGTACGGCGGGAATGACGATTTGACGAGGCTCCCGACTGCCGGCGATCTGCTCGATCAGCTGCTTAGCCGCCTGGCGTCCGGACTCGGCGTAGCCGGGATCGACGGTCAGGATCTCCGGGTGGAGAAACTTCATCAGCGGCGTGCTGCCGACGCTGGCAAGCTGGAGATGATCGATACCCTGTTGCTGGAGATATTTGCTGGCCCCCAGCGCGAGGGTGTCGGTGGCGCAGACCAGCGCGCTGGTTTCAGCCGACAGCAGGCAGGCGACGTTTTCGTAGCCCTGCTTCATGCCCAGGCCTGGCAGCGCGGCAAGGGGCGAGAGGTGCTTTTGACGGCAGAAATCGAGGTAGGCCTGGTGGCGGCGCTGCCCGGTGGTGACGTCGCTGTGCGGAACGCCGAGGAAGCTAATGTGGCGATGCCCGCGATCGTACAGGCGCTGCATCAGCATCCTGATCGACCCTTCATCGTCATAGCACACGGAGGCGATGCCCGGCGCGTCGCGGGCCAGCAGCACCAGCGTCTCCCGCCACGGGGTGAGCATCTCTTCATGGATGCCGGTAAAACCAAACAGCACCACGCCGTCGATATTGCGCCGGGCGAGCATGCCGAGATGCTCCTCTACCAGCGCCGGGGAGAACTGGCTTTCCATCATAATCGGATCGTAGCCCTGCTCGTAAAAGGCGGGCAGCATGGTCTGGACGGCAAGGTTTTCCGACAATGAATCCAGACGCGTGACGATAATCGCCACCACTTTGTCGCTTTGGCCGCGCATCGCCCTGGCAGAACGAGAGGGTGAAAAACCGTGCTGCTGCATCACCGCTTCGACTCGCTCGCGAGTGCGTTCGCTAACGCCGCTTTCGTTATTAAGCACGCGCGATACCGTCGATTTCCCGACGCCGCTTAAGCGCGCGATATCTTTGATGGTCAGCCGGTTTTGCATGCAGGGTTCTCGTTGTCGTCCGCTTAAAGTGAGCCTAATGCTACTCAACGAAACCACAATGAGCAAAGTCTGGTTTACGTCTGGTTTAGTTGCCGGGGGGTATCATCGCCATAATAGCCACAAATAGATTATCGGTGACGTTATAATTCGCGCCGTTTGTATTCATTTACCGGAGATTTTATGGACCCCGATCCCACTCCTCATCCTCGATGGAGCTACCACTTTTTCCGGTAAATCTGCTTAGCGCTGCTTTACCGGAAGCGTAAAGCAGCGATGTCTTTGATGTCCCTGCCATAAAAATAACATGCCTGACAGGTAAGGTTGACTTGCGCCTGTCGTTAGCGCTGCGTTCGCTCGTGCGAGCGCGGAGGGACCGTTTATGTTGAAAAATTTTACCCGCCAGCTGTTCGCCCAGCTTGGCCGCCATTTACCGCATCGTTTAGTCCAGCGCGATCCGCTTCCTGATGCCCGCAATATGGCGAGCGCGCCAATCCCCGATTCTCTTGGCAAGCAGTGCCTGAACGTCGCGGCAATGGATGAGAATGAAATCTGGCGCGCTTTCGCCAGCCATCCGGAAGGGCTCAATGCAGGCGAAGTGGCGCAGAAAATCGCCCGGTATGGCGAAAACCAGATCCCGGCGCAGAAGCCGTCACCCTGGTGGGTGCATCTGTGGAGCTGCTATCGCAACCCCTTCAACCTGCTGTTGACCGTCCTGGGTATCGTCTCCTACTCGACGGAAGATCTGTTTGCCGCGGCGGTCATCGCCCTGATGGTGGGGATCTCCACGCTGCTGAACTTTATCCAGGAAGCCCGCTCGACCAAAGCGGCGGACGCCCTGAAGGCGATGGTCAGCAATACCGCGACGGTACTGCGGGTGGTGAATGAGCAGGGTGAAAGCCGCTGGTGCGAGCTGCCCATCGACCAGCTGGTGCCGGGGGATATCGTTAAGCTATCGGCGGGAGACATGATCCCCGCAGACCTGCGCGTTATTCAGGCGCGCGATCTGTTTGTCGCCCAGGCGTCGTTGACCGGTGAATCGCTGCCGGTTGAAAAAGTCGCCCGCACCCGCGACCCGCTGCAGACGAACCCGCTGGAGTGCGACACTCTGTGCTTTATGGGCACCAACGTGGTGAGCGGTTCGGCGCAGGCGATTGTTTTCGCCACCGGCGGCGGTACCTGGTTTGGTCAACTGGCTGGCCGCGTTAGCGAGCAGGAAAGCGAGCCGAACGCCTTTCAGAAAGGGATCAGCCGGGTCAGCATGCTGCTGATCCGCTTTATGCTGGTGATGACGCCGGTTGTGCTGCTGATTAACGGCTATACCAAAGGCGACTGGTGGGAAGCGGCGCTGTTCGCGCTCTCCGTCGCGGTGGGTCTGACCCCGGAGATGCTGCCGATGATCGTCACCTCGACCCTGGCGCGCGGGGCGGTGAAGCTGTCAAAACAGAAAGTGATCGTCAAGCACCTCGACGCGATACAGAACTTTGGCGCGATGGATATTCTGTGCACCGATAAAACCGGTACCCTGACGCAGGATAAAATCGTGCTGGAGAACCACACCGATGTCTCCGGCAAGGTGAGCGAACGCGTGCTGCATACGGCCTGGCTGAACAGCCACTATCAGACCGGACTGAAGAATCTGCTCGATACCGCAGTGCTGGAAGGCGTTGAACAGGAGTCGGCGCGCGGGCTGGCGGAACGCTGGCAGAAAGTGGATGAGATCCCGTTCGATTTTGAGCGTCGCCGCATGTCGGTGGTGGTGCAGGAGCAGAGCAACGTTCATCAACTGATCTGCAAAGGGGCGCTGCAGGAGATCCTCAACGTCTCGACCCAAGTGCGCTATAACGGCGACATCGTACCGCTGGACGACACCATGCTGCGGCGCATCCGTCGGGTGACCGACAGCCTCAATCGTCAGGGATTGCGCGTGGTGGCGGTGGCGACGAAGTATCTGCCCGCCCGCGAAGGCGACTACCAGCGCGCGGATGAATCCGACTTGATCCTTGAAGGCTATATCGCCTTTCTGGATCCGCCTAAAGAGACCACAGCCCCGGCGCTGAAAGCGCTGAAGGCCAGCGGTATTACGGTCAAAATCCTGACCGGAGACAGCGAGCTGGTGGCGGCCAAAGTCTGCCACGAAGTAGGTCTGGATGCGGGGGACGTGGTGATCGGCAGCCAGGTTGAAGCGCTGAGCGATGATGAACTGGCCGAGCTGGCAAAACGTACCACCCTGTTTGCGCGCCTGGCGCCGTTGCACAAAGAGCGTATCGTGACTCTGCTGAAACGCGAAGGACACGTGGTGGGATTTATGGGCGACGGCATTAACGACGCCCCGGCGCTGCGCGCGGCGGATATCGGTATTTCCGTCGACGGCGCCGTGGACATTGCTCGTGAAGCGGCGGATATCATCCTGCTGGAGAAGAGCCTGATGGTGCTGGAAGAGGGAGTTATTGAAGGCCGCCGGACCTTCGCTAATATGCTCAAATACATCAAAATGACCGCCAGCTCCAACTTCGGCAACGTGTTCAGCGTGCTGGTGGCCAGCGCCTTCCTGCCGTTTTTGCCGATGCTGCCGCTGCATCTGCTGATCCAGAATCTGCTGTACGATGTCTCCCAGGTCGCCATTCCGTTTGATAACGTTGACGATGAGCAGATCCGTAAACCGCAGCGCTGGAACCCGGCGGATCTCGGGCGCTTTATGGTCTTCTTTGGGCCGATCAGTTCGATATTCGATATTCTGACGTTCTGCCTGATGTGGTGGGTGTTCCACGCCAATACGCCGGAACATCAGACCCTGTTCCAGTCCGGCTGGTTTGTGGTGGGCCTGCTGTCACAGACGCTGATCGTGCATATGATCCGCACGCGGCGGATCCCCTTTATCCAGAGCCGCGCGGCCTGGCCGCTGATCGTGATGACGCTGCTGGTCATGGTGGTTGGGGTAGCGCTGCCGTTCTCACCGCTGGCGGGGTATCTACAGCTTCAGGCGCTGCCGTTAAGCTACTTCCCATGGCTGATTGCTATCCTGGCGGGCTATATGACCCTGACCCAAATGGTTAAGGGCTTTTACAGCCGTCGCTACGGCTGGCAGTGAGCGAGGCGCTTTAAGAGCAGAAACAACAAAGGCAGCCACGGGCTGCCTTTGTTCATACTGTCTATGATTAGCGGCGAATGGCGATCGCTTCAATCTCAATCTTCACGTCTTTCGGCAGACGCGCCACTTCTACGCAGGAGCGCGCCGGGAAGGTGGCGTTGTGCTCGGTGAAGAAGGCTTCATACGCAGCGTTAACGGTTGCGAAATCGTTGAGGTCTTTCACGAAAACGGTGGTTTTAACGATATCGCCCACTTTCAGGCCCGCGGCTTCGACGATAGCTTTCACGTTCTCCAGCGACTGACGCGCCTGAGCAGCAACCTCTTCCGGCACGCTGCCGGTTTTCGGGTCTACCGGGATCTGCCCGGAAGTGATGATCATGTTACCCAGATCAACGCCCTGAACGTACGGGCCGATGGCTGCTGGCGCATTTTCCGTCGCGATAGTTTTAGACATGAGTTCTCCTGAAATATTTAAATGTAATCAGACTGGCGTGGGCCATTATAAAGAGTGCTGGCTGCTTTATCATTAAGCAGGCCGCATTTTGCGAAGGAGAAAAGCGGATAACGCAGGGCGCTATCCGCATAAGGCGTGAGCCGCCGGGAGAAATTATTGGGCGACTTCGGCCCAGGCCATCGCCCAGTCAGAGCCAACCCCCGGCTCGTACTGGCTGGCGTGTTGGCTCCACTGTACGCAGTAGCCGCTGTAGGGGAACGGACGACATTGGTACACTTTGCCATTTTTAGGCTGCATGACCTTCGTCCCCGCCGTATAGCTTTTCATGTTATCCGGGAAGGTATAATCGTAGTTTCCCGCAGGCGCTGGCGTTGGCTCGCTCTTCTCTTCCAGCATCAGGTTGATCACACCCTGGCTGATGATGGCGCCCTGCGCATTACTGGCTGAGTAGCGCAGCATATGATGGCCTGCCTGAACGTTGGTCAGTGGAATCGATAACGGCAGAGAGCGATTATCTATCGTTTGCTGGAGACTCCCTTTCTCTGCACCCGCATGATCGCTGACGACGGCGGTGAGATGCATTTCGCCTTTGGCCGCGGCGTTGAAAGTCACCGTTGCTTTGCCGTTTTCGATGGGGGTTACGGCGACGTTGCTGAGGCTCAGGGATTCTTTCGCGGTATCGTCCGCTTGCGATTCGCTATAACTCAGCGTGACGCTTTGCAACGCGCTGCCTTGCGGCGCATACACCTGGTTAACGCCATAGATGGGATTAATGTTGCCACTGCCGTCTTTTACTCCGGCACGCAGGCTATCATGGTGTGCGGTATTAATGACTTCCGCCAAATCGTAAGACCATTGGCTGGATTTCCCTTGCGCTTCGCTGGCAATAGTCAATTCCGTTTGCAGCGAATGAACCTCTCCGCTGGCATTAAAGAAATGGGCAATGACTTTATCACCAGCATGAAGATCTTTTCCGCTCAGCTGACCGGTAAGCTGCGTTGTCCAGAGGGAACTGTTCTCAGCGTCATCGCCGGTACCGCCAAAATCGACGTCAATGGCCTGATAAAAACTATTTGCCGTATCGGCGATTTCCCAGACTGCATAAATAACCTGATAACCGGTACGCTCTGGCACATTACATGAGTGGGTGACCTCAATAGCCGGCGTCATGCCGTTACCGTCAATTTGACAGAAGGGCTTACTTTCAAAATCGCTGCGCGTCAGCGGCTTATTTTGGTCCCAGTTCTGTTTGGTTATGTAATAACGCCAGTTGGTAGTTTTATGGGGGGCAGAATGGTGCCAGATGAAGTTATTTTCCCCGCTCTTTATTGCGCTTTTAGCCCAGCGAGTCGGGCTCTGGCTATCAAGCTGCGAGAAGTTGGCTTTACCCGCGCTGGCCAGTTGACCGTCCGGCGGCATTGCGCCTTCAGGAAAACCGCTCGCTTGCTCAACGCTTTGCGGCTCCCACTGTACTGAGCCGCAGTCGCTGTTTTTGCCTGTATTACATTGATAGGCCCGACTGGGCGGAAACGCCACGTAGCCATGAGCCAACGCCGAGGAGGTAAATAATAATGCGGCGGTATATATCGATAATTTCTTCAGTTGCATAATTCATCCAGTGAACAATGATTAATTATTGGAAAGCGTTTATGCAGTGTATAAAGCGAAAAATACCGGAGCAATATCGATGATATTTAATGATGAATATAAATAATGACTCATTTTAGCAATGAGGTGAAACGATCGTAAATGATAATAAACTGAGACAGAGTGATGCCTTTTTAAACGAACATTGAAATGGCAGCCGCGCGTTTAATGTATATGATGCTTTCAGGAACAGGCCCCTTTTCGGGGCTGCTCCTGATGACGCTAATAAATTTAGTTTGCCAGCACGACATGATGTGAAAATTCTTTTTCACAGTATTTGCACTTCAGCGCGATATCGTTTTCACGTTTCTTCACCGCAAAGCTGGAGGACACCGGCTCGGCGTGGCTGATGCAGTTGCTGTTCGGGCATACCAGCACGTTATTGATACGGTCCGGCAGATTCGGTCGGGATTTACCAACGACTTCATACTCATCAATGCGGTTCACCGTGGCCTGAGGCGCATACAGGGAGAGCTGGTTGACCTGCTCATCGGTCAGGAAGGTGTTCTCAATTTTGATTAAATCCTTACGGCCCATTTCGCCTGACGGCAGGTTCAGGCCGATGGTGATGCGCTGATCCGTTTCGGTTAGTTTGAACAGCGTCAGCAGCTTAAAACCGACCTGCGCCGGGATATGGTCGATAACGGTGCCACGTTTGATGGCTTCTACCTGTAATTTATTGTCGTGTGTCATCTTTATTTCCCCTTACAGCGCCAGATCGCTATTCAGTACCAGCGCCAGTAACGCCTGGCGCGCGAAGATGCCGTTGCCCGCCTGCTGGAAGTACCAGGCGTGCGGCGTTTTATCAACATCGGTGGTAATTTCGTCAATGCGCGGCAGCGGATGCAGCACCTTCATATTCTCACGGGCGCCTTCCAGGTCGGCGGCGCGCAGAACAAACTGCGCCTTGACGTTGGCATATTCTGACGGGTCGAGACGCTCTTTCTGTACGCGAGTCATATACAGAATGTCCACCTCTTCCATCACCTCTTCAATCGCGTTATGCAGGCTCCAGGCAATGCCTTTTTCGTCGAGCATATCGAGAATGTACTGCGGCATGGCCAGCGCGTCCGGCGCGATAAAGTAGAAGCGATTGCCGTTAAATTTCGCCAGCGCCTGCGTCAGGGAGTGGACGGTACGGCCATACTTCAGGTCGCCGACCATCGCCACGTTAAGATTTTCCAGACGGCCCTGCGTCTCCTGAATGGTGAAGAGATCGAGCAGGGTCTGCGTCGGATGCTGGTTAGCGCCATCGCCGGCGTTGAGTACCGGAATACCGCCGGAGAACTCGGTCGCCAGGCGCGCCGCGCCTTCCTGCGGGTGGCGCATCACGATAGCATCGACGTAGGTGCTGATGACCGAGATGGTGTCGGCCAGGGTTTCGCCTTTTTTGCCCAGCGAGGTGTTGCTGCTGTCTGAGAAACCGACCACGCTGGCGCCCAGGCGGTGCATGGCGGTTTCAAAAGACAGGCGTGTGCGGGTCGACGCTTCAAAAAAGCAGCTGGCAATCACTTTATGCTTGAGCAGCTCCGGCTGTGGATTTGCTTTCAGTTTTGCAGCGGTCGCCAGTACCAGTTCAAGGTCTTCGCGGCTGAGATCGTTTATGGAAATGATATGTTTTTGGAATAGCGGGTTAGCCATGTTTATCTCCTGACGCCTGGGCAAAAAAAAAGCCCCTTAAAAAAGGGGCTTTACGAATACGGATGCAACGGAAAGGAAAAACGGCAGGCCAGCGTCTGTTTTCAGACGCGGTAAGACGCGATGTCGTACACACTGAACCATAATTCCTCCCGGCAAAACGGGTGGCATTATACGCAGCTCATTTTTCGGATCAAGCGATTAATCCACAAACAGGTAAACGTTTGCCTGGGTAATCATGCGTTAACGCAAAAAACCCGTAAAAAGTGGTGGTATGGCAGTCAGAAGGGGGGTATAAAACCTGAAAATGAAAAGCTGTTTTACATTTGAGGTTACTATGATCGTTGGAAATATTCACCATCTGCAAAGCGGGTTGCCGGAGCCTCTGCGCAAAGCTATTGAATACGTGAAAGCCCATGTCACCGACGCGACGCCGCTGGGTAAACATGATATTGACGGTAACAATCTGTTTTATCTCATTTCTGAAGATACTACCGAGCCGATGGCCGACCGCCGCGCCGAGTATCACGCCCGCTACCTGGACATCCAGATTGTATTGAAAGGTCAGGAGGGCATGACCTTTAGCGTTCTCCCTGCCGGCGAGCCGGATACCGACTGGCTGGCGGATAAAGACATCGCTTTCCTGGCTGAAGGGGCGCAGGAAAAAACCGTGATTCTCAGCGAAGGCGACTTTGTCGTGTTCTATCCCGGCGAAGTGCATAAGCCGCTATGCGCGGTTGGCGCACCGGCGAAGGTGCGCAAAGCGGTTGTGAAGATGCTGATGGTTTAGTTGACGAGCGTATTTTTACCCAAGGCTAGCAATTGTCGTCTTGTGACCATTGTTAGCCTTTGTTTTTTCTAGCTATTCCCAATTTTTTACTTCTTATTCCCTCTCATTTGATGCTTCAGCCAAATGCTCATACCGCGCGCATTGTGCAAATTTTGATGGCGATCTCATTAATACGTTATATAACGTATTAATGTTGTTTCCGTTAATTTGAACAATCAATAGTGAGATGTGGAGTTATTACTATATGAATACTAAAGAAATAATTAATGCCGTTGCGAAAGAGATAGAAGATAAAGGCGGAATCCGCCAGGTGTTCCTTGTGGCCTGCGGCGGGTCATTAGTGGATATGTATCCGGCTAAATACTTTCTTGATAGCGAGGCGACAACGCTTCATGTCGGCATGTATACCGCCAATGAGTTTGTCTACGCGACGCCAAAAACGTTGGGGGTGAATTCGCTGGTTATCGTCTGTTCGCACGGGGGCAACACGCCAGAATCCGTCGCTGCGGCTAAGCTTGCACAGCAGCATCAAGCGCATACTATTACGCTGACTCACAACGCTCAGGCACAGCTGATCGAATACGCCAGCCACAACATTCTCTATGCCTGGGGTAACGATACCAATGTGGTCGATAATCCGATGGCGATTATCCTCAATCTGTGCGTTGATACGCTGCAGCAGGTTGAAGGTTTCGATAATTACGCTGATTTCCAACAGGGAATGGCCCAAATTAACGGCGTCATTGCTCATGGCCGTCAGCAGGTTGCGGATCGCTGCCAGCGTTTTGCCCAAAAATATCAGGATGAAAAACTCTTCTATATCCTCTCCAGCGGAGCTTCTTACGGCCATGCTTATGGTTTTGCTATCTGCTCACTAATGGAAATGCAATGGCTACATGCCGCACCTATTCACTCCGGTGAGTACTTCCACGGGCCTTTCGAAGTTACGGATAAAGAGACGCCGTTTATTTTATTAATGAACGAAGGCCGTACGCGGGCGATGGATGAGCGAGCTTTGGTCTTCCTCACCAAGTACGCAGAGAAAGTGGAAGTCGTTGATGCTAAAGAACTGGGTATCGGGGTTCTCCCTCCGTCAGTCGTGGAGTTTTTCAACCCGGTGCTGTTTTACAGCATCATGTGTGAATATCGTTCTGCGCTTGCCGACATTCGTCAGCATCCATTGGATACCCGCCGCTATATGGGGCTGGTGGAATACTAAGGGGAATTATGATGAATGTGATTGGAATTGGCGATAACGTCGTCGATAAATACGCCCATACTCAGACCATGTATCCCGGTGGAAATGCGTTGAACTTTGCCACTTATGCGGCCATGTTGGGACACAATGCGGCCTATTTGGGGATTTTTGGTAATGATGCCGCTGCGGAGCACGTTATGCAGGTGCTGGATAAAGTTGGCGTCAAGTGGCCCCACTGTCTGCAGGTGGCCGGGGAGAACGGCTGTGCGCAGCTGAAAATCGAAGAGGGAGAACGGATATTTCTTGGTTCGAACGCCGGGGGGATTCGTAAGACAACTTCGATGGATTTTATTTTTCAGCATGAGCAATACCTGCGTGAGTTTGATCTGATCCATAGCGGTTGTTACAGCTACATGGAGATGCAATTACCTCAGTTACGCAAGCTCAACATTCCTGTCTCTTTCGATTTTTCAGATGACTTTGTACTGGAGCAGGCGCTGCTGCTGTGCCGCTACGTCGACTTCGCATTCTTCTCATGCGCTGACTACAGCCTGGCGCAAACGCGTGAAATTGTGCAACAGGCGCAGGCCAGCGGGAGTCGCATTGTCTGCGCGACGCGTGGGGATGAAGGCGCGATTTTATTTGACGGGCAGGATTGGTATCAGCAGGCGCCCGATTACGTCACTCCAGTCGATACAATGGGCGCAGGTGATGCTTTTATTACCGCTTTCGTTTGCCATTTTCTGGCCCAACCTACGGGTAACAAGCGCGAAGCGATTACCAATAGCCTGCAAAAAGCAGCAGCTTTCTCGGCACAAATTTGCCTGAAAGAAGGGGCGTTTGGCTACGGGACTCACTACTAACCTATAACGCCCTCTCTCATTTTTCCGTACTGATTTCCGTCCGCTTGCCGGGCGGAAACGGGGATTTGTGCGCTTTTTCCGTGAGGAAAGAAATATGCATAGTGAAGCTGCTGATTTGATTTTACGTTCTGATGCTATTTTTACTGCTGCCAGAAATGAGCTATTTAGCGGATATGTCGTCATTAAAAATGGCGCTATCGCGGCGATGATAGCGAATGGGGAAGATATTCAACCCTGGAGAGGTGAAAGTACTCGCTTTATCGAACTTGGCGATCGCCTGATTTGTCCGGGATTTTGCGATAATCACACGTTTTTTACCGGCTATATGAGCATGCGGCGTGGCGTCGATCTCCATGCCGCCCGCGACAGTAATCATGCTCTTGAACTACTACAGGCTGCAGAAAATCTTCTCCCTGAGGGGAAAAGCCTCTATGGCTGGGGCTGGTCTGTTGCCCGTTGGGGAGCGGTGCCTGATGCCAGGTTACTGGATGACGCTTTCCCGCAGAGGCCGGTTGTCGCCATTAACGATGACAAAAGCTATTGCTGGATGAACCGTGCCGCCGTGGAGCTTTATGGCTTTACCGCTGAAGAGTGCAGCGCGGAGGCGAGAATCGCATTATTGGATGAGATGCTGGCTGATACCGCACAGTTAAAAAAAGAAATGCGGGCATTTATGACCCGACTTGCCGGACAGGGAATCACGGCGATAAAAGACGTTTGTTTCAACGATGCGCCGCGGTTGATGAATGCCTGGGATGAACTGGAAAAAGAGGATGCGCTGTCGCTGAGGGTGAGCATTGTTTCTCAGCCCGTATCTGCGCCTGTCGATCTTGCTTTCGGTGAACAGGCCCGACGCCGCTTTCATTCGCCATGGCTGCGGTTTCATGGTTTTAAATTTATGGTCGATGGCGTTATTGCCGATCATACCGGCGATATGATTTACCCCTATGCCGATCGTCCCGGCACGAACAATGAAAGGCCCGTTGACTATGATGCCCTGCGCCAGCAGGTTTTGCTGGCTGATGCTCGTGGATTCAACTGCTGTATGAATGCGGAGGGCGATGCCGCAATTCGCCGCTGTATAGATATTTTTGCCGAATGCCGTCAGCGTCACCCGCAGAGTGTGATCAGACATTCTCTGAGCGATCTGGAATGCCCGCATCCAAACGATATTCCCAGAATGGCTGAGCTCGGCCTCTTTGCCGAAGTTTATGCACAAATTCTGCTCCTTAACCCCTGCGAAGCCGAAGCCTATATGCGCGAACGCTATGGCGAAGAGCGCGAAGCGCAATTCTACGATTATGCCGCACTATTCGGGGCTGGCGTAACGGTCACTATTGGTACCGATCTGCCCCTGTTTATTCCTTCTGTTCCTGACGCGATGTATGCCGCCTGCTGTCGCCAGTTCCCTGATGGTTCACCCGTGAATGGCTGGTACCGCGAACGCGGAATGACGCGACAGCAGCTCTTAACGGCCTGGACGCTGAATAGTGCTCGACATCACGGCATGGAAGATATGACCGGTAGCCTTGAGCCGGGAAAACGTGCGGATATCGCGGTTTTTGACCGTAATTTGTTGAGCTGCCCGAATGATGAGTTACGGACTTCCACCGTTGTACTGACCCTGGTGGATGGCCGTATTACCCATGAACTTCTGTGACTCTAAAAATGCCGAATGACGGCGAACATAATATAAACATCTTACCGAGGCGGATTATGCGTATTGCAAAAATAAAGTGGGCGATGCCACACTGCTACGCTCTGATTTTCTTCATTATTATATTAGTAGCGCTGCTGACATGGTGTATTCCCAGCGGCAGTTTTGATTATCACTCAGTGACTTTACCCGGCGGTGAAACGAAAACATTAGTGATCCCGGGGTCTTATCATCTGCTGGAAAAAGTCAGCAGCGAGGGCGATTTACGTCAGGGTATTGCCGCCGTACTGGCCGCGCCGATGGAGGGAATTATCAAGGCCGCCGACGTAGTGGCGTTTGTACTCATTGTTGGTGGTGCTTTTGGCGTTATTTTACGTACTGGCGCTATTGAGCGGGGGCTGGTGGCGCTGGCTGAACGTCTGGCTGGTAAAGGGATTCTGGTTATCCCTATCGCAATGACCTTGTTTAGCCTGGGGGGCGCAACTTTTGGTATGAGCGAGGAGGTGATCCCGCTTTATGCGATCTTTATATCCCTCATGTTCGCGCTGGGTTATGACTCAATGACCGCGATCCTGATTCTTTTTCTGGGAACCCAGATTGGCTATGTTGGCGCAATGACCAATCCGTTCTCTGTACTCATTGCCCAGGGCGTAGCGGGTATTCAGGGAAATCCGCAGCTTTGGCTGCGTGCCATCGCATGGCTGGTCTTCACATTGCTGGCGATGACTTACACCATGTGGTACGCACATCGTGTTAAACGCACTCCACAAAAGTCGCCGGTATATGAGAGTGATTGCCGCAACCGTGAGCAGTTTTTGTCGATACAGGATACGTCGGTCCATTTTTCCATCGCCGATCGAGTGATTATCATCGCTTTTGTGCTGGCGCTGGCCATCATCTCATGGGGGTTAATCACGCGTGGCTGGTACATGGTTGAGATCGGCTCCGTGTTCCTGGCTCTGGGGCTATTTTCTGGGATCGTCGGGCGCATGGGTATTAGCGGGATGGCCGACAGCTTTGTCGAAGGGTGTAAAGAGTTTGTTTACGCCGCCGTAGTGATAGGACTCGCGCGCGGTATTTTGGTGGTGGCGGAGAACGGACGAATTATCGACACGTTGCTCTTTGGCTTGTCGGAAATGCTGGAAGGGTTGCCGCAGTACGCATTCACCACTCTGATGCTATTAGGGCATAACGTCATCACCTTTTTTGTCCCCTCCTCTTCGGGCGAGGCTGCGCTCACTATGCCCGTGCTGGCGCCATTAGGCGATTTAGTGGGTATCAATAAAGAGGCGATGGTAATGGCTTATCAATTTGGCAATGGCCTGACGAACCTGGTTTCTCCTACCGGTGGTGTATTGCTGGCCGGGCTGTCTATTGCGCGCATTGGATTTGGTCAGTGGTTAAAGGCGATTGCGCCGCTGTTTCCGGTGCTGTGGATAGTCAGCGCCGTGTTTGCTGCGATTTCGGCCTGGGTCTAAGGGATATGCGCGCCGTCGTAGTTTGATGGGCGCGCTTCGATTATAATCCTGCTTCGCATCAATGGCCGTGCTGGTACCTCTTTTATGTCGAATTTTGGACTGCAACAGAATACTTCCGTACCGTTATACAGGCAGCTTAAAGATAAAATCCTCAGCGATATCTCGTCCGGGAAACTCGCTGAAGGAGAGAAAATCCCCACCGAGATTGAGCTCAGCGAACTTTACAATATCAGCCGCATTACGGTGCGCAACGCAGTGAAAGAGCTGGTAGCCGAAGGCTATTTGGTGAAAAAGCAGGGGAAGGGGACTTTTGTCTGTCTGCCTAAAATTGAGCGTAAAGTTGTGCACCTGCTTAGCTTTACTGCCGCATGCGATGCTAACCATCTACCAACCCACAGCGTAGTGACTCGTCGTGAGATTCTGCCGGACTATCGTAATGCGCGTCAGCTTCTTGAGCTTGAGAGGGATGATTCCGTGCTTTATATCCAACGCCTCAGGATCGCTGGCGATGCGCCGTTAATGTTAGAGAATAATTACTACTCTCTGAAACGATTAGGATTTTTACAGCAGGAAGATCTCAGCGGGTCGCTTTATCAGCTATTGCGTGATAAATACGCGATCGTGCCTACCTATGCGGGTGAAACGACGGTAGAGATGGTGCGCGCGCATTCTGACAACGCACCGCTGCTGCAGCAACCGCCCGGCGAACCGTTATTCCTGATGAAAACGCTGATTCTGGATAGCCAGCATCAGCCTATTCACTATGGAGAACAGTATATTGTCGCCGAGCGTTACACGTTTAGTTTTTGATTTCAGTGGGAAAGCGTCGCAACCATCACCGCTTTGATGGTATGCATGCGGTTTTCCGCCTGATCGAAAACGATGCTCGCCGCGGATTCAAATACCTCGTCGGTCACTTCCATTCCGCCGTGCAGGCCGTACTCCGCCGCCATCTGTTTGCCGAGCGTGGTCTGGTCGTCGTGGAACGCGGGCAGACAGTGAAGGAACTTCACCTGTGGGTTGCCAGTCAGCGCCATCATCTCGCGGTTCACCTGATACCCGCGCAGCAGCGCGATACGCTCCGCCCACTTCTCTTTGGCTTCGCCCATCGATACCCAGACGTCGGTATAGATAAAGTCCGCGCCCTTCACGCCCGCAGCGATATCTTCAGTTAGCGTAATATTGCCGCCGTTTTTCTGCGCCAGCGTGCGGCACTGCGCAACCAGCTTTTCTTCCGGCCAGCAGGCCGTTGGCGCGACCAGACGCAGATCCAGCCCGGTCAACGCAGCGGCTTCAAGCATGGAGTTACCCATGTTATTCCGCGCGTCGCCAGCGTAGACCAGAGTCATCTCGTTAAAGGCTTTGCCCGGCAGGTGTTCCTGCATAGTCAGTAAATCCGCCAGCAGCTGGGTGGGGTGAAATTCGTTGGTCAGGCCGTTCCACACCGGAACGCCGGCATACTCGGCAAGGGTTTCCACCACTTCCTGGCCATGGCCGCGATATTGAATACCGTCATACATGCGCCCCAATACGCGAGCGGTGTCTTTAATCGACTCTTTGTGGCCAATCTGGCTGCCGCTTGGTCCGAGATAGGTGACGCGAGCGCCCTGGTCAAATGCGGCAACTTCGAAAGAGCATCGGGTGCGGGTAGAGTCTTTTTCGAAGATGAGCGCGATGTTTTTACCGGCGAGATGCTGAATTTCGATATTGTTTTTCTTATCAGCTTTAAGCCTGGCGGCCAGCTCAAGCAGAGCGGTGATTTCGGCGGGGGTAAAATCGAGCAACTTTAAAAAATGCTTCTGATAAAACGCGGACATGGTTCCCTCACGTGGCTCAAGCCATTTTTTGAATTAAAATTCACTTTATATGTATGAATATTCATTTGCAACCCCGCATCATAAATCTTTCTCTCAGAAGGTGGAGGCAATCACGGCGGTATGTGACAATAGAAGTATCTGCGACACATTATGAGGAACGAGCCATGGCTAACCCGGAATTACTGGAAGAACAGCGTGAAGAAACGCGTCTGATTATTGAAGAACTGCTCGAAGACGGCAGCGATCCTGACGCGCTGTACACCATTGAACACCATCTTTCTGCCGATGATTTCGAAACGCTGGAAAAAGTGGCGGTCGAGGCCTTCAAGCTGGGTTATGAAGTGACTGAGCCAGAAGAGCTGGAAGTTGAAGAGGGTGATACCGTGATTTGCTGCGATATCCTCAGCGAATCCGCGCTGAATGCCGAGCTGATCGATGCCCAGGTTGAGCAGCTGATGACCCTGGCGGAAAAATACGACGTCGAGTACGACGGCTGGGGTACCTACTACGAAGATCCTAACGGGGAAGAAGGCGATGACGACGAAGATCTCGTTGATGAAGACGACGACGGCGTCCGCCACTAAGTAGCAGAGGTATACGGCGGCACGGTATGCCGCCGTATAGCAAGGAACTTCAATGGATTACCCGCAAATACTCGCTCCGATTTTAAGCTTTCTGCATTGCCCAACACCTCAGGCGTGGATTGATGAAGCCCGTAAACCGGAAAACCTCCCGCTGCTGTTGACCGACCATATGGTGTGCGAACTGAAAGCGGCGCAAAACGCCATGCTGCTGGTGCGTCGATACGTCGCGGATAAAGCAGGCGCGGATGAACTGCTGGCCTGCCTGAAGCCGTACGAGGACTTTACCTACCGCTGGGGGCCGGAACCGGATTTCGTCGCGCTGCATAAGCAGATAAATAAAAGCGCTATGCCGCAGACCGACGATCCCTGGGGACGTCAGCTACTCGACAGCATGATCCTGCTAATCAAAGAAGAGCTGCATCACTTCTGGCAGGTGAGGGAAATTATGCTTTCCCGCGATATCCCATACGTCAAAATCACCGCCAGCAACTATGCTCGCGGGCTGCGCCGGGAAGTGCGTTCGCATGAACCGGTCATGTTGATCGATAAACTCATCTGCGGAGCCTATATTGAAGCCCGTTCCTGCGAGCGTTTTGCCGCGCTGGCGCCATGGCTGGATGACGATCTGCAAAAGTTTTATCTGTCGCTGCTGCGCTCTGAAGCGCGCCACTATCAGGACTATCTGGATTTGGCGCAGAGGATTGCCGGGGACGATATCAGTGAACGCGTACGCCAGCTTGGCGAGGCGGAAGCGGCGCTCATTAACGCGCCCGAGGCGGAGTTTCGCTTTCACAGCGGCGTGCCCGCCTGAGCGTCAGGCCGCAGCTTCACCGCAGCGGCCTGACGATCCATTACAGATTGGCGTTTTTATCTTTCTCTGCTGTCGCGGCGGCTTTGGGCGCGCCGAGGGTGCTTTTAAACCAGTTCACTACCCGTTCAATAACCGGCTTCTGATACCAGCTGTCATCGCCGTGCTCCGCGCCTTCCAGCAGCACGTAATCGGCCGGGTTACCCTCTTTCTTCAGCGCGCGATAGAGCTGTTGACTTTGTACCGGTGAAACCAGAGTGTCGGCGCTGCCGTGCATAATTAAAAATGGCGGCTTTTTACCGCGGATATGGCCCATCGGGCTGGCAGCCAGCGCTTTTTGCGGGTCACTGGCAATCGTCGCTCCCGGCCAGTCACGAAAGGCGCTACCGTGGACCAGCAGCGCTTCAGTGACTGCAGGTGACTGGTGCACTTTTTGAATCGCCTGCGGAAAACCTTCGCCGATATTTAACAGATTCGAAATTCCGTACAGCGTGGCGGCGGCCTGCACGTCCGATGACTGCACCAGGTTATCGCCACGATCGAACGTTTTTTCGCCATTGGTAAGCGCCAGCATCTGCGCCATATAGCCGCCTGCGGAATCCCCCAGCACGCCAATACGCGACGGATCTATACCGTATTCCGCTGCATGTTCGCGCAGATAGCGAACGGCGGCTTTACCATCGATAATCGGGGCCGGGAAGGTATCGGGAACCGTACGGTATTCCGCCGCCGCGACGACGAATCCCGCCGATGCCAGCGCCATACGCATCTCGATAAACTTATTCCAGGCCGCGCTGGTGAAACCGCCGCCGGGGAAATAGACGATTGCCGGTTTCAGATCGCCGTTACGCGGCACCAGCAAAGACATATGCAGTTGACGAACGGCGACGGTGCTTTTTACCTGGCTATATACGATATCGTTGAGCGCATCGATACGGCCCCGGGTTTTTTCCACGCGGATGATCTGAGCGCCTTCGGTATTGCCAGCGAGTTCGCCGGCGTTAACGCTGGAAGCCATGCCGGCAAGTATCATGCTGCCGGTGAGCAGGAGGGAGAGTTTTTTCATTGTGTTCTATCCTGAGCAAGGCCTGCCGCGGCGGCAGGCTAAAAGATCCAATGCTCGAAGAGTGTATTAGCGAACACGTGCGGTGAATAACGCTCTTTTTGCATGAAAACCATGCGTTTTTTCGATTAATCCGCATCGCCTTTTCGCTGGCGCTACAGCACTTTCAGCATCCTGACTTCGCAGTCAACGTGGCCGGTGCAGCCCAGCGGCTCAGCAATATGCTCGAAGCCAAGGTGTTCATATAAACCGATCGCTTCTTTAAGGAAAGCGGTGGTTTCCAGATAACAGCGTTTGAATCCCTGCTGGCGGGCGTGATCCAGGGCCATCAGCGCCAGCTTTTTCGCCAGCCCCTGGCCGCGCGCGGAGGTCATAAAATACATTTTCTGGAGTTCGCAGATATCGGGCTCGCTACAGGTCAGAGGCGCAACCCCGCCGCCGCCAACAACCTGACCGTTTTGCTCAACTACCCAATAGGCGGCGCCCGGCTGGCTATATAGCTCATAGAGTTCATCCAGATTCGGATCGGCTACCGTATAGCCTTTGTCGGCGGTCAGGCCATATTCAGCGGAAACCTGGCGGATAACAGCGGCTATCGCCGGATTATCATTAGCCGTGATGCGGCGCAGGGTCAGCGGTAGGGTTGCGCTCGTATTCATGTGAAGACTCATTGCAAAATAATGACGGATAATGTTGTTAATAACACTGCTGGAGGGGAGAGTGCAAGCGAGGATCTTTCACAGAAAACGCCCCTTATCCGAATGGATAAGGGGCGAGTGAATTACAGCGCGGCGATAACCGCCTGCTGCTCAATCAGCTTCGCTTTCGCTTCCGCATAGCCTTCCAGCTTCTCACGCTCTTTGGCGATCACCGCTTCCGGCGCGCGGGCCACAAAGCCTTCGTTGGAAAGTTTGCTTTCGATACGGCTAATCTCGCCTTCGATTTTGCTCACTTCTTTCGCCAGGCGCGCCAGCTCATCTTCTTTATTGATGAGGCCAGCCATCGGGATCAGCAGCTCGGCGCCGTCGATAATTTTGGTCACGGAAACCGGACCTTTATCATCGGCCGGCAGCACGGTGATGCTTTCCAGACGCGCCAGGTTCAACAGGAAGCTGCGGTTATCGTTCACGCGACGAATCGCGGCATCGCTGCAGCCGCGCAGCAGCAGCTCAAGCGGCTTACCAGGGGCGATGTTCATTTCCGCACGGATGTTACGCACGGCGACGATCGCCTGCTTCAGCCATTCGGTATCAGCCAGCGCCGCTTCGTCAACCTGAGACGCATCGTACTGCGGGAACGGCTGCAGCATGATGGTATCGGCAGTGATACCGCAAATGACCTTCACGCGCTGCCAGATGGTCTCGGTGATGAACGGAATAATCGGGTGCGCCAGGCGCAGCAGACCTTCCAGAACGGTCACCAGCGTGTGACGGGTGCCGCGCAGCTCAGACTCGGAACCGCCGTTCATTACCGGCTTGGTCAGCTCCAGATACCAGTCGCAGAACTGATTCCAGGTAAACTCGTACAGAATGCCTGCGGCGATATCGAAGCGGAAGCCGTCCAGCGCTTCGCGGTAGGCTTTGATGGTCTGGTTGAATTCCGCAAGGATCCAGCGGTCCGCCAGCGACAGGGTCATTTCGCCGCCGTTAAAGCCGCAATCCTGATCTTCGGTATTCATCAGCACAAAGCGGCTGGCGTTCCACAGCTTATTACAGAAGTTACGGTAGCCTTCCAGACGCTTCATATCCCAGTTAATGTCGCGGCCGGTAGAGGCCAGCGCCGCCAGGGTAAAGCGCAGGGCGTCGGTACCATGCGGCTCAATGCCGTTCGGGAACTGTTTCTCGGTGCGTTTGGCGATTTTCTCCGCCAGCTGCGGCTGCATCATGTTGCCGGTACGTTTCTCCAGCAGCTCCGGCAGGGAGATGCCATCAACCATATCCAGCGGGTCGATAACGTTGCCCTTCGATTTGGACATCTTCTGGCCTTCGTCATCGCGGATCAAACCGGTCATATAGACGGTTTTAAACGGCACCTGCGGCTTGCCGTTTTCATCTTTGATGAAGTGCATGGTCATCATGATCATGCGGGCAATCCAGAAGAAGATGATGTCGAAGCCGGAAACCATCACGCTGGTCGGATGGAACTGGCGCAGGGCATCGGTGTTTTCCGGCCAGCCAAGAGTAGAGAACGTCCACAGCGCGGAGGAGAACCAGGTATCCAGCACGTCTTCGTCCTGGCGCAGCGCTACGTCGGCGCCGAGGTTATTTTCCTGGCGTACTTCTTCTTCGGTGCGGCCAACGTAAACGTTGCCGTCGTTGTCGTACCATGCCGGGATGCGGTGACCCCACCACAGCTGACGGGAGATACACCAGTCCTGAATATCGCGCATCCAGGAGAAGTACATGTTTTCGTACTGCTTCGGCACGAACTGAATGTCGCCGTTCTCGACCGCTTCAACCGCCGGTTTAGCCAGCACGTCGGCACGCACGTACCACTGATCGGTGAGCATCGGTTCGATAACGACGCCGCCGCGGTCGCCGTATGGTACGGTCAGATCGTGCGGTTTAATCTCGTCCAGCAGGCCCAGCGCGTCGATGGCGGCAACCACCGCTTTACGCGCGGCAAAGCGCTCCAGCTTCTGGAACTCCGCCGGGATGGCGTTTGAGTAGACGTCGGACTCGTTGCCTTTGGTGTCGTAAACTTCCGCGGTTTCGCGGATATCGCCATCAAAGGTCAGGATGTTGATCATCGGCAGCGCATGACGCTTGCCCACTTCATAGTCGTTAAAGTCGTGCGCCGGGGTGATCTTCACGCAGCCGGTGCCCTTTTCCATATCGGCGTGTTCATCGCCCACAATCGGAATGCGGCGGTCAACCAGCGGCAGAATGACGAATTTGCCGATAAGGTCTTTATAGCGCGGATCTTCCGGGTTAACGGCCACGCCGGTATCGCCCAGCACGGTTTCCGGACGGGTGGTAGCGACGACCAGATAATCTTTACCGTCAGCGGTTTTCGCGCCGTCGGCCAGCGGATAGCGGATATGCCACATCGAGCCTTTAGACTCGCGGTTTTCCACTTCCAGATCGGAGATGGCGGTACGCAGTTTCGGGTCCCAGTTGACCAGACGCTTGCCGCGATAGATCAGATCTTCTTTGTACAGGCGGACAAAGACTTCTTTTACGGCGTTGGACAGGCCTTCGTCCATGGTGAAGCGCTCGCGCTCCCAGTCCACGGAGTTGCCCAGGCGGCGCATCTGACGGGTAATGGTGCCGCCGGATTCCGCTTTCCACTGCCAGATTTTATCGATAAAGGCGTCGCGACCGTAGTCGTGGCGGGTTTTACCTTCTTCGGCGGCAATCTTACGCTCAACCACCATCTGGGTAGCGATACCCGCGTGGTCGGTACCGGCCTGCCACAGGGTATTTTTACCCTGCATGCGCTGGTAGCGAATCATGGTATCCATGATGGTTTGCTGGAAGGCATGACCCATATGCAAACTGCCGGTGACGTTCGGCGGCGGGATCATGATGCAGAAACTTTCCTGGCTTTCGTCGCCATTGGGTTTGAAATAGCCCTGCTTTTCCCAGTGCTCGTAAAGCGGCTGTTCGATATCTTGGGGGTTGTATGTCTTTTCCATTATTTCCAGGTTGCCGTGTTCAGGTTGAAACCAGCCATGCGGTACGCTTTGTAGCGTTCGCGCGCCAGTTGTTTCAAAGAGTCTTCATAAGGGACGAAGTCTATCACTTCTGTGAAAGCGGTGGCAAAATCTGCAAAGTTTAGCCGCAGGCTAATCAGAATATCCCGCGGGCTGCTGTTGCGTTTTTGCGGCCAGGCGATCTCCACCGGCGCGCCGCCGCGCGGACCTTCCCCCGCCAGATTATGCGGAACGAAACTTTCTGCGGGGCGTGCCCAGAGCGCTTCGTCCAGACGAATGGCCTGCTGCTCATCTTCGCAGGCGATGAGCACGCGTTTACCGCTGCGCCAACGTTCTGCGGCAATGTCACACACCAGCTGTTCAACGGCGCTCAGGCCATCCTGTTGCGTATCATTGTCCAGAAGATAGAACGTTGCGTTTTTCATATATGGGGCTTCTTGTGGTGACTTTAAATGCTTAAGCCGGGCGGCGCTACGCTGACCCGGCCTATAAACGGTATCTTTCCAGAGGCCCGGCAAGCGTAACGCCGCCGGGCATCAGACGGCAATTACTCTTCGCCGGTAAATCCGGCGCGGTTGAGCAGGAACTGCGACAGCATCGCCACCGGACGACCGGTCGCGCCTTTGGCCTTCCCGGAACGCCAGGCGGTGCCGGCAATATCCAGATGCGCCCAGTTGTATTTACGGGTAAAGCGCGCCAGGAAGCAGCCTGCGGTAATCGCTCCGCCAGGACGGCCGCCGATATTGGCCATATCCGCAAAATTTGACTCCAGCTGTTCCTGGAACTCGTCGGCAAGCGGCAGACGCCATGCGCGATCGCCCGCCAGTTCGGACGCGCCGATCAGCTCGTGGGCCAGCGGATTGTGATTCGACATCAGGCCGGTGATGTGGTGGCCGAGCGCGATCACGCAGGCGCCGGTCAGGGTGGCCACGTCGATAACCGTTTCCGGCTCGAAACGCTCAACGTAAGTCAGCACATCGCACAGCACCAGGCGACCTTCGGCATCGGTGTTCAGCACTTCCACCGTTTGCCCGGACATCGTGGTCAACACGTCGCCAGGACGATAGGCGCGGCCGCCAGGCATGTTTTCACATCCGGCCAGCACGCCGACAACGTTCAACGGCAACTGAAGTTCCGCCACCATGCGCATCACGCCGTACACCGCCGCCGCGCCGCACATATCGTATTTCATCTCGTCCATGCCTTCTGAAGGCTTGATGGAGATACCGCCGGAGTCAAAGGTCAGGCCTTTACCCACCAGCACGATAGGCCGCGCGTCTTCTGCCGGGTTACCTTTGTATTCGATAACCGACATCAGCGATTCGTTCTGCGAGCCGTTGCCGACCGCCAGATAAGAGTTCATTCCCAGCTCTTTCATCTGCTGCTCGCCGATAACGCGGGTAATGACGTTCTTACTATAGGTATCGGCCAGCTGGCGCGCCTGGGAGGCCAGATACGCGGCGTTACAGATGTTGGGCGGCATGTTGCCCAGATCTTTCGCCGCTTTGATGCCGGCGGCGATCGCCAGACCGTGCTGGATAGCGCGTTCGCCGCTGGTCAGCTCGCGACGGGTGGGAACGTTGAAGACCATTTTACGCAGCGGGCGACGCGGCTCGCTTTTGTTGGTTTTTAACTGGTCAAAGCTGTACAGCGTCTCTTTGGCGGTCTCGACGGCCTGCCGCACTTTCCAGTAGTTATTGCGGCCTTTGACGTGCAGTTCGGTCAGGAAGCAGACGGCCTCCATTGAACCAGTATCATTCAGCGTATTGATGGTTTTCTGAATAACCTGCTTATACTGACGCTCGTCCAGCTCGCGTTCTTTACCGCAGCCAATAAGCAGAATGCGCTCCGACAGAATGTTCGGCACATGGTGCAGCAATAAAGTCTGGCCAGGTTTGCCTTCCAGCTCGCCGCGACGCAGCAGGGCGCTGATATAACCGTCGCTAATTTTATCAAGCTGTTCGGCGATGGGGGAGAGACGACGTGGTTCGAAGACGCCGACCACGATACAGGCGCTCCGCTGCTTCTCCGGGCTACCGCTTTTTACACTGAACTCCATGCACTACGCTCCTGAATCTTAAAGACAACGACGGTGGCTACGGATAGAATTGAAAGCTTTCGTAACTCATGTCCGCTGTTGTGGTGACTTCGTGTTAATCTTAACGTTATTACGGCCTTGGTTCGTCAGAAAAGATCCTGATACGCAGAACCAGCGAGTCATTTAATCTTAGCGATGTTTTCGACGACTAAAGAGAATAAATGACGTTTAAGCCATGAAACAAGCAATTTTCCTGCAATAAAACGGGTTTTTACGGGCGTATTTATAGTGATAATCATAAGATATCTGGTTCGTGAGACGCTGAAAAGCCAGTTGGCGATCCTATTCATCCTGCTACTCATTTTCTTCTGTCAGAAACTGGTCAGGATCCTCGGCGCCGCTGTTGATGGCGATATCCCGACAAATCTGGTGCTCTCGCTGTTAGGGCTGGGCGTACCTGAAATGGCGCAGCTTATTCTGCCCCTGAGTTTATTCCTCGGGCTGCTGATGACGCTGGGCAAACTGTATACCGAAAGCGAAATCACGGTGATGCACGCCTGCGGCCTGAGTAAGGCCGTGCTGGTGAAAGCCGCCATGATCCTTGCGCTCTTTACGGGCATTATCGCGGCGGTCAACGTGATGTGGGCGGGGCCCTGGTCGTCCCGTCATCAGGATGAAGTGCTGGCGGAAGCGAAAGCAAACCCCGGCATGGCCGCGCTGGCCCAAGGCCAGTTCCAGCAGGCCAGCGACGGCAGCGCAGTGCTGTTTATTGAGAACGTCAACGGCAACCGTTTCAGCGACGTCTTCCTTGCCCAACTGCGGCCACGAGGCAACGCGCGCCCTTCGGTGGTGGTCGCGGATACCGGCGAGCTCTCGCTGCGTAAAGACGGTTCGCAGGTGGTGACCATGAATCAGGGCACCCGCTTTGAAGGCACCGCGATGCTGCGCGACTTCCGCATTACCGACTTTAAAAACTATCAGGCGATTGTTGGCCATCAGGCGGTGGCCTCCGATCCGAACGATACCGAGCAGATGGATATGCGCACCCTGTGGCGTACCGATACCGATCGCGCCCGGGCGGAGCTGCACTGGCGCTTCACGCTGGTGGCAACGGTATTCATCATGGCGCTAATGGTGGTGCCGCTCAGCGTGGTGAACCCGCGCCAGGGTCGCGTGCTGTCGATGCTGCCGGCGATGCTGCTCTATCTGGTGTTCTTCCTGCTGCAAACGTCGATTAAATCGAGCGGCGGTAAAGGCAAAATGGATCCGATGATCTGGATGTGGGCGGTAAACCTGCTCTATTTCGCGTTGGCCGTGCTGTTGAACCTGTGGGATACGGTGCCGATGCGCCGCTTCCGTGCCCGTTTTAACAAAGGAGCGGCGTGATGCAGGCGTTTGGCGTACTTGACCGTTATATCGGTAAGACGATTTTCAATACCATCATGATGACCCTGTTCATGCTGGTTTCCCTGTCGGGCATCATCAAGTTTGTCGACCAGCTGAAAAAGGCCGGGCAGGGCAACTATGATGCGTTAGGGGCCGGAATCTACACGATTCTCAGTGTGCCGAAAGATATCCAGATCTTCTTCCCGATGGCGGCGCTGCTCGGCGCGCTGCTGGGGTTGGGCATGCTGGCGCAGCGTAGCGAGCTGGTGGTGATGCAGGCTTCCGGCTTTACCCGCCTCCAGGTGGCGCTGTCGGTGATGAAAACCGCGATTCCGCTGGTGCTGCTGACCATGGCGATGGGCGAGTGGGTAGCCCCGCAGGGCGAGCAGATGGCGCGCAACTATCGTGCTCAGCAGATGTACGGCGGTTCGCTGCTTTCCACTCAGCAGGGCCTGTGGGCGAAAGACGGCCATAACTTTGTTTATATCGAGCGGGTAAAAGGTAACGATGAGCTGGGCGGAGTGAGCATCTACGCGTTTAACGACCAGCGCCGTCTGCAGTCCGTTCGCTACGCCGCTTCGGCAAAATTCGATACCGAAAATAAGCTCTGGCGACTGTCGCAGGTGGATGAATCCGACCTGACCGATCCGAAACAGGTCACGGGGACGCAGACCGTCAGCGGGACCTGGAAGACCAACCTGACGCCGGATAAGCTTGGCGTGGTGGCGCTGGATCCGGATGCGTTGTCAATCAGCGGCCTGCACAACTATGTTACCTATCTGAAGTCCAGCGGTCAGGATCCGGGCCGCTATCAGCTCAATATGTGGAGCAAAATCTTCCAGCCGCTGTCGGTGGCGGTGATGATGCTGATGGCGCTGTCGTTTATCTTTGGCCCGCTGCGTAGCGTGCCGATGGGCGTCAGAGTCGTGACCGGGATCAGCTTCGGTTTTATCTTCTACGTGCTGGACCAGATTTTCGGCCCGCTCACCCTGGTCTACGGCATCCCGCCGATAATCGGCGCGCTGTTGCCGAGCGCCAGCTTCTTCTTGCTGAGCCTCTGGCTGATGATGCGTAAATCCTGACGTAACGCGCCCCCTTCCTGAATCAGAAAGGGGGCGTTTTTTTTAGCGTTTCCGTCCCCCAAGTAAGCTTCCCAGCATTCCCCTGACTATCTGCCTGGTGACCTGACGTACCGCGCTCTTCGCTGCCGTTTGCACAATGCCGTCGCGTTTGCCGCCGCGCGGCCCGATAGTGCCGAACAGGATATCTTTGAGCCCGCCGAGCAGGCCGTCGTCATCGCCGTTTGGCTGGCCTTTTGCGGGCGGGGATTGCTGCTGCTCAGTTGTGGTCTGCACGCCCTGCTGCAGCATTTCAAACGCCGATTCACGGTCGATCTCTTCTTCATATTTTCCGTACAGCGGCGAGTGGTTAAGCAGTCCGTTACGTTCGTCATCGGTGACCGGGCCCATGCGCGAGCAGGGCGCGATAACCATCGCCCGCTCTACTATCGAGGGGCTGCCTTTCTCATCAAGAAAGGAGATCAGCGCCTCGCCGGTGCCCAGCTCCTGGATCGCCTGCTCGGTGCTGAACGCCGGATTCGCGCGCATAGTTTGCGCGGCGGTTTTTACCGCTTTTTGGTCTTTCGGCGTGAAAGCGCGCAGGGCGTGCTGCACCCGATTGCCCAGTTGACCCAGCACCGCATCGGGAATGTCCGCCGGGTTTTGTGAAACAAAATAGACTCCGACGGCTTTAGAACGAATCAGGCGGATGACCTGCTCGATTTTATCCAGCAGCACCTGGGGCGCATCGTTAAACAGCAGATGCGCCTCATCGAAGAAAAAGACCAGCTTTGGCTTTTCCTGGTCACCGGCCTCCGGCAGACGTTCGTAAAGCTCGGAAAGCATCCACAGCAGGCTGGCGGCGTACAGCTTCGGCATCTGATAGAGCTTTTCCGCGCTCAGGATATTAATTACCCCTTTACCCTGCACATCAACGCGCATCCAGTCCTGGATATCGAGCATGGGTTCGCCGAAAAAGTGTTCTGCACCCTGCTGCTCCAGGGTCAGCAATCCGCGCTGAATCGCCCCGACGGAGGCGCTGCTGATGTTGCCGTACTGGTTCTGAAAAGCTTTGGCGTTGTCGCCAATGTGTTGGGTAATCGCGCGCAGGTCTTTAAAGTCGAGCAGCAGCAGCCCGCGGTCGTCGGCGATCCGGAAGATGATATTCAATACCCCGGACTGAACCTCATTGAGGTTGAGCAGGCGAGCCAGCAGCAGCGGCCCGAGATCGGAAACCGTGGCGCGGACCGGGTGGCCTTTCTCGCCAAAGATATCCCATAGCACTACCGGATTAGCATGCGGCTGCCAGTCCGTTGCGCCGATTTTTTCCAGCCGCGCCTGCAGTTTTTCCGAACTTTGGCCCGCCTCAGCGATACCGGTAAGGTCGCCTTTCACATCGGCCATAAATACCGGAACGCCGATTTCCGAGAAAGATTCCGCCAGCTTTTGCAGCGTGACGGTTTTACCGGTCCCCGTGGCGCCGGTAATTAAGCCGTGGCGGTTCGCCATAGCGGGCAATAAATGCAGCTGTTTTTCCAGCGTGCGTGCAATCAGCAGCGGTGAGCTCATGAGCGATTTCTCCATTTATCCTGCTGCGAGTATAGGCAACCTGATAGCAAAAGTGGGGAGATCGCGCACGCCTTCGCTTATTCCCTTCAGGCGCAGTGGCGCTGAATTAACGCGATACTGTGCTCGATTTCGCGGCGGATATCGTCTTCGCTCCAGTTTGCCAGCTCCGGTGAGAAAGGCTCGAACGCATATACGCCCTGATAGCCGCGGGCCTCCAGGTTTTTGACCTGCTCGCAGCTTTGCAGCTGGTCTTTTTCGGTCAGCATGATGCGTTCGTTGTCGGTCAGGGTTTCGCGCGGGCGGGTATCTTCTACGCCGGAAAGGTGCACCAGGCCGATTTCGCCGATATCCACCTGGCTAAACTCCTGCTCCGCCTGCGGATAAAGATGATGGTGAAAGGTATCGATCAGCAGCTTAAACGGCACCCGTGCGTCGTGAATCAGCGTTTGCGCCTGCGCCGAGGAGCGCAGCGAGCTTTGCGGGAAGCCGAGCGGCTCGACGAGTCCCTCAATGCCATAGAAGGCGAATAGCGGCGCCAGGTCGCGCAGGGCGTTAAGGGTTTCGCTCGCCGGAACCTCGGTACCATCGTTCAGCGGGCACAGCACCAGCGATTTCGCGCCGACGGCTTTGGCCTCTTTTAGCAGGGACTCCGTCAGGCTGCGAACCTCTGCGGTGCGGCAGTTGAAAGGATAAACCGCGTTGATAGTGAGGATCTCAATATGGTAGCGGTCAGCCAGTTCACGAACCTGCTGGTGGCTCAGGTCGTCGGTCACTTTTCCGCTGGGGAGGTCGTTACGTAGCTCGACTTTGTTTAGCCCGAGGCTGTTCACCAGCCGGAAGAAGGCCTCAATGCTGAGGGAAGGGGCAATCTTGCGGTTGATACAGAAACGCTGTGCTGCAATAGCCATTTTGACTCTCCTGAAATAGATAGTTCGGCTTCGTTCGATTACCCCATAGTCAAAACATTTATTCCAAAATTAGCAATGCATGAAATGGCGATTTTTTGAGCCGACTCGCAAAATATTTTTCTTGGCTTCTTGCATTGCGGCGGGTTCCGGAAGGCGCTACGCCTGTTCTCTTTTTATGGGGGCTTTGCCTGTAAGGCAGCGTTTCCTTACAAGGAAATGCGACCATCATCACCAAAATACAATTTCATTAATGATGAATATTGAAATATTAATTTCATTTTACTACGGTACAACACAGCAGATCCAGTAATGGGCCGTACTGCGTTGGCCCCCGATACCCCATACATATGAGGCGAGAGCATGACTATCACAGGAAACTTTATTGGCGGGAAGACCGTTACCAGCGGCAGCAACAATACAATGCCGGTTTTCGACCCCGCGACGGGCAAAGTGGTCCGCGAAGTCACGTTATCGACCGCGCAGGAAGTCTCCGATGCGATTCAGGTGGCGCATGATGCTTTTGATGGCTGGTCGCGTACCACGCCGCTGCGCCGGGCCCGCGTGCTGTTTAATTTTAAAATGTTACTTGAACAGCACGCTGAAGAGCTGGCGGGGATTATCGTCAGCGAACACGGTAAAGTCTTTTCCGATGCGATGGGCGAACTGACGCGCGGCATGGAAGTCGTTGAGTTTGCCTGCGGGATTCCGCACCTGATCAAAGGCGAGTTCTCATCGGATGTCGGCACCGGCGTCGATAGCTATTCTCTGATGCAGCCGCTGGGCGTAGTGGCGGGCATTACGCCGTTCAACTTCCCGGCGATGGTTCCGATGTGGATGTTCCCGCTGGCGCTGGCCTGCGGCAACAGCTTTGTCCTTAAGCCGCCAGCGCTGGCCCCTGGCGCTGCGGTGCGCCTGGCGGAGTTGCTGAAAGAAGCGGGGCTGCCGGACGGCGTCTTTAACGTGGTGCACTGCAGCAATGAAGATGCTGAGCAGCTGTACAAGGATCCGCGTATTGCGGCGGTAAGCTTTGTGGGATCTTCCGGCGTGGCGGAGCATATTTATAAAACCGCCAGCGCTTATGGTAAGCGCGTTCAGGCATTTGGCGCGGCGAAAAACCACGCGATTGTGATGCCGGATGCCGATCTTGATGCCACCGTGAATGCGATTATGGGCGGCGCGTTCGGCTCTGCGGGCGAGCGCTGCATGGCGCTGCCGGTGGTCGTCGCCGTGGGCGATGAAACGGCAGATAAACTCATTGCGCGCCTCAAGCCGCTGGTGGAGTCCCTGAAGGTCGGCCCGGGCTGTATGCGTGGAAAAGAAGAGAACGAAATGGGTCCGGTCGTCTCTGAGGCGCATCAGAAAAAAGTGCTGGGATATATTGATAAAGGCGTCAGCGAAGGGGCGACGCTGGTAGTTGACGGGCGTAAGCTGCGAGTTGCCGGTTTCGAAGAGGGTTACTACGTTGGCGGAACGCTGTTCGACAACGTGACGCCGGAAATGACTATCTGGCGCGAAGAGATTTTTGGCCCGGTACTGGGTATTGTCCGCGTGGCGGACTACCACAGCGCGCTGGAGCTGGTAAACAGCCATGAGTTCGGCAACGGCAGCGCCGTCTTTACCAGCAACGGCCACACCGCGCGTGAGTTTGTACATGATGTCCAGGCCGGAATGGTTGGGGTCAACGTACCGGTACCCGTTCCAATGGCCTTCCATAGCTTTGGCGGCTGGAAACGCTCCGTATTTGGCGCACTGAACGTGCATGGGCCGGATGGCGTGCGTTTCTATACGCGTATGAAAACCGCCACCGTCCGCTGGCCGCAGGGTCAGCAAACCGTATCTGAATTCAGCATGCCGACGTTAGGCTAATCGGCGAAGGAGAGCGCCATGTCTTTACTGGCTAAAGCAAAAAAAGAAGGGCAGATTCAGCACATCACCCCGCAGAGCGCGGGGTGGAAGTACATTGGTTTTGATGTCTGGATGTTAAAGAAAGGGCAAACCGTTACCCTGGAAAGCGGCGATCGCGAGCTGTGCCTGGTGCTGGTCGCCGGGCTGGCTTCGGTAAAAACCTCGCAGGCCGATTTTCCTAATCTGGGCCAGCGTATGTCGCCGTTTGAGCGGACCCCGCCCTGGTCAGTTTACGTGCCGCCGCAGGATAAAGTCGAAGTGACGGCAGATTCTGACCTTGAGCTGGCGGTATGCAGCGCCCCGGGTAAAGGAACTTTACCGGCTCGAGTTATCTCCCCGCAGGACGTGGGCGTAGAGCATCGCGGTAAAGGGCGTAACCAGCGGCTGGTGCACAATATTCTGCCGGATAGCGCGCAGGCGGACTGCCTGCTGGTGGTAGAGGTTTACACTGACGAAGGAGCGACCAGCTCATGGCCGTCGCACAAGCACGACACGGCGCTGCCGGGTCAGGAAACCCAGCTGGAAGAGACCTACTACCACCGTTTCGATCCGCCGCAGGGTTTTGCCTTCCAGCGCGTCTATACCGATGACCGTAGCCTTGATGCCTGTATGGCTCCCTACAACCACGATGTGGTCATGGTACCGCGCGGCTACCATCCGGTAGCGGCGATTGCCGGGTATGACAGCTATTATCTGAACGTGATGGCCGGTCCGGATCGCAAATGGATGTTTACCTGGGAAGAGGATCACGCGTGGATCAACAGCCCTGATTATCCCCGCCACGATTAACAACCGTTGATGACAAAAAGGCCGGTTAGCTATGCTAGCCGGCCTTTTTGATCCTGTAGCCCGAATAAGATCGTCGTCGCAATTCTGCCACATCCCCGGCTCGCGCTGCGCTCAGCCGGGCTACGGGTTTACCATCGTCTGCGGACAAGTCGCCCGGATAAGACGTTTACGTCGCAATCCGGGAATAATGAAAAATTTAAGCCAACTGCTTCGTTTCTGCATCCTTGCTGCTGTTCAGCGCCAGCGAGACCGCCAGCGTCTGAGCCAGACACAGGGAGGCCACCTGCGAGCGGAAACCATCAACCTGCGCCTCGCGCACGACAAAGCAGACGTCGCTGAAGGCCGCCAGCGGGCTGACCTGGCTGTCGGTAATCGCTATCTGACGTGCTTTACGCTGCGCGCCGAGCTCCACCAGTTCAACCACTTCCCGCGCATATGGAGAGAAGCTCACCGCCACGACGACATCTTTCGGCCCGACCAGGCTGAGCTGTTCGGTAAACATGCCGCCCAGACCGTCAATCAGGAACGCTTTACGGTCCAGATGGCGCAGGGCGTAGGTCAGATAGGAGGCGACGCTAAAAGAGCGGCGCAGGCCGATAACGTAGATATTTTCCGCTTCCGCCAACAGCGCGACCGCACGCTGCAGATCGTCGCCGGAGGTCTGCATCGCCAGCTGCTGCAGCGCCTGAGTATTAACCATAGTGAACATATTCAGAATTTCGGTCGGCGTTTCCGGCGGGGTTGCGTCATCCGTGGTGGTCTGGCGGAACAGACGCGCGCGCTCGGTATAGTTAGCGGTCTCTTCCATCAGGTGCTGCTTGAACATCTGCTTCATTTCGTTGAAACCGCTAAAACCAAAGGCGTTAGCGAAGCGGATCAGCGTGGAAGGGGGGACGTCAGCTTGTTGCGCGATAGAGGCCACGGTATCGAAAGCCACGCTATTGCTGTTATCGAGAATATAGCGGGCTACCTGTTTCAGGCGTTTGCTTAACGTATCGTAGCGACGCCTGATTTCATCCTGCAAGATGGTAAGTTGGGTCGGATTATTGGCCATAGATTGCGCTCTGAGAAAATGAAAGGAATATAATTTCCAGTGTATCAAATGAAGCGAATTTTTCATTTACTACGATGAAATACGCGATTCATTTCACGAAGATCCAGAAAAAAGCCCGCATCTTTGGGAAAGGATGCGGGCCAGGTTAGTATCAGCCGCGGGCTTCGCGCCAGTAGCCGATGAGCGTGAGATAGTTGCGTTTGACTTCGTCAATCAGCGCCTCATCGCTGAGCTCTCCCTGCATCCAGCGCCGTGAGGGCAGGCCAAAAATGGTGCGTCCTACCGCAAAGCCTTTGATCATCGGATGCTTCGCCGCTTCGGCAAAACCGGCGCGCAGGCGATCCGATGGGGCGTCCAGACCGAGGATTAAAATTCCGCGACACCAGCTATCTTCGCGCGCGATCAGTTTACCGATCCTTTCCCACTCCGCGCTCGACAGCGGCGGCAGCTTCCACCAGTCCGGCTGGATGCCCAGCTGATAGAAGTGCTCCAGCATGTCGTGGTAATGGCGTTCATCTTTATCCGGACCGTTTTCCGGCAGGATGATTTCCAGCAGCAGCTCATGCCCGGACTTATTGCACGCCTGCCAGACCTCCAGCAGCAGCGCATCCTGTTCAGCGCGCAGTTCGGCAGGGTCGGCCGGGTGGTAGAAGACCAGGCATTTCACGACGTGCTCCAGCGGCCAGTCGATAAGCTGGGAACCGATGTTGCCATGTTCCAGGCGCAGCGGGCGCGAGCTTGGCATTTCAATCGGCCGGCCAATCCACCAGCCCTTGCCGGTGATGGCATTGAGCGAGCGCTGGCCGTAGGTGCCATCGGCGAGAATGCCGCTGCGGCCGTCAAGACCGGCTTCGTCTGCGGCGGCTTCCGCGGCCGCCAGCAGCAGCAGCTTCAGCTGCGGAATACAGGATTCATCACGCCCGGTTTCCAGCGCCAGGTCTGCCAGCTGCTTACGGTGGTCAAAGGCGAAAATGCACAGCTCCGGCCACGCCTGGCGGCGGCTGGTGACGCGATGGAGATGGTTGAGGCGAGCGTCGATATCCGGACGCGGGACAGATTCTGCTCGCGACAGATAGTCGTCAAGTTCGGCTTTGGTTGGCATCGCGGGCGCGCAGCCGTGACGTGAAACCACCAGCGCGCCGCAGGCGTTAGCGTAGCGACAGGCCTGCTCCCAGCCTTCGTCGTTAAGCCAGCCGCGCAGCAGGCCGGACATAAAGGCATCGCCAGCGCCGAGGACGTTAAGCACGTCTACGCGCACGCCCTGCTGCAGCGGCACGCTATCCCAGCTGTCGGGAATGTCGCCTTCCAGCACCACGCAGCCCATCGGACCGCGTTTGCAAACCAGCGTCGCTTTCGTGGCGTTACGCACGTTTTTCAGCGCGGTCAGAGTATCGGTACTGCCGCCGGCAATATGAAACTCCTCTTCAGTCCCCACCACTAAATCGAACAGATGCAGGACTTCCTGCAGCTGGCTGGTCACCTGACCGGACTCAATGAAACGCGTTTCGCCGTCGCCTAAAGAGGTTAACCCCCAAAGCACCGGACGATAGTCGATATCCAGCGCCGTACGCAGGCCGTGACGGCGCGCGTACTCCAGCGCCTTCAGCACCGCTTCACGCGTGTTGGCGTGCGAAAGGTGGGTACCGGTTACCGCCAGCGCCCGGGAGGAGGCGATGTACTCTTCCTTAATGTCTTCTGGCGAAAGGGCCATATCGGCGCAGTTATCGCGGTAAAAAATGAGCGGAAATGTCTCCTGATCTTTAATCCCCAGCATCACTAACGCCGTCAGGCGCTGCTTATCGGTGATCAGATATTCGGTATCGACGCCGGCGCGGCTGAGCGTTTCGCGTAAAAAACGACCATTGTGCTCATCGCCCACGCGGGCAAGCATCGCCGATTTTAATCCCTGTATAGCGGTGCCGAAGGCGACGTTGCCGGAAGAGCCACCCAGGTACTTAGAAAAACTGGCAACATCTTCCAGCCTCGCGCCAATCTGCTGGGCATAGAGATCGACTGCCACCCGGCCAATACAGATGACGTCGAGTCGCTTTACTGCTGCATTCATAGCTAGGGTTTCCTTTTGCATTTCTGCTGTACGGAAGAGTCGGGATGCCGACAGCGTCTCCGAAAACAGCCTGAGGGTTATTGGTTATCCCTAGTTTGAGAAATAAATATTTCATTTGCAAACTAGATCGAAATTAAAAAACCAAAAATGTGAGGGATATACCACTCTGCCGCGCCGAGCCCCATTCTGCCTCAGATCCTGCGCGCCGAGGTAAAGCTGAACTACCGGCCATTTACTATCACTCTTTACCTATGATTTTTAAGGGGATATTAAGAGCAGTACCGCGTAAATTGCGTGTTATCCCGGATACAGGATGTGAATGAAACGGGTGAAATGCATAGAGAGTTTGATCCCTCTCGCAAAATGAAATATTTCTTCTGTATTTCTATTTAATGAAAAAAATGTTTGCCTATAATCCAGAAGTATTCCAGTGGCGTTAACGATTTTCCTGGCCCATCGCTTGTCACGCTGGGCGGGGTAAAACGCTGACCTACACGCAAATACTGAACAATAAGGATTGGGCAACATGGGCAAACTGAGACTGACAATGGCGCAGGCGCTGGTGAAGTTCCTGGATAACCAGTACCTGGAAGTCGATGGCGAAGAGCATAAGTTCGTTAAAGGTATCTTTGCTATCTTTGGCCACGGCAACGTGCTGGGAATGGGCCAGGCTCTTGAACAAGATAGCGGTGAAATGCGGGTCTATCAGGGGCGTAACGAGCAAGGGATGGCGCATGTCGCCACCGGTTTTGCCAGACAGTCCCTGCGTCGTCAGATTATTGCCTGCACCTCCTCCATTGGCCCCGGCGCGGCAAACATGATTACCGCTGCCGCCACCGCGACCGCCAACCGCATCCCTCTGCTGCTGCTGCCGGGAGATGTGTTTGCGACCCGCCAGCCTGACCCGGTATTACAGCAAATTGAGCAGAGTCACGATCTCAGCATTACCACTAATGACGCGTTTCGCGCGGTGAGTAAATACTGGGATCGCATCACCCGTCCGGAACAGCTGATGAGCGCCTGCATCAACGCCATGCGCGTGTTGACCGACCCGGCGGAAACCGGTGCGGTCACGCTCTGTCTGCCGCAGGATGTCCAGGGCGAAGCCTGGGATTATCCGCAGTCCTTCTTTACCCGTCGGGTACACCGCCTTGACCGCCGTCCGGCCAGCGCCGCACAGCTGGCGGATGCCGTGGCGGCGATTAAAGCCAGCCGTAAGCCGCTGATCGTCTGCGGCGGCGGGGTGAAATACTCCGGCGCCGGCGAAGCGTTGACCCATTTTGCCGAACGCTACGGCGTACCGTTTGCCGAAACCCAGGCGGGTAAAGGCAGCGTTGTCTCTTCGCATCCGTATAACGTGGGCGGCGTCGGCGAAACCGGCTGCCTGGCAGCGAACCTGCTGGCGAAAGAGGCGGACTTAGTCATCGGTCTCGGCACGCGTTTCAGCGATTTCACCACCTCGTCAAAATGGATTTTCCAGCACCCGGGCGTGCGCTTCCTCAATATTAACGTCAGCAACTTCGATGCCTGGAAGCTGGATGGGATTCCGATGCTGGCGGATGCCCGCGAAGCCCTCACCGCCCTCGATGACGCCCTGTCCGGCGAATCCTGGCAAGCAGGCTGGGGCGAGCAGGTTGAAAGCGTGCAGAGCCGCCAGCTGAAAGAGACCCAGCGCGTTTACCAGGCGGTATGGCAGGAAACCGCTTTCGTCCCGGAAATCGACGACCATCTGGATCGGGAATCGGTGTATCGCGAATTTCGCCAGATAACCGACTCCACCCTGACGCAAAGCAGCGTCCTTGGCGTACTCAACGAAACGCTGCCGGCGGATGCGGTGATTGTGGCGGCGGCAGGTAGCCTGCCGGGAGACCTGCAGCGCGTCTGGCGCAACCGGGCCACCAACACCTATCACGTTGAATACGGCTACTCCTGCATGGGGTATGAAGTCAGCGCCGCGCTGGGCGTGAAGTTAGCCCAACCGCAAAGCGAGGTCTATTCGCTGGTGGGCGACGGCTCATTCATGATGCTGCACTCCGAGCTGGTGACCTCCCTGCAGGAGCGCGCGAAGATCAACATCGTACTGCTCGACAACATGGCCAACGGCTGTATCAACAACCTGCAGATGGAACACGGTATGGACAGCTTCGGCACCGAGTTCCGCTTCCGCTGCGCCGAATCGGGCCAGCTGCAGGGCGGCCTGGTACCGGTAGATTTCGCCACCGTCGCTGCCGGCTACGGCTGCAAAACCTGGCGCGTCACGACGCTAGAAGAACTACGCCACGCGCTGGACGCCGCGCGCCGCGAAACCGTCAGCACCCTGATAGACATTAAAGTGCTGCCGAAAACCATGGTGCACAAATATGGCAGCTGGTGGAACGTCGGCGTCGCGCAGTCAGCGCTCTCCGAGCGGATCCGTAAGGTTGCGCAAATGATCAATGAAAAACGCGCTCAGGCGCGGGATTACTAAAACAGAACACAAACCCTGAACCCTACAAATCTCGGGAGAAAACCAACTATGTCACTCAAATTAGGTGTCATCGGTGCCGGCGCTATCGGTAAAGAACATATCCGTCGTTGCACTCAGGTACTGCAGGGAGCCACGGTAGTGGCGGTTTCGGATATCAACGAAGAGAACGCGCGCGCCGCGGTTGCGCTGCCGGGCGTGCATGCCGAAGTGTACGCCGACGGTCATGACGTGATTAAGGCCAGCGATGTGGATGCCATTCTGGTTACCTCATGGGACCCCACCCACGAAGAGTACACGCTGGCCGCCATCGCCGCCGGGAAGCCGGTGTTCTGCGAGAAGCCGCTGGCGATGAGCGCGGAAGGCTGCCGCCGCATCGTTGATGCGGAAATGAAAGCCGGTCGCCGCCTGGTGCAGGTCGGATTTATGCGTCCTTATGACGAAGGCTATCTGGCGCTGAAAAAAGTGATCGATGACGGCGATATCGGCGCGCCGCTGATGCTGCGCTGCGCGCACCGCAACCAGTCGGTAGGTGAGGATTACATCACCAACATGGCGATCACCAACACCCTGATTCACGAGCTGGATGTACTGCGCTGGCTGCTGAATGACGACTATGTTTCCGTGCAGGTGCGCTTTCCGCGCTCCACTTCCCACACCCATGCGCGCCTGAAAGACCCGCAGATCGTGTCGTTTGAAACGAAAAAAGGCACGCTGATCGACGTGGAAGTCTTTGTGAACTGTCAGTACGGCTATGACATCCAGTGTGAAGTGGTGGGGGAAACCGGTATTGCCCGCCTGCCTGAGCCGTCGGCTGTGCAGATGCGCAAAGCCGCTAACCTGTCGACCGCTATCCTGACCGACTGGAAGGATCGCTTTATCAAAGCGTATGACGTTGAGCTGCAGGCCTTTATCAATGATGTTCAGGCCGGCCAGCTGCACGGCCCATCGGCATGGGATGGCTACGCGGCATCCGTTGCAGCCGACGCCTGTATCAAAGCCCAGGGCACCAGCGAACCGGTTGAGGTGACGCTGCCTGAGTGCCCTGATTTCTACAAACGCTAATCCCGCTTTGCTGACGGAACTTCTTTGCACAGGTAACGACGATGAAAATTGCTTTTGACGTTGATGTCATTAAAGACCTCGGGGTCACCCGAATGGTCCATCAGGTGGCGGAGTGGGGCTACAAGTACATTGAGCAATCGCCGCACCCGCAGATCAACCCGTTCTACAAGCACCCGCGCGCCAGCCGGGAAATTATGGCTGAGTACAAGCAGGCGCTGCGCGATACCGGCGTAGAGCTCTCTTCGTTTATCTGCGTCTACCGCTGGTCCGGTCCGGATGAGCTGCGCCGTCAGGCAGCAGTAAAAAACTGGAAACGGCTGATCGAAATCGCGGTTGAAATGGGTGTACAGGTGATCAACACCGAGTTCTCCGGCGATCCTAACCAGCCGGAGATTTGCGATGAGATGTTCTATCGCTCCATGGAAGAGCTGCTGCCGATTTTTGAGCGCGAAGGCATCCGCGTTGAAATTCAGGCGCATCCGTGGGACTTCTGCGAAGAGAACAACGAAACCGTCGATATCGTGAAGTCGTTCCGCAGCGATAACGTTAAGTACGTTTACAGCGTCCCGCACACCTTCTTCTATGACAAAGGCGTGGGCGACGTTGAGAAGATGCTGCGCTACGCGGGAAGCGATCTCTCCCATGTACTGATCGCGGATACCCGCAACCATACAAAACACTGCCGCTATATCGTTAACCCACCGGGCGTAGATGCCGTCGTTCACCAGCACGTGGGCGTCGGGGAAGGGGATGTTGATTTCGACGCGCTGTTCCGCACCCTGCGCGATATGAAATTTGCCGAGCAGACCTTCAAGGTCGGCGGTGAGCCTATCGTGGCCACCTCGCTGTTCGGCTACCCGGAAAAAATGAAATACCAGGCAGTGGAAACCCGTGAACTCATCGAACGTGAATTGCTGCGCCGGTAGGCGCAGCGGCAGGAGCCCCCTACTATGAACAAAGATAACGTAAAACTGGCTATCGCCCCGATTGGCTGGACTAACGACGATATGCCGGAGCTGGGCAGCGAGAATACTTTTCAGCAAATCGTCAGCGAAATGGCGCTGGCGGGTTTTACCGGCAGCGAAGTCGGCAGCAAATATCCACGCGATCCGGCGGTTCTCAAGCCGATGCTGGATATCCGCGGCATTCAGATTTGCAACGCCTGGTTCAGCACCTTTTTTGCTAACGGCCAGCGGGAAAAAACCATTGATGAATTCGTTAACCACATGAATTTCCTGCATGCTATGGGCGCGAAAGTGATCGGCTGCTCGGAGCAGAGCGGCAGTATTCAGGGGCTGGAAAAGCCTATCCTGGAGAATGAGAAACCGTGCTTTAGCGAAGAAGAGTGGCAGCGGGTGGCGGAAGGCTATAACACCCTCGGTCGTCTGGCGGCGGAAAAGGGCATGCAGGTCTGTCTGCACCACCATATGGGTACCGGTATTCAGACGACGGCAGAGATCGACAAGTTTATGTCGCTGGTGGATGACAAGGTCTTCCTGCTCTACGACACAGGACACGCCTGGTATTCCGAAGGCGGCGAAGAGCCGATGCTGGCGATTCTGAAAAAATATCTGCCGCGCATTAACCATGTTCACCTGAAAGACGTACGTCCGCCGGTGATCGAGCAGGTGCGCCGCGAAGGACTCTCCTTCCTGGACGGCGTGAAGAAGGGGACCTTCACCGTGCCGGGCGACGGCGTCATTGATTTCCGTCCAGTGTTTAAACTGCTGGACGAGCATGGCTATAAAGGCTGGATGGTGGTTGAGGCCGAGCAGGATCCGGCGCTGGCCAACCCATTCGAATACGCCGTAAAAGCGCGTAAATACATCCGCGAGACGGCAGGAATCTAATCGTTGTTTCATTTTCAGGCCATACGCTGTATGGCCTGCTTTTTTTGCCCCATCACTCAGCAGTAGCTCAAGACGTAGAACGAAAACAACACGTCGGTGAGGCCTCGGCCTCTGCATTCAGACTAGAGCAAATCTTCCCTCAAACAAGGCGGGTTACTGGAGTCTATTATGTCTAAGGAACAATATCTTACACTCAATAAAGCGTCGGGACCGAATAGCAATACCCCGACAACGCCCTTTGTAAAAGTTGTCGCCCTGATCGCGACGCTTGGCGGTTTACTTTTTGGCTATGATACCGGGGTGATTTCCGGTGCCTTACTCTTTATGGGCACCGAGCTTCATCTCACCCCCTTTACCACCGGTCTGGTCACCAGCTCGTTGCTGTTCGGCGCCGCCTTTGGCGCACTGCTATCTGGCAATCTGGCGAATGCGGCGGGCAGAAAGAAAATTATTCTGTGGCTGGCGGTGCTTTTTGCCATCGGCGCGATAGGTACCTCTATGGCGCCGGACGTTAACTGGATGATTTTCTTTCGTCTTATTCTCGGCGTCGCGGTCGGCGGGGCGGCGGCTACCGTTCCGGTCTATATTGCCGAGATAGCTCCCGCGAATAAGCGCGGACAGCTGGTTACTTTGCAGGAACTGATGATCGTATCCGGTCAACTGCTGGCCTATATTTCTAATGCCACGTTCCATGAAGTCTGGGGCGGGGAAAGCACCTGGCGCTGGATGCTGGCGGTGGCGACGCTACCCGCCGTGCTGCTCTGGTTTGGCATGATGTTTATGCCGGATTCACCGCGCTGGTACGCGATGAAAGGGCGCCTGGCGGAAGCCCGTCGCGTGCTTGAGCGCACCCGGCATAAAGATGATGTTGAGTGGGAGCTGCTGGAAATCACCGAAACGCTGGATGAACAGCGCAATCTCGGTAAGCCCCGGTTCAGCGAGATTATGACCCCGTGGTTGTTCAAGCTGTTTATGATCGGTATTGGTATAGCGGTTATTCAGCAGCTTACCGGTGTAAATACCATTATGTACTATGCCCCCACGGTACTGACCTCGGTTGGTATGACTGATAATGCCGCACTGTTTGCCACTATCGCCAACGGCGTAGTCTCAGTATTGATGACATTCGTTGGCATCTGGATGCTTGGCAAAATTGGCCGTCGCCCGATGACCATGATTGGTCAGTTCGGCTGCACCGCCTGCCTGGTCTTTATCGGTGCGGTCAGCTATCTGTTACCGGAGACGGTTAACGGCCAGCCTGATGCGCTGCGTGCCTATATGGTTCTGGCAGGGATGTTACTGTTTCTGAGCTTTCAGCAGGGGGCGCTGTCGCCGGTGACCTGGCTGCTTATGTCGGAAATTTTCCCAACCCGTCTGCGCGGTATTTTTATGGGGGGGGCGGTATTTTCAATGTGGATTGCCAACTTCCTGATCTCCCTGTTCTTCCCGATACTGCTGGCGTGGTTAGGGCTTTCAGGCACCTTTTTTATCTTCGCCGGTATTGGCGTATTTGGCGCGATATTCGTCATTAAATGCGTACCGGAAACTCGCCACCGTAGTCTTGAACAAATCGAGCACTATTTGCGGGATAAGCTGGACACCAGTGAAGAAGGGCAGGCCGCCAGGGCCCGGCGAATAGTGGCTGAATCGCAGGCGAATAAAGTGTAACGCTGAGCGGTATCTGCGATGCTGGAGCGGTACTCAGCGGTCTGTACGGACCGGGCTAATGAGCCGTATCGAACGATCCCCTCCCCCTTGAAACAGGGGGAGGGGGTACACTGCTTCCGTACGGTATGACAGAAGATACCTCAGCTATCGGCGGGGATAGCGAGGGAAAGGGCTACTTCACTTCCGCCAGCGCGGTTTTATCGACGTAGGGCTTCATCAACGCATCGGCTTCCTTCTGCGCCGCCTGCACCGCGGCTTCCGGGGTAACATTGGCATCATTGACCACCGCGGCCAGCTGATTTTCCATCGCCTTACGCACGGCAACGGTCTCCCAGGTGGAGTACCATGGGTGGGCATACTTCAGCTGTTCGAGGGCGATAGCCGCGCGCGGATCCTGCTGCAGATACGCCTTCATTTCCGGCGTATCGTAGGCGGCCTTACGCGGGGAGAAGTAGCCGGTAAAGCGACTCCAGGCGCCGTTGACCTGCGGGCTCACCAGATACGTCAGGAACTGATACGCCGCTTTTTTCTGCGCGTCGTTGATGCCTTTGAAGCTAACCAGGCTGGCGCCGCCGATCGGTACCGCCCGCTGCTCTTTAGCCGGCAGCATCGCCACGCCCAGCTCAAAATCTTTGCTGTTCTCGCGCATAAAGCCCAGCGCGCCGGTGCTCAGCATCGCCATTCCGACTTTGCCGGAGAAGAAGCTGGCGCCGATCTGTTTCGAATTCAACACCCCGGAAGGCATCACTTTGTCTTTATAGACCAGGTTCTGCCAGAAGCGCAGGGCGCCGATGGTGGTTGGCGTGTTGTAATAGACTTCGCCCGGATAGTCCTCGTTAAAGTATTTCCCACCGTTGGCGCGCACCAGCGCCGAGAAGATCCAGCCGCCGTAATCATCGTTGGTCGACGGCAGCATGATCCCCCACTGGCCTTTGCTTTCGTCGGTCAGCTTTCTGGCATCCGCCAGCAGCTCAGCCCAGGTTTGCGGCGGCTGTTTGATCCCGGCCCGATCGAACATCGTTTTGTTGTAGTAGAGGATCGGCGTCGAGTTATGGAACGGGATCGCATAGGTGGTGCCCATCACCTGGGCGTTTTTATGCATTGCGGGCCAGAACGCCTTCACCAGAAAATCCCCCGCTTTTTGGTCGCCATACTGGAACAGTTCGTCCATCGGCAGGATCTCATCTTTCAGCGCCAGATCGGTGGTGAAGTTGGCGGACATAATCACCAGCGCGGGCGGCTGCCCGGCTTTCTGCGCTGATTCGGCTTTGATCTTGGTGGTGTCGTAGTTGCCGGTAAAGATCCCGCGCACTTCGACATCCTGCTGCGACTCGTTGAATTGCTTAATGACGCGGGTCATCTCCATGGTCAGCTTGCCGTCCACCGGCGCCGGAAACATGAAGTCGATCTTCTCTTTCGCCAGCGCCGCGCCGCTCAGGGCAAGGCTGAGCCCAACCGCGAGAGCGGTGAGAGGTTTAAACATGGTCTGTCTCCATCAGTAAATTATGCTGTTTCTCAGCATGAAAAAGATGCACATCGGCAGGTGAAAAGCCGAGGATCAGCGAATCGCCTTTCTCCGGCACCGCGCCGCGATGGCGACGGCTAAAGCGTAAGGTGCCGGCGGGGGTGCTGACGTGGAGCAAATAATCGGCTCCCATCAGTTCTCGTTGCAGCACGGTGGCGGGCAGGCGCAGATGGCTCTCCTCCACGCGGTCGCTGATATGTTCCGGGCGAATGCCTAACCACACTCGGGATTCTTCACGGTAGCGCGGCGGCAGCGGATAGCGCAGCTCACCCAGTAATACCTCACCATCAGCGCAGGGCAGCGAGAGCAGATTCATCGCCGGAGATCCGATAAACCCGGCGACAAACAGGTTGGCCGGGTTGGCGTACAGATACTCCGGTCGCCCGACCTGCTGTACGTGGCCGCCGTTCATCACCACTATGCGGTCGGCCATCGACATCGCTTCCGTCTGGTCATGGGTGACGTAGACGGTGCTGGTTCTGAGCTGCTGGTGGAGGTCCATAATGCTGTCGCGCACTTCGCTACGCAGGCGGGCGTCGAGGTTGGAGAGCGGCTCATCCATCAGGAACAGGCGCGGATTGCGCACAATCGCCCGCGCCATCGCCACCCGCTGCCGCTGGCCGCCGGAGAGCTTCGCCGGTTTGCGATCGAGCAGGGTATCCAGCTGCAGCATCTGCGCGACTTTATCCACCCGGGGCTGCCAGCTGGCCTTCTCCTCTTTGCGCACCTTCATGCCGAAGGTGATGTTGTCGCGCACCGACAGGTGCGGAAACAGCGCATAGTTCTGGAAGATCATCGCGAAATTACGCTCTCTGGGCGACATGTCGGTGATGTTCTCATCGTGCAGCCAGATCTCCCCCTCGCTGACCGGCTCCAGCCCGGCGAGCAGGCGCAGCAGGGTGCTTTTACCGCAGCCGGACGGGCCCACCAGCACCACGAATTCCCCTTCGCGAATATCCAGCGACAGGGCGCTGAGGGCCGGTTTACCGTCAAACTGTTTACTGATGTTTTGCAGACTAAGCATGGCGTTTAGCAATCTTCCGTTGGGCAGCTGATATTTTCGTCGTACATCCAGGGGCCGGCGTAGTGGGTCAGAGGATGCTGATAGCTCACCCACTGCTCGTCGACCTGGCGATGCATCAGGCACGACGCCGGAGAGAGGTCGTAGTACGGTCGGGTATCTTCATAAAAGTAGGGTACCTGGTGGACGGTTCCCGGGATGGTGGAGATGATTGCCTGGCGATACTGGGTCATGGTCAGGCTGTGGTTATGGCCGCAGAAAATGCGCGTCAGCGACGGGAAACGCTCAACCAGCGCCAGCAGACGATGGCCGTTTTCGCAGGCGATAGGATCCATCTGCGCATTGCCCAGCGGCAGCGGCGGATGATGCATAAATACCGTCGCCGGTTTATCGCCGCCATCAAACAGCTGGGCTTCCAGCCATTTGATGGTTTCCTCGGTCAGCCAGCCTTTCGACGTACCCGCCCGGCTGGAGTCGATAAACAGCAGGCGAGTGGCAAAATCGTCTACCGCGTAGTGCATGTTTTGCGCGTCGCGGCCGAGCTGCGGGCACAGCGGATGCAGGTACTCCAGAAACAGCGCTTTATCGTCGTGGTTGCCGGGAATGAGATACAGCGGATAGTTCAGGCTGCCGAGGATCTGGCGGGCGACCTCATACTCTTCCGGGCGGCCGCAGTTGACGATATCGCCGCTCACCACCACCGCGTCCGGACGCTCCTGCAGGGCGTTCAACTGGGAGACGACGTCGGCATTGGCGGCGTTGACGTCAATAAAGCCGTACAGCTTCTGGCTGCGGCTGCGGAAATGGGTATCGGAAATTTGCGCTAACAGCATGAAGAGCTCCTTATTTGATCCCGGAGAAGCCGAAGCTTCGCAGGAACTGTTTCTGGAAGAGGATAAACGCCAGCATCAGCGGCAGGCAGACCATCAGCGTGCCGGCGCCGATGATGCCCCACTGACCGCCGGATTCGGCGCCCATGGCGAACGAGACCAGCCCCACGGTCAGCACCTGTTTGTCCGGGTCGTTCAGCATCATCAGCGGCCACAGATACTCGTTCCAGTGGTAGGTAATGCTGACGGTGGCGAAGGCCAGCACCGACGGCCAGGACATCGGCAGCAGCACGCGGAACAGCACCTGCCACCAGCGACAGCCCTCCATCAGCGCCGCCTCTTCCAGCTCTTTGGGTATGGCCAGAAACGCCTGACGCATCAGGAACACGCCGAACGCCGAGGTGAAGTAGGGCATCATCACCCCGGTGAGGGTGTTGAGCAGGCCGAAGGTTTTCAGGGTCAGCATGTTCGGCACCATCATCACCACCGGCATGATCATCAGCTGGACGAGGAACATCAGGAACAGCGTCTTCTTGCCGCGAAACTCGTGGCAGGCGAAGACGTAGCCGGCGGTGGTGATGGTCAACAACTGCACGAAGAAGGTGCCGAAGGTGAAGATAAGGGTGTTGGCGTAGAGGCTCAGCCAGTCGGCGCTGGCCCAGGCATCGCGGAAGTTATCCAGCGTCAGCGGCATACGGGGCAGCAGCGAGGCCATATCCTCGCCGAAGGTCGTGGCGCTGAACGAGGTCGCCAGCATCCATAAAAACGGGCTCATCCACAGCAGCGCCAGGCAGCACATTAATACCGTGAGCGTAAAGGGCTGCGAGCGGCGCAGGCGCAGCCAGAGCGGGCGCGATGCGCTGTGCGATCGCAGCGCCAGCGGCGAGATTTCAGCGCTCATAGTGCGCTCCTTTCTCCAGCAGTTTGAGGTTAATCAGCGAGAAGGCAAACAGCCCGGCCAGCGTCAGGAAGGTGGCGGCGGAAGCTTTACCTAAATCATGGGTGTCCCAGGCGAGGTTCTGGATGTAGTAGAGCAGCACGGTCGTGGCGTTATCCGGCCCGCCGCGGGTCATTACCGCCACGTGGTCGATCTGGGTGATGGAGTAGATCAGCGCCGTGGTTATCACAAAGCTCAGGGTCGGGCGCAGCAGCGGCAGCGTGACCTTAAAGAACACCTGCGTGCGGGTGGCGCCTTCCACGATCGCCGCTTCGCGCGTGGAGGCCGGGATGCTTTGCAGCCCGGCGAGGAAAAACAGCATGTAGTAACCGGCGAACTTCCACACGCCAATCAGCGCCAGCGCCAGCAGCGCGCTATTGCTGCGCCCCAGCCAGTTGTTGTTCATCGGGCCGAACAGCTTCGCCAGATAGTGGTCGAGCAGGCCAAGGCCGGGCATAAAGATAAACAGCCACAGCGCGGCGGCGCTGACCATCGGGATAATCATCGGGAAGAAGAAGGCGGTGCGCAGCCAGCGGTTGACGCGGTGATTCTCGGTCAGGGCGACCGCCAGCAGTAGGGCGAGGGTCACGCCCGGTACCACCGTCAGCAGGATATAAAGCAGGTTATTCACTAGCGACTGCCAGAAGACGTTGTCGGCGAACAGACGACTAAAGTTCTCCAGCCCGACATACTGGCCGCCGTCGCTGACCATGCGGGTATCGAACAGGCTGTCATAAATCGATCGCCCGAGGGGAAACCAGGTAAACAGTAATAAAAACAGCAGGGAAGGCGACAGTATCAGCCAGGGAAGCCAGGTTTTTCTCATGGTGGCGGACGTCTCATTCAGGCGTTTGTAGAAGCCCGGATTGTGAGAAGGATTGACTGCAAACGTATGGCGGGGAGATGACGGTTTAATGACCAGGGAAACAAGTGCCGGGCAGACGGGCCGCCCGGCATCACCTCGGCCAGTGGCGTTCAGGCCGCGCGGCTGCGGCCTGAAGCATGATGAGGAACGATCAGAAGTCGGCTTTCAGCACCACGCGGTAGCGGGCCTTGCCCTCGCGAACGTGCTTCAGCGCCTCGTTGATCTGCGACATCGGGAACAGCTCGGTGGTTGGCGCGACTTTGCTGCGTCCGGCAAATTTCATCAGCTTGCGCAGCTCGGACGGGTTGCCGGTGGCCGAGCCGGAGATGCTGCGGTCGCCGCCAATCAGGGTAAAAGCGGGGACCGGGAACGGCTTCATTACCGCGCCGACGGTGTGGAAGTTGCCGCCGTACGCCAGCGCTTCAAAGTACGGCTGCCAGTCGAGATCGACGGCGACGGTGTTGATAATCAGGTCGAACTGGCCGGCCAGTGCCTTTAAGGCTTCGGGATCGCGGCTGTTCACCACGCGATCGGCGCCCATTGCCAGTACTTCCTGCTCTTTCGCCGGGTTAGAGCTAAAGGCGGTGACTTCCGCGCCCATCGCGTGCAGTAGCTTGATGGCGATATGGCCGAGGCCGCCAATGCCGATGACGCCGACGCGGCTGTTCGCCGTGACGTGATGCATCAGCAGCGGTTTGAAGACCGTGATGCCGCCGCAGAGCATCGGCCCGGCGGATTCGAGATCGACGTTTTCCGGCAGCGGGATCACCCATTGCCAGTCGGCGCGCAGCTTATCGGCGAAGCCGCCGCGGTTGATGATGGTGGGCACCGAGCCTTCCAGACAGTTCACGTGGTTGCCGCTGATACAGGCGTCGCAGTGGCCACAGCTGCGCGCCGTCCAGCCAATGCCGACCTTCTGGCCAACCTTCAGCCCTTTATCCTGCGCCGCGCTGCCCAGCGCCGCCACCCGGCCAATCACCTCGTGACCGGCCACCAGCGGATAGCTCGACATGCCCCATTCGTTGTCGATCATCGACAGGTCGGAGTGGCAGATTCCGCAGTACTCCACCTGCACTTCGACATCTTCCGGCTTGAGGTCGCCGGCATCGTACTCCCACAGCGACAGATCGGCGCCCGCTTCTTTGGCGGCGTAACTTTTAATAGTGCTCATGACAGTTTCCTTGGGTTTGGCGTAGTTAAGAAGGAAGTGTAGAGCATGGGGCGAGGGGACGCTTGGCAGAAGGAGGGGGAAACTTGCGTAAGCCGGCTTCTCCGCGAGAGAGAAGCCATCGCGACAGTTCAGCTTTTGATCAACAGCGCGTTGAGCCAGATTTCGCTCCGCTCCGGGCGCTTATCCACCGTCTGCCACATGTTGGCGAGACGGATATCCGCCAGCGGTTCGATCAGCGTCGTCAGCCCTGCTTCATCGAGATCGGTAAACCGCCGCCCCTCTTTTTCTCGCTCGCCTGAACCGTATTTAAATGAGACGTACCAGACACCGCCGGGTTTGAGGGCCGTAGCCAGTTTGTGCATCACTCCCGGCAGCTCAGCGGCGGGAACGTGCAGCAGCGAAGCGCAGCACCAGATGCCGTCATATCGTGCGCTTTCGCTGATACTTTGAAAAGTCGCCTGACGCACGGCCAGTCCGCTGTGTTGCGCAGCCCGCTCGACCATGGCCGGTGAGGCGTCAAACGCCTTGACCCGGTAGCCCATATCGGCAAAGGCTTTTGCATCGCGTCCGGAGCCACAACCCGCATCGAGGATCAGCCCGTTCGGTTCAATCGCCCCGATAAAAGGCGCGTACAGAGAGGTCATATCGACAGCGACGGTTGAAGCCACAAAGCTGTCAGCGTTCTGCTGGTAGTAGTTAATTGTCATCAGAATATATCCGTTCCGGCGGCCTGAGGTTCCCATTCATGAAGGAGCGTAATGCGCGCAGTGTTCCAGATTTTGGCGAGGAAGTCATCGCGGCGGGCGGTCGTGTTGCCGGTCTGACGGATTAAGGTTTCACGCAAGGGAAGGTGGCTGGTAATAAAATATTCGTTTCTGTCGCGCAGGCGGCGCAACAGTTTTGCCGACGGTACCCGCATAAACTTGCCTTTCTCCCCGCGGTTGCAGCTCTTGCAGGCGAGAACCAGGTTCCAGACGCCGTTGATATTCGCCACCTCGCCGCGCGCCGCCCACGGGATAAAGTGGTCAACATCGGCCAGGTTCTCATCTCCGCTTTCGAGACTGATCGGCGCATAGCAGTAAAAGCAGCGGCCTTTTTGGTAGCCGTTCAGGCTGTCGCGACAGCTGGAGATGGCAACCCGACGGGTATTCAGAGTGCTAAAGAGCTGCTGTTCGGCGGCATCATATTCCACGGCGATCAGGTTGCTGGCGATATTCATCGCCCACGCCTGCTCCACCAGACGCCAGCGGGCGTCCGTTTCGTGGATCAGGTTCTGGTACTGCTGGCGCTCCGTCAGAGAATAAAAGTCGTCGGTCAGGCGGATGCCTTGATGCGTTTTACGCTCGTCGATAAAAAAGCGCCTGGCGATTTCGCCCTGGTTCACGTTATGAAATTTATCCAGCACCACGCTAAAGCCGAGCTTGACCGTTGCCGCGATGAGCTGATCCTGGGTTATCTCCTGGCGATTGAAGCGGCTGCAAACGCTGAGAAACTGGCTTTTTGGCGACGTGATCTGTTTGGGGGCGTGCTCAAGATGGCGACACAGATGCCGGCTGAACGGCACCGCCAGCTCCTCGAGGCGTATCAGATCGCTACCGTCGCGGCGGATATCGTACAGCGCATGCGCCAGCGCAAACTTATAGGAGGCGACGTTTTTGCCAAAAAGAATAATGCCGCGCCAGTAGTTCTCCAGCGTCGGTTCGATCTGATAGAAGCGCATTGCGGAAATCCTGTTTTGGGAAAGTACCGGCGTTATTACGCGTACTAATAACAGGATCTGATAACAAATTGCCGAAAATGTAAACCGAATTGAGCCGTTTGCAGGATTTTGCGAGCAGACTCGGAGAAAGAGGAAACCGCGAGTGGGAAAGGTGAGAACGAGGGGTTTACTTGCGGAACGTATTGAATGTTGGCCGAAATGCGGCTTGCGCTGTTTTTTTCAACACTTAGCGCGGCAATCGCACTCTGCCGCTTGCGCAGCAGCCAGTGACAGGTATAATCCAGAACGTTTTCCGTATCCTTTCCGTGCCGGAGTGGCGAAATCGGTAGACGCAGTTGATTCAAAATCAACCGTAGAAATACGTGCCGGTTCGAGTCCGGCCTTCGGCACCAATCAAGAAAAACCCCTTGAAAACAAAGAGTTAATTAAATAACTCTGCCTTTCTTGCCTGTGTTTTTTGCTTGAATAATGTCACCAACGATTGCCGCTGTGTTTGGTAGTGGCTTTTGGGATGTTATCACGCAGCGGCAGGTAGTTTCCAGGCTCAACCCTGTACAAAACGTGAACGGTCAGCACTGACGGCTTAATTTTTGTCGCTGGTATATCCGTTGCGCTTTTCCTTTGAAGCCGAAAGACGCTGCCAGCGTCTCTAATCCTTTTCCCACAACCCTTGTCAATGCGGCTCGCGCTTCGTGCGGCGCTCCATGATGCAACACGTCGAGATGACGTTGCAGCGAATAAACAGGCGTAATGTTGGGAAGACTAACCGGATCGGGAAAGAGTCCGGCTCTGCCACGGTTTCAGCCACCGGATCACAAAGGCTACCTGATAAGAAGCCATGACAAGGCGTCATCATCTCTGTGAAGGGATTGTATCTACTGCGGAAGTCGCTGTGCTCCGCCTTTCTTTATGTGCCCAACACGGCACGTAATGGTCAGCTATTGCCTTCGGCACCATTTGGTAGGGTATTTTGGCATCTGGATTTGTCACTGCGATTTTCTGTAGCCTGCCTTTATGGCCCAGCGGCGGCCGAACTGGAGGCAATCATGGCGAAAAATGCAGCGGCAACCAAACGCAACAACCGTAAAATTCACGCTCGTAAGTTTCTGGCGACACCAGAGGGCAAAGCATGGCTTGAACGGAAGAAGGCCGAAGAGGCGGAGTTGAAGATGGTGGCGGAAGCCAGGAAATTCATCTAACCGTAGATGACTAAAAGGGAGTTGCTAATGCCCTACCAAGGTTTTTGGTCTCGTAAAGGTGCCTCCGGCACAAATCTTTACGTATCAATTGTGGTTCAATCTATTTTCACGGTTGACAAAATTATGGTTTTTCGTAAATATGGTTGACAACATTTCACCAGGATAAGCCGTTATGAGCAATTATCGAACAGTATTAATGAACGCTTTTGATGTAAATCACCGTAGTTCCATGACTCGTTCTATATCTCAGGCTTACCTGATGTCTGCCGAGCGCAGCCGCGAATTTGGTGTGTTTTCTCGTGAGGCACAACCGTATCTTCGCTGGTTCTATTGTGAAGCATTACTGGAAAAAACAGCGATCAATCTTGGGTTGGATTTTCACGCCGCACCAAATGCAGCCCGTAACTGCCGACACTTATCGATTAAGTCTAACAACTGGACTCTCACGGCTCACCATATTAACGGACCGGGACAATTACCGCGTAAGGCTCGCTACCGAGCTGCATATGCACAAAGCATGAATTACGATCTTTTTGAAGGATTCGAAGACAACGATAATGTGCTTCCAAGTGTAGGTGGTCACGTTTATCTATTACATGATGGGGTTGGTGCTTCCCTGGAGGCGATAAGTTTGACCATTCCTACTCCAGATTTGCGTGCTGTACTGTATGCTGAACCATTAGAGTTGGTTTCTTCTTATGAAGTTGAGGAAGAAACTATTGAAGATGAACTTGATGAAAAAATCGCCCTTAGGGTCGATGAATTGCTAAGAAAACAAAAATGAATGTAAGCCCGCTTATTTCGCAGAATCGTGACAAATTAATCAATCCTGAACGTCTTACCGAGGCAAGGGAGGCTAAAGGGTTAACTATGGCTGACCTTGCGCGTTTGCTTGAGATCTCTCGGCAAGCGATTTCTGCGTTTGAGAAAGGGCTGAAAAACCCATCCCATGAGACATTAAATCAGATTTCAAGGGTATTGAGTTTCCCTGAGGCTTTCTTTTTAGCTGCCGAATCTTCACCCAGTATCAAAGGTGCTGTCCATTTTCGTAGTCGCGCTTCTGCAAGTAAAAAGGAACGCTTGATGGGCACAACGAAGGGAAGATGGGTGTCAGGTATACTCTCTAATCTGCTTCAATATGCAATTTTGCCTGAATTGAAGCTACCGCCTATTGATATTGATGATTTTGAAATGCTTACGCCAAGCGATCTTGAGCATATCGCAACGCAAACCCGTCGATATTGGGGATTGGGTGATGGTCCGATTAAAAACCTTACTCAACTTCTTGAAAATAACGGTGTTGTTGTCTCAAATATTCATGCCGGAGATAGGGTGGATGCCTTTTCATTTTGGGCTAACTCCGGGCCAGTCATCGTTGCTGATAAAAATAGTACGGCAGTTCGGTTGAGATTTACTATTGCTCATGAATTGGGACATCTGATATTGCACCGTTCGGTTCAGGACGATTATCTTGACGATAAAGAGCTTTTTAAGAAAGTGGAGAAACAAGCGGATTATTTTGCTTCTTGCTTCTTGCTTCCTGCTTCCACTTTTGGCAATGAGTTTTTCTCACCAAGTTTGCAGGGATTAATAAAGTTAAAAGAACGTTGGGGAGTTTCGATTGGAGCAATCACTATGCGAGCATCGAGCTTGCATCTGATAAATGACAATCAAAAAGAGTATGTTTTCAGACAACTGGCACCTTACCGTAAAAAAGAGCCTTTGGATGACATTATCAAGCATGAAGAGCCTAAGTTAATTAATAGACTTGCTCATCTTCTTGATGAGAATAATATAATTTCTAAAGGTGAACTTTACGAGATGTCAGGGTTGCCTGATGCTGATTTTGTCACTATAACAAAAATTTCGAAATCTGAGATTTTTTCTGACAAAGAAAATGTCGTCTCTATAAAGCTAAAATAATAGTAAGAGTGTTTTTTTTATCAGGGAAAAACACTCAGGAGTTTATCAAGCACTCTGAGTATTTTATTTCGATTGATACTACACACGGAGTTTAAGATGGCTATTAGAAGAATTGCATACGCATATTATGATCCAGAGTGGATGAAACTTTCGCACTCACTCGCAGCCCTAAAAAGAAACACCGTTGAACCTCTGGCTTATTTGTCTCATATGAAAGGATTCCTTTTTTGTCCTTCTTGTTATGAGCATCTTACACGAGTACCAGCAGATCCTGAAAAGGAAATGACATCTAACGAAGTTCCCGCATATTATAAACATCTTAAAGATGACGATGCACCACCATGTAGTTTACGATGCGGTCCAATACAATATAAAAAATACGCTACACAAGAAGATGCAAAAAAGGCCGTTGAAGATGAAGAACTAATAGTTATCAGCGGCTTTCTCCAGACCCGTCCAGAAAATAATCCAAGGGTCGATTTTGGAGGGGATGAAGTACCTATCGACTCTCATTTTGAGAGGGAAGATGGAAAAGAAGTTTCTCTTCCAATAGCTCGCCATAATGGTGAATCTTTCCGCGTCCCAAGTCAGATAACCAGTATCCAGTCTTTGTGTGCAAACTTTATTCACAATTATTATCGTGAAATATATCTTTTAGACGAAGATGGAAGAGCTAAAAGATATAGGTTTTGTGACTCTCTAAAAAATATAAATGAACTGAGGGAAGAATGTGATGAACCTCGGTTTTTATTTGGTGCGGTTTTCAGGGTTGAGAAATTTAAAGGGCATTCTAATATTTGGCTAAGGATTGACAATAGCACGCCATATCGTGATTTTCGTATAAGAATAACAAACGACACAGCTGAGGGACGAGGTTTTTTGAACGATAGAAATCTTGGTCGCATCGCAATGTTTTACAGTAAAGTTAATGGGGCTGGATTAGGTTTCATTACACCTGAGTTAGGTTGGGGTGAGGTTGCTTTACTGCCAGACAAGTATGATGATTTTTTAAATCGCGTCTATCATGAAGACGATACAGATAATTAAAAAATATCATTATCATTGCGTAATGATTAGCATAGTATTAACTGGCTTCGAAAGGATGCGTTGCCAGTTTATCTGTGAAAATTATTTTTTCTGCCTATAAATGGTTCTCCCAGCAGGGCCAGAAATTTCATAAGTGCCACTATGCGTTCTTTCATCATTACCATTCCCCACCGAGAGAAAACTCCTCCGATAATGTATCCGCAGTCTCTTGCGTGAACCCGATATAAAACAGGGTGGATGCCGGGTTGGCCTGGCCCAACAACTTTGTAATGTGCTCAAGTGGTGCGCCGTTCTCAAACAATATACGGCCTTTGCTCTTGCGTGGTGTGTGGCTCCCCACATCTTAGAAACCTGCACGGCGTCACCATTTCCCGTATTCAGTCAAAACTGCATTGTGTGAAACTGGCTGGCCTTTCGACCTCAGGTCGGACAGGCTGAATATGTAGTCACCGAATTTTGGGCGGTCTGCTGCTTCTTCCCGGCGAGCTTGGACGATAGAGCGCATAGCCGGGGTAATAGCGACTTTGTGAAGTTTCCCCGTCTTCTCTTGTTTGATGGTCAGATGCGTTTTGCCCTCAGCGAATTGATCCCACGTCAATTTGACGGTATCCCCGAAGCGGAGAGTGCTTTCAAATTGCATCGCCCAGAGGCAGCGAAACAGGTTCGTCTTTTTGTTCTTTGCTAACTCCGCGCTGACTGCCTTCACTTCGTCCGCTGTCTCTAATGCCACTGTAAGTCAACCTGATTCAATCTACATCAACTTACTGATATGGGTAGAGGAGAGCGATTTATCTTGGATGTGGGCAGGTAGCTTTCGATCCTTGCACTTGGTTCTCTGTATTAGCTACTAGCTTTAATGGTGTGCGAATTTTATCTAAAGTTTAGAGAGTTCTGTCACATATACTTTTCATTTGAATGGTTATTGTTGAGTTGCAATAAGCGTTTATTTAACAAGGATATTAAATGGAAAAGTATCAAAATCGTGGTGGCGATTCAGGTGTTATAGGGTTTGAGATAGGGGATGACTCAATCACTGTACAATTTCGTGATAACTCTCGGTACCTATACAACTCTATCCGCCCAGGCCAGGTTATGGTTGACCACATGAAAATGCTTGCCAGGGCTGGTCAGGGGCTTAACAGTTACATCAGCCGCACTGTGCGCAAGAATTTTTATCAAAAACTACGATAATTTCTCCCATCGTATGTCCAGAGTCATGCTGCTCTGGACAGTTCAATTTTTTCGTCTAGCCAGTTCTTTACCTCACTTCCTTCTAAGCACCTTCGCGATTGGTGAGATTGAGCAACCGCAAGAGAGAAAATGCGTCTGGATATATAGGGTCAAATCCAGCTGGATTTGACCCTATATATCCTTTCTTATTGAGGCGTTTGTTCTTCTGGCTCCGATGCGGCTAGCACAGCACGCTCCCCACTTTCCACCCCCGCTTCATCCTCACACCACCTTTCAAACAGCCTGGCGAATCTGGCGCTTTGCCAGGTTTCTTCAACCTGACTAATGAAATAGCCAGTGACCACAATAGCGGAAATAAAGTAAAACAGTGAAAATGCGATAGCTGAATTTACGCCCCCGCTGGCCAGTAACGATTGTATTGTCGTCCACCAGGCGCAAGCGAAAATAACTATTGAAAATAGCCAGAAACCCCCGCTAACGAGGTGAAAAGTTTTAATTTTTTTAGCATCTACAGAAAAATGATTTTCTTCACAACGATATAAGGATGGGTTTTTAAGGAAACTTATTAATCGTACATCATATGAGCCGATATTTTTATCAGCGATAAACGCGATCAACTGATGGGCGTGCCAGACAGGGAGGGTAATCCCGATCTGCTCATACAAAAACTTTATTTGTACGGTCTGATGCGTCCTCGAGAGTTTGGTGTCGGGTATGTCAGCGTTCGCTATCTCAGCGATTTTATTCAGCACCTCTATTTTGGTTTCAATAGGTACCTTTTCAAAGCGAATTTTTCGCTTCGTTTGCGGGCTGGACATCACTTTTCCCGCCCAGTCGATGATCTTTTTAGCCACATATAAAATCGCGGGTAGCAAAACCAGCTTTGCAATATCTATCTCGTTAATAGCTCCCATCGTTATTCCTTTATAAAATGAATACGCAATGAATTTACAACACTGAATTTATTTTATGTAGCCCTCATTATTATGAGGGCTTCGATATAGCTAATTCCTGGGCTGGCTCCTGGTCTGACTTAATGCCAACCGCCCAATACGGCCCCTGCCCGGAGGCCGTTATACTTAAAGACTGAAGCCAATCTCCACCGATGCCGTACTGCGTTCCCCCTCGCCATGGTAAACCGCTTCGATATTGTTACCATCGGGATCGAGTACAAAGGCCGCGTAGTACCCCGGGTGATAAGTTCGCTCACCGGGTGCGCCGTTATCACTGCCGCCGTGTGCCAGCGCCGCCTGGTAAAAAGCATCCACCGTCTCACGATCCCTGGCCTGGAAAGCCAGGTGATGCCGTCCTGTCGGCTTCCCTGCGGAACCGGGGCTATTAATCGATGAAACAACAAGCTCATCAGCCCAAAAATAATCATCGTAGGTATTCACGACAGGGATCTCAAGGACCGCCAGCACGGCTGTATAAAACGCTTTGCTGGCCTCGAAATCATTTACCACAAGCTGGATATGGTCGATAAGCCTGCCGCGATGTAATCGGTAAGTCTCCATGATGGTTTCCTCATTCAGTCGTATTAACAGGTATTTATCCGTTATCTAAAAGGAACGTTGTACGGATTTGATGGATGAGTACAGGTCCGGAGTGGCGATATAGAGCATGGCATTAAAATCCTGTCTGTCACCGCAATCCTGCCCCCTCAACCCCGTCCCCCAATCACACCGATAAACTCTCTGACCTGCTTTTGCTTCCTGGCCGACAGCTTCTCCACCCTGCGCATCGCGGCTTCCAGCTCCGGTTCCGGCTCAACCGCCGTCAGTACAATACAGCCATCCATCACCCGCACCTCCACCCGGGTGCCGGTCGAAAACCCTGCCGCCGCCAGCCACTCGCCCTTCATGATCAGCGCCGGAACAAGACGACGATCTGGCAAACGTCTCACATAACTCACCGTCAACTGACGCTTATTTTTCGGCGACACTTCTGGATCAAACGAATCTACAATACAATCAGCTCTAGTCATGGTTGCTATTCTCGCGAAATAGTAATTGTGATCAGCGGTGCGGGTGTGTTGGCGCACATTCGCACCGCGCTAAATAACACCTGTAAACCTAACCAGTAATAAAAATAAAGTCCAGACTTTAATCGGACATAATAAACGCCTTTAACCGTCAATTAAGAATTAACTGAATGCGTGATGCTATTAATTAGCGCCTGTTGAAAATGACTTTCCTGATATTGCTGAAATAACCGCAAAGCAGATTCAAAAAATAAAAGCGAGATAATGCGCGCAACAGGATGCCCATGCCCAATTACGGGCACCCCATCTCTTTTGCCAGCGTCCCCTTCCGGGATTTCAGGCGGCGAGCGATACCTGCCGGCAGGGCGGACCAGAACGAGAGCGCCGGATGAGTCCGCCGCTCAATCTCGTCCACCGTAACCTGATAATCACAAAAACTGGCGCTTTTGGGCGTTGCCTGATCCATCAAAAACGCCGCGTATTCGCCTTTATCCGGACTGGAGCCGATAAAAATAATCTTCCAGTAGCCGCTGGGAAGCTCCACCTCGGGCGCGGCGGGCAGGGTGGCGATATGTCGTTCGAACAGCGGCCCGGTAACGGACCACACCGCCGCCACGTCGCGGCGCTCGGCGAGGGCGCGCTCCTTATCCTCCAGCCGCGCCCACGCCCCCTGATTCAGGTCGGAGGCCTGCGGGGTGATATTGGAAAGATAGTTTAACGCCTGCCAGTCTGCGCTGGCGCCGAGCCCGGCGAGCGGCGCCTGATGCCCGCGATCGACCGCCAATGCAGCGCTGGCTCCTTTGTATGCCGCGGGGGCAAGAGTATCCGCAGCGGGTAAATCCGGATCGCGCTTCCAGCTGCGCGAACGCCCGCTGGCCAGGCTGGCTTTGGTGATTTTATACGCCACCCAATTGGCGAATTTGCGGTGGTTGTTGTTATTGAGCGTATAGGCTTCGCGAACCAGCGTCTGGTCGCTTCCACCGGTCGGGCAGCCCACTTCACAATTATCTACGTGGGATAACCCGGCAGCGCACGCGGCGGCAAAAAATAACGACGGCAATACGCTGAATATTCTGAATAGCTTCATGTTGTTGATGACGTCAAAGAAAAGATGAACCGATGCATAAAAGAACCCCCTGAATAATCAGAGCGGAATTCACCTATGAATCGCAAAGATGAAGTGAGAGCGTAAAAAGAGTTAGCCGGTCGCAGCCACGCGGAATATCACAAGATGATTTAACATCACGGTGGATGTTATTTTGTGATCCCAGAAATGATGTTGAATGAGTTAATCAGACTCTCAGCCCGCCATTTTCAGCCGGGCTGAACGGGCGGGAATATGTCCAACGAAGCGTAAAGCCGTACTGCATCCATGTCGTTGTCTGAAAAAATGCCGCGGCAGGGGAAAACGCTTCTCTCTGAGCGGGGGATTACTCAGACTACACGAATGACCGATTAAGGAGAGAAGGTATGAAAAAGGAACGCTGGAGAGGCGTGCTGGCACTGGCCATACTTAGTCTCCCTGCGCTGGCGAAAACAGGCGTGTCATTCAGTCACAAAGACTGGGAAGTGGTGTGTGATAACACGCTGACCTGCCGGGCGGCGGGATACAGCGCTGAAGAAGGAAGCGGAGGTTCGGTGCTGCTGACCCGCCAGGCCGGAGCGGGCACTGCCGTCTCGGGAGAGCTGATGCTGGCGGAGGTGACCGACAGCGACGTTCTGCCGGGCAAACTGACGCTGTGGATCAACGGCCAGCCGGCAGGCGATGTGAAGCCCGCAAAAGAGAGCTGGCCGCTGTCGGAGAAACAGGCCCGGGCGATCGTTAACGCCATCAAAGGCAGCGGGAAGGTCGAATTTACAGGCGGGGAGGCGCCGTTTGTGCTTTCCGGCGAAGGCGCTTACGCGGTTCTGCTGAAAATGGACGATGTTCAGGGGCGAATCGGCACGCCGGGCGCGTTGACCAAAAAAGGCGACAGGCCGGAAAGTAGCGTCCGGGCGGCGATTCCCGCCCCGGTCATTCACCGGGTCATGCCTGAGAAGGCGCAGGAGAGAGCGTTAACCGCGCCTGAGCTGGCGGCGCTCAAGCCGAAGCTTCTGGCCACGCTAAATCACGATGATTGGTGCGATCGCCTCCAGCCTGAGGAGGGGGAGGAGGCTGAAACCATCAGCCTGACGCCGTTGGATAACGCGCATTCCCTGATTTCGGCCTTGTGCTGGCGGGCGGCCTATAACGAGGGATACGGCTATTGGATTGTGGATAGCAAACTTGAGGGTAATCCAGCGCTTATTACGGTTTCCGGTTCTGAGTATGGCGACGGCGAGATTTTTATGAGCCAGAAAGGGCGAGGGCTCGGCGATTGCTGGGGGACGGCGAGCTGGCTCTGGGATGGCACAACGTTCCGCAAAAGCCGTGAAGCGACCACGGGGATGTGCCGCTATCTTCGCCTCGGCGGGACATGGGATCTCCCCACCTGGGTGACCGAGGTTAAACCGGCAAAATGAAATAGCGCGGCCAGAATCTCTCCCGGCACACATGCCGACAGAGAGGACAGGGAAGGATCTTAACGATCGTCCGCGTAGCGGGATCGCGATCGACAGCGCCAGTGGCGTCAGAAAACTGACGCCTTGTTCAAAATAACAGCGCGGCTAATGTATTGCTAACTCGAATTAGTTTATGATTAAGCCGTTCTGTTCGTTATGGAAAATGAGTTTATGGCCAAAACCGTTGAGCAAGTCGCCAGGGCGCTGGAAATCTCGATTACCACCGTGCGCCTGGTGCTGGGTGGCAAAGCTGAGCAGTATCGCATCAGCGCCAAAACGCAGCAGCGTATTAATGATTACATCGCCGAGAACGGGCTGGTCGTTAACCATATCGCCCGCAGCCTGAAGCTCAATAAAACCGAGACCTTAGGGCTGGTGATCCCGCGTTTATCCAACCTGTTTTTCTCCACCCTGGCGGAAAAGCTCGAAGCCTGCTGCCGTCAGGCGGGGTATCAGCTAATGATTGCCTGCACCTACAGCGACAGCGAGCATGAAAACAGTCTGGTTGAAGGACTGCTGGCGCGCAACGTTGACGGGCTCTTCGTGGTGCCCTCTACCCGGGAAACGCAGCTGCATCACCAGAAGGTAGCGCGCAAGCGGCCGCTGGTGCTGCTCGACCGCGATTTTGGCGAGAGCGACGTGTCGCTGGTGGTGAGCGATAACTACAATGGCAGCAAAAAGCTGGTGCAGGCGATGACCCAGGCGGTGGACGTCTCGCCGATTTTTTTTATCGCCGGGGATACCCAGCAGCCGTCGATCCAACGTCGTCTGCAGGGCTACCTGAGCGAGCTGCCCGCCGGGAAGGAGTGGATATTGTCCGCCAGCCATAACCGTCAGGAAGAGGGCAAGCAGCTGATGCTCGATTTTCTCCGTCAGCATCGCGAGCCGCCGAAGGCGTTTATCGCCTCCTCCCTGCCCATTCTGGAAGGGACGCTGAGCGCGCTGCGGGAAACCTACGGCTTTATTCCGTCGGATATTCCCATCGGCACCTTCGATGAACATCAGATGCTGGGATTTCTGCCGAACGCAGTATGGTCGATGCGCCAGGATGAGGACGCCTGGGCACAGCACGCGTTTCATCTGATGCAGCAGAAGCTGCAGGGGGAAAATGCTGATGTGAAGATCACCGTCCCGATGACCCTGATTCATCGCCCGCTGTCGGTAGAGAAGCAGCGGAGCCAGTAAATGACACGGCTTGTGTGAACACGTCAATCCCCGGCCGCGCTATGCTGGCCGGGGCTACAAATACCGCATCCTGCGCGCGCAGGTAGCCCGGATAAGGCGCGGGCGCCGCAATCCGGGAACCCTTAACGATCCCTCATCAAGTCAATCGCTGAACAAACCGCGCCGCCAGCCCGGCGTCCAGCTCCGGTGGCAGGCCGCTGATCCCGACGCCGCCAATAGCCAGCCCTTCAACTATCACCGGCTCGCCGCCCGGCATCGCCAGCAGCTGCGGGTCGTTAAATACCGCCAGCTGCAGGGCGCCGGCGCTGACCTCTTGCGCCAGCGTTGCCGTCGGACGGCGAAAGCGCAGGGCGCTCCAGGCCTTGCGCTGCGCCAGCTGGCGCGGTAGCGGCGGGCAGCGAGCGTGCGCGCCAAAGGCGATGAGCTCGCCCTCCGGCCCGACAACCGCCACTGCCAGCCCCCGGGTTCGCGCATCGCTTTCCGTCTCCTGTAAAAACCGCGCGACCTGCTGGCATACAACGCTATCGTTCAGACGGACCTGGGGACAGAACGCGTCATTGTCCGGCATCGGCGATATACCTCCGTAAGCGCAGATAGAGGTCATCCAGCTCGCCTTTCTGCGCCGCCGTCAGCGCCACAAACGGCTCGCGGGTGGGGCCGGTATCGACGGTCTCTTTCGCGGCAAGATATTTCGCCGACTGGAACACGCCGCGCGCGACCAGCTGCTCCACCACCTCGTTGATCTGCTGCTGCAGGCGCTGCGCCCGGGCGATGTCGCCCTGCTGAAAAGCGCTGCGCAGGGCGAGAAACAGCTCCGGCTGCAGGTTAACCGTGGTGCCAACCGTGGCCGTCGCGCCCGCCGCGAGGCTGGAAAGGAAGATCTCATCGAAACCGTTAAAAAAGACTTTCTCCGGGTAGCGGGCGATCATGCGTTCCAGCGAATAGAGGTTATGCGAAGTATGCTTCACCCCCAGAACCTGCTCTTCGCCGAGCAGCGCGTCGGCGCTCTGGGCATCCAGCTCGACGCCGGTAAACTGCGGAATATTATACAAAATCACCGGAATCGAAATGGCGTCCAGCACCCGACGGTAGTAGGCGATAATCTCCTCGCGGCTATATTTGTAGTAGTAGGGCGGCACCAGCGACACCGCGCTGGCGCCGTCCTGCTCGGCGTGCTTCGCCAGCTCGACGGCGTCCCGGGTGCGTGGCGTCCCGACGTGGGCGATCACCGGCACCTGACCGCCCGCCGACTGCACCAGCGTCGCCAGCACCTGCCTGCGCTCATCGAAACGCAGCAACGGTCCCTCCCCGGAGGAGCCGCAGCAGTAAAAGCCCTCAACCCCGCGCGCCAGCTGGGCGCGGGCGAGCGCGTTCAGCGCCGCGTAGTTCACCGACTCATCGGCGTGCATCGGCGTCACCACCGCGGAGATAATGCCGCGAAAACGCTGCCATTTATCGCTTACCATGCGGTCCAGCCTCCATCCACCACCACGTTGGAACCGGTCATATAGACCGAGGCGTCGGAGAGCAAAAACACCACCGCGCCGTTGTACTCGTGGGCTTTCGCCATCCGCCCGATGGGAATACGGTGGGTGTAGTTTTTCTGAAAGCGCGGGTCCTGATCGCTGCGCTCGACGCCGGAGAGGGTCAGGGTATTGACGCGAATGCCGTCGCGCCCCCAGTAGGTGGCGCAGTAGCGGGTAAAGTTATACAGCCCGGACTTTGCCGCCGAATAGGCCACCGGTTTGACGAACGGAATGCCGGTGTCCTCTTTTTTGTAGCTGTAGATATCCTGCACCGGAGAGACCACGCCGTAGATCGAACCGACGTTGATGATCGAGCCGCCTTTGCCGGCCTGCTTCATGCGTTTGCCGACCTGCTGGGTCATCAGGAAGGTGCCGACCAGGTTCACTTCCACCACCTCGCGGAACACCTCTTCCGGGAACTCTTCAAACGGCCCGGAGACTTCCGGCGGCGCGCTGGGCTGGGTGTCGACGCCCGCGTTGTTGACCAGGCCATCCGGCACGCCCCACTTCGCTTCAATGCTGTCCAGCACCCGGTTAATGCTGGCTTTATCGGTAATATTCACTTCCGCGCACAGCAGGCGGTCGGAGTCCTTAATCGTCCCCAGCACGCGGTCGACGCGCGCGGCATCGACGCGGGTGGCCAGCGCCGCCACCTTCGCGCCGCGTTCGTGTAACGTCTTCACATACTGCGCCCCCAGCTGTCCAAGGCCGCCGGTCACAATGATGACCTTGTCTTTAACCGAGAATAACGTGTCTTCCATTGTCCTTTCCCCTCACTGCGTGGTTAGATTTTGTGGGTTGCGAGGTAATCACGATCGAGAATAATGCCGTGGCCCGGCCGTTCGCTCGGTACGTAGTAGCCGTCCACCTCTTCGCCCGCTTCGGCGATGATGCGCAGATCTTTCCAGCGCCCGCCGTCGGTCATCTCGGCGTATGAGATATTCGGCACCGTAGCCAGCAGGCTGGCGCTGAGCTCCATGACAAAATGCGGCGTCATCGGCAGGTTGTGCGCGCGGGCGACGGCGGCGATATCCAGATAGCCGGTGATCCCGCCGACGCGGCCGAGATCCGCCTGGATGTAATCCGCGCTGCCGCTCTCGATGTACTGCGTAAACTGATTTAAGTTATAGACGTTTTCTCCCAGCGCGATGGGCGTGGCGCTGCGCTCGCGCAGCCGCAGGTGGCCGGCGATATCGTCGGAGGGCAGCGGCTCCTCAATCCACAGCAGGTTAAGCGGTTCGAACAGCTTGAACGCGCGCAGCGCCTGCGGGAAGTTCCAGCCCTGGTTGGCGTCCACCGCCAGCGGGAAGCCCGGCACCGCCTCCTGAATCTTACGCAGCCGCTCCACGTCCTCTTCCAGCGTCGGTTTGCCCACTTTCACTTTCGCCGCCAGATAGCCGGTGCTTTTCCAGCGCTTGACCTGGTCGATCACTTCCTCAATGGACAGATGTAGGTTGATGCCGCTGCCGTACAGCGGAACGCGATCGCGCACGCGGCCAAGAATGTCGATAATCGGCGCGTTGAGGGTTTTACCTAACAGATCCCAGTAGGCAATATCCAGCGCCGCCAGGGCATGGGTGGTGACGCCCGCGCCGCCGACGTCGTGTACGTGTTTATACGAGCGATGCCACAGGCCGCGCGGGGAGAGCGGCTGGCCAATAACGTCAGGGATAATCTCGGCAATCAACGCAGAGATGGTTTTCCCGCACCAGCCGGAAGTGTGGCTAAAGCCGGTGCCGACGTGGCCGTTAGAACCGTAGACGTCAACTATCGCCACTTCGATATCGGTGACGTGGTGAATTTGATCTCCCCACGGGCCTTCCGGCAGCGGAACGCGGGCGGTCATCAGTTCGATATTTTCAATCACGGGCATTTTTGTGCTGTTCATCTGATTCCTTCCTTTATGGGTTCAGCGGGGGCCGCCCCTGCGGCCCGGGCGGTTAATGTTTGGAGGCCGGGGATTCATGCCCCTCCAGGGCGATTGCCGGGCTGGCATCATGTTCTCGATCGTTCTCGTCGCCCACCGCATGACCGAAGACTTCCGGCAGCAGGAAGATCGAGGCGAGGAAGGCGCAGAACGGCGCGATCGCGATAATCATTGAGGCGACCGGTACGCCGACCGCTTCAAACAGGGCCGGGAAGACCAGGGTGGTGACGAAGGCGGTGACCTTGACGATGGTATAGCCGATGCCGGAGGCCACGCCGCGATAGCGCGGTTTTGCCACCAGCGAGATCACCGTCATGCCGCTTTCGGAATCCCAGTAATGGCCCCACAGCATCAGCGCCGCGCCGAAAATGATAAAACCAAAGCTGCTGCTGTAGACGCCCCACGCCGAAATTGAGATGCCGATGGTGACCAGCAGGAAGCCGTATTTGCTCAGCCCCTTATGCCCGAGCTTCGGCAACAGCAGCGGGCCGACAAACGCCGAGAGCGCGGCGATACAGTTCACCGCCAGCAGGGCGAGGTTATTCTGGATCTGCCCGGAAATCCCGATGGTGACGAGGATCAGCGGCAGGAAGAAGGAGAAGGCGTAGTTTTCAAACGACTGTACGGCGCAGGAGAACCAGCCGAACAGGGTGGTGCGGCGGGTAAAGGGACGACGGAACAGATCGTGCAGCGTCTCTTTGAGCGTCGGGTCGGCGATGGTGACGTTTTCGTTGGGCAGAATGTCGTCCAGCAGACGGCCATCCTGTTCGCCGTAATAGTCACGGGAGGCTTGTTTCGCTTCGATAAAGCGGCCGCGTTCGACGAACCACGCCGGCGTCTCCGGCAGCTCCCGACGCATAAACAGCAGCAGGCAGGCCGGGATCGCCGGGACCGCCAGCACGATGCGCCAGATCATATCCGGGTGAACATCAAGCGTCACCAGCGTGGTGACCAGCAGAATGGCGGCGATAATCCCCAGCGCGAACATAAACTGCCAGCGGTTAGCCATCACTTCGCGCTTGCCCTTCGGCATCACCTCCATGATGTAGGTAAAGCCGTTAGCCACGTCCGCGCCCACCGGGATCCCGGCGAGGCAGCGAATAATCGCCAGCCAGTACATATTGGGCGCCAGGCCCTGAAGAACGGCGAAGATCGCGAACAGGATCATCGACCAGAGGAAAATTTTACGCCGTCCGAGCTTATCGGTCAGCCAGCCGCCGAGCAGCGCGCCGACCACCGCGCCAAGCTGGGTGCCGGCGGCGGTAAAACCAAGCAGCCAGCTGCTGGGCTCATAAATATCTTTCAGGGCGAATAAAATAAACGCCATGGAATAAATATCCCATGACTCAATTAATAATGCGGTGATCATTAGCCATCCCGCTTTGGTGCAGCCGGGGGCCTCCTGCTGATCGAGCCGTTTCTTTGCCTTCTGGATAATAAATTCAATATGTTGCTGCTGATACATATAATCCTCTCTTATCCGGGCAGGCGGAGGGCCCGCCCGGACAGATGCGCGTTAATCCGCTCTTTATGGGCGATAAAGAGACGAATGAAGCGGATGTTTGCCAGGATCGCTAACAACGTAAAAATTACATAAGCGAATCAGTTGTTATTTCATTAATAAATGCGCATCGCCTGCGATAAAGACTTTCATATTTTGCGTCAGCGCCTGGGCAATAAAGGCGTTCAGCACTTCGGATAATACCTCCTCTTCTACATAAGCCAGACTGAGATGGTTGCTCTGGTGGCCCGCCATTAAATCGTCGCGCGAAACCCCGTCGAGAACGGCGTTGAGTAATGGCCACTCGTAGTTGGTTGCCCGGCGGCGGCGTTCGAATTCGTCATGCGGCAGTTCGACGGCGGTGCCGGTGCCGATATGCAGGATCACCTGGGTACCTTCGTAATGCGCTCGTGCCCAGATAAAGCGTCCGGCTTTGCCCTGACCGGCAATGGTCGAGCCGCCGTAGGGGAAGAACATCGCCGGCTGGCGATAGCCGGTGGCCCCGGCTATCCCGCCCTTCAGATGGGCGAACGGCACCGCGCCGGAGATCTCCAGATCCCAGTAGAACGTGCCGTTGTATTCGCTACCCCAGCGGATATCGTGAAGGGTGGTTTCGCTCGCCATGCCCAGTGCGCCGAGCAGCTTCGCCAGCATCACCTGTGGGATGGCGCTGCCCATATCCACCTCGTTGATGCAGGGGATCGGCGCGTCCGGACAGACGATCTCGCCGTTCTCATCAGGGATCGGGAAACGTTCCGCGTTGCCGATGGCGCCTTCGGCAAAATCCGAGGCGGCGCAGCTGTCTTTGAGCCCCTGCTGATACTGCACGCCCACAGCCGTCAGGCCGAAGCGCTTCACGAAGCGCGCCATGGCGATCATCATCGCGCACTGTTCCAGCACCTGCTCCCGGGTCAGATCCTTCGTCCCGTCGGCGCCGAACCGGAAGCGCATGCCGCGGGTCTCATACCAGTCGAGACAGGCTTCGCGCAGGTCGGTCGGCACTTTGTTCATTTCAACCAGCAGCGCCGATTGCGACAGCGACTCCACCGGCATCCCTACGTCGATCATCGCTTTTTGCGGGAACACGCCGTTGATCATCCCCATACAGAAGGTATCGAACAGGCCGACAATGGCCTTGTGTTTGAGGATCGACTGCCCAACCTTCACGCCAATCTGTCCGGCTTCGCTGGCCAGCAGCGGCGCGCTGGGCGCAACCGGATGCAGATAGCCGAGCTTATGGCTGAGATGGCCGTCGCGCAGCCAGGTGTCCAGGCCGCGAATAAACGCCTCGTCGGCGAAGGTTTCCGACCACAGCCGCGAGTAGTTGCGCTCCAGGCTGGTGAGGCAGCCTGCCATACAGAGCATGCCGACGAGGCCCGGCCAGGTGCCGTCAAAATTGGCGAGCAGCAAAATAGGGCCGCGATGATGTACCAGCGAAGGCGCAAGGTGATGGGAGTATTGCCAGGCGGTAAGCAGGACAATAATCGGCGCATCCGGATCGATCCCGGCGAACAGCTCGCTACCCTCTTTCTGGCTGCTGATAAACCCGTGGCCGCGGCGTTCGTTGACCGGATGGGCGCGGCGCAGGCGGTAGCCTAATGTTTCCAGCGCCGTTTCCAGACGCTGTTCAAACAGCTTCTGCGTGGGCCAGCAGGTGACGTTAGCCGGTTCGCGGAGATCCGCATTGGTGACCATCAAGACTTCGCCTGGCTGCGGGGTAATAAGCCCGGCTTCGGCGGGTAACGTTAAATTCAACATGTGAATTTCTCCTGTAGGGGGTAGGTCGCTTAGTTATCGTTGATCGTTCTGCGCAGGGATTAGCGCCGCATCAGCCGCTTCAGGCAGACTGATTTCTATGGCTAACTCGAATTAGCAAATTAGGATAAAAAAAAGACAGGGACAAACCCTTTGCCGGGGATTTGTGATGGCTATCAATGTGAAATTTTTAACTAATTAATTTTAAAAACATTATTTTAAAAGGTGGGGTGAAGTGACGAGGAAAGTTTGCTGAGGCGGTTTAAAGGCGTGCAGAAAGGCGGGCGGGAAGCGCAGCGAGGACGGTAAATTCAGGTTTGATATTTAATGAATTGAAATTATTGAATTATTTATTTTTCCGTTTGAGCATTTTGTCTGGGGTGATTGACAGGAGTGTTAAAATTTAACCGATCCTGGTCACACTCTTTTAGCATTTACGTTGTGAATTTCTGTATCTTGTTATAATTAGCTAATTCGAGTTAGCTTGTTGGTGATTTTCCCTCGCCAACGATGTTAGCCAGGCGCTGCCCGACTAAACAATAATGATTCAGGACAGAGGATTTAATGATGACCCTGCTTACCTCGCCCGCCATTGCCCCTGCAAAAAATGAACAAACATCGCAACAAACCCATGAAAGAAGAAAGCTGCTCACCGTGCTGGGCTCCGGTCTTTCTGGCACAACGATTGAGTTCTATGACTTTTTTATCTACGGCACCGCCGCCGCGCTGGTGTTTCCGTCGCTGTTTTTTCCTAACCTCTCGCCGCTGATGGCGCTGCTGGTATCCTTCCTGACGCTGTCGATTACCTTCGTTAGCCGGCCCATCGGTGCCATCGTATTTGGCCACTATGGCGATAAGATCGGCCGCAAGAAATCGCTGGTTCTGTCGCTGATGATTATGGGTATTTCGACGTTTTTCATAGGATTAATCCCCAGCTACGACACCATAGGCAACGCAGCGCCGTTGATACTTATCTTTTTGCGCCTCTGCCAGGGCTTTGCCATCGGCGGCGAATGGGGCGGGGCGACGACGCTGATCACCGAGTATGCGCCGCGCCATCGCCGGGGCTTTTTCGGCACCTTTGTTCAGTTGGGCAACGTGCTTGGCCTGTTTATCGCCACCGGCGTTTTTGCGCTGGTGGTGATGCTGCCGGAGGATGACCTGATGTCCTGGGGCTGGCGCGTGCCTTTCCTGTTAAGCATCGCGCTGCTGTTCGTCGGGATGTTTATCCGCTCAAGGATCGAAGAGACGCCGGTGTTTCAGGAGAATCAGAAGCAGCAGCAGAACGCGCCGAAAGCGGCCGAGCAGAAGTTTCCTGTTCTCACCGTGCTCAAACATCACCGTAAAGCGGTATTCCTGGCGATGGGTATGCGCATGGGGGAGATTGTTCTGGGCTGGCTGACGGTGGCGTTCTTTATGTCCTACGTGACCCGGGAACTCAACTTTACTCGCGAAACGGCGCTGAACGGGCTGCTGCTGGCCAGTTTTGTCGGCATTTTTACCTTTCCTTTCTTCGGCTGGCTGTCCGATAAAATTGGCCGCCGACCGGTCTATCTGGCCGGCGCCGCGATCACGCTGATCTTTGCCTTCCCGCTGTTCTGGATGATCGACTCCGGCTCGGTGAAGATGTTTATGTTCGCCACCACCTTCTGCTATTCCGTGGGGCTGGGCATGATGTTCAGCGTCCAGCCCGCCTTCTTTTCGGAGCTTTTTGACACCAGCGTGCGCTACACCGGCGTGTCGCTCGGCTTCCAGTTGGCGAATATCGTCGGCGGCTTAACGCCGATGATCGGTACCTTACTGCTGGTGTGGTCCGGTGGCGCATCGTGGCCCATCTCGCTGTTTCTCGCCTGCATGGCGCTAATTACCATCCTGTGCGTCTGCGTGACGCGGGAAAGCTATAACGATGAGCTTAATGAGGTGAAGAAGTAGCCGGGGAGGGCTGCCCCGCCATGACCGGCGGGGCGGGCGTATCAGAACAGATTAAATTTATATTCGATAATCACTTCCGAAGAGAGCGAGTTGGCCCGGCTGTAATGGCCGTCGGTAAGCACCGGCGTTTTGCCATTCATCTTATAGGACCAGCCCGGCCCGAACATCGCCCAGACGGTGAGATTTTTCAGTCTCGGGTGCGTCGGCACCCAGCGGCTGAAGGCGTTAATTTCCCCGGTACGGACGTGGTTGCCGCGGTAGTTAAACTGGGCGATGTTGCCGGCGAGACCGATAGCCAGCTCCGGCGTCAGGTTATAGTCCGACATATTAGAGAGAACCAGTTCACCGTCGCGCATATAGTCGTTGCCGGCGTAAGCCATTGAGATAAAGGTCCCGCGCGAGTTTTTACTCATATGGCGCGGGTAGAAGCCCACTTCATTGGCCTTATTCGCATCGGTATAGCCCAGACCCCACTTGGTGCTCCAGTTGTCCGCCTGCCACTTCACATCCATGGCGATGTGCCAGGCATCATCGTCAAAGTCACGCTTATTTGCCGGCATCGCTTTATACTCGTCCAGCGCGTGAGTGGCGTAGACCTGAGTACCGATGTTCAGCGCTTTTATCGGCTTAATATTGGTAAACAGAATATGGCGGCGCAGATAGTTGTCGCTTTCACCATAGCCGTACTGCATGTTCAGGTGCTCGCTTTGCCACAGAATATCGCCGCTGGCGATATGGTTAATGTACTGTCCGCTGTTGGTCTGGAAGCGTTTCTTATCCGGCGAGTTACGATCCATCGCGCTTTCGATGTACGCGCCGCGCAGCGTGAAGGGACCGTAGTTCACCGCGCCGGTCCAGCCCAGGTAGGTGGTTGGAGAGAGGCGGGTCGAGTTGGAGATGACGCCAAAGTTTTTCATCGTCTGCCAGCCCCAGCGGGCGTTCAGATGAGTGTCCGCCAGGCGATACTGCAGCTTGATATTGCGTTGACCAAATTTGGAAAAGCCTTCAGCGTTGCTTTTGTTATTTCCGCTGCCGTTGTTATAGAGTACGCCGCGGGAGTTAAAGTAATCGCTGGCGCCGAGCTTTACCGCCCCGTAGTATGTGGCATCAAAGCCAATAATATCGGCAAAATAGCCGGACTGATAATCGACGGCGACGCCCTGACCCCAGGCATTATGGACTTTCTTCGGCTCGGTCTCTTCTTCCTTAAGATATTTCCAGTAGTTTTTAAAGGATAAATTCAGATGAGACTGGCTGAATAACGGATCGTTGAGCACGGTATCGATATAATCGCGCTCCTTCAGACTGTTAGTGGTCGAAGCTGACCAGGCGCTGGCGGGAATAGCCAGCAGCATAATGGCGACTGTTGTAGTATTGATTTTCATAATAAACCCCAGAGTAGGGACGCAGCGATCCAGGCGAGGTGTTTTCGCCTGAAGTCTGCCGTAATAAATAATTAAGCGTGGGTATTATTTTTTATCGAGAGCCTGTTTTCCGGCTTCGACATATTTCATAGTGCCGATTTCAGGAACGGTATATTTGCCGTCTTTATAAACAATTTTAACCACCGCGGCATTGGCAAGCGGTTTGTTTTTCGCGTTATCGTCCGTTAAGTCGGAAATCATGATCTGCATTGCGGTACCGGATGAAATCGCCAGCACGTTTTTATCGCCCCGGGCCTGCGCGTTTTCAACGATGGTATGCAGCGCTGCCTGGGTGCGGGTTTTTACCTGCTGATAGTTTTCCGCCATGCCTTTGGGATCGGCTGCAGCCAGCGCATTCTGGTTGGTATCAACGGCCAGGGTGCCCGCTTTCATTTGGCTGAACAGCGCAGCGCCATCTTTAAGCCCCAGCTGTTTGGCGCCGGCGTCGGCCATATCTTTGTTATAGCCGCCTTCAAAACCGCCGAAGAAGGCTTCCCGCAGGCCGCTTAGCTCAGTAAGTTTGTAATCACTTACTCCGGCTTGCTTAAGTATCACCTGCATGGTTTCACGCTGACGTCCGGCATCGCTGGAATAGAAGCTATCAAATGGAATGCCTTTTAGTCCCTCGCCGAGATAACGTGCGACGCGAATGCCGTCTTCAGTAAGCGGGGAGTCAGCCCAACCCTGTACGCGGTCAAACGTATTCAGCAGCGTTTTGCCGTGACGAGCGAAATAGATATTCACGCCATCGTCGTTTTTAACTTCCGCTGCCGAGCAGGTTGCCGCACCTGCCGCTATCATTAATGCTATAAGCCACTTCTTCATATAACGCTCCACCTGAATGGTCTTTTTATAAGCAAAAAAAAACCTACGTCAGATATTCGACGCGAAGCATAAATAAAGCTATGTTCGCTCGAACTCTATGACGTAGGTTTCGCCTGTTCTTGACAGTAACAATCCAACAGTGGCGACGTTAGCACTAATTATGCAAAAAGACACCCTCTATTTATTGTTATTGTCAATAAATGTGATCGTCTTCATGAAGGTAATTTTGCTGGTTGAGATGTATCTTAAGTTTAATTTTCAGAATAATTGGCAGTTTTTGACTTAAATAATTATTGGGGATTGATCTCCGTCACAAAATAATGATGTCCGCTCTGGACTCTGCCGCGCACTGGCGTTATTTTCGCTTCACTCTGGGATTGTTACTGACCACAGGCAAAACCTAAGACTCCTGTCCGCCAATTTGGCGTGCGGCAGGAGTCTTAGGTTTTTTTTTGCGCCTGATAAATACCTCTGCTACCTAACAAGGAGTGATGATGAGAACGAAAATTCTGACTGCCGCCATTCTGGCGTTATCTGCCGCTGGCGTACAGGCTGCTGAAAAACCGCTGAAAATACTGTTGGTTAACGACGATGGCTGCCAGTCTGTGGGAACCACATCGCTGCAGGAAAAATTGGCGGCCAAAGGATATGACGTCTGGATGGTGGCGCCGGCAACGAATCAGAGCGGGATCGGGTCGGCAATCACCTTTAAGACGGGTAAGGTCTTTGATGTCAAAAAAGCCGCTGACAAACGCTACTGCTTCCCGGGAACGCCCGCCGACGCGCTGGATTTCGGCCTGTGGGGCGTGCTGAAAGACGCGCCGCCGGATCTGGTGATCTCGGGCGTTAACGACGGCCCCAATACCGGTATGGCGCAGGTTAACTCCGGTACCGTTAGCGCTGCAGCCCGCGCCATTCGCTATGGCTTCCCGGCGATTGCCGCCAGTATTGGCTACCGATTCACGGAAGAAGAGATGAAGAACAAATGGCCGAGCACGCATAAGTACTGGCCTGACTCGGTGGATTACGTTGTCTCGCTGGTTGATAAACTTAACGCCGCGCATAAACCGGGAAGCCCGATTTTGCCGCAAGGGTCCGGTTTGAGCATTAACTATCCGCCGCTGCCGTCGGCTGAAATTAAGGGCGTTCATTATATTGAGAATGAACAGTTCCCCGCGCCGCAGATTGGTTATGAACTGCTGGCGGACGGCACTGCAAAACAGACGATGAATCCGGAAGCGATAAAACCGGCGGAAGGGGATAATGACTCGGGCTGGCTCAACAAAGGATATATTACTTACACCCTGTTTGATGGTTCATGGAACGCGCCGCAGTTCCAGGCGCAGTATGAGACGCTGCTCGGAAAATAACGTCGTAGTGATATAAAAGAAGAAGGCGCTATTCGCGCCTTCTTTATATGAACAGATGATGAAGCGCTATTCGTCGAAGAACCAATAGCCCTGGTTAATCAAACGGGTCAGCTCGGCGATAAAGGCCGGATTGCGCAGTGCGGCCTCACCTAACTCATCTTTACCCAGCAGGGTATAGCGGCAAAGCGCGTCCAGTGCCGCAGGCTCGGTTGGCTCAAGCTGTTCACTATTCACAAAAAAGTCATCGCCAATGTGCAGTACCCGCAGGCCGCTCAGGCGAGTCAGCATTTCGCCTCCCTCGAGTGCGTCGACAATCTCTTCTTCTGCATAAGGCGGTTCAGCTGGCGCAATATCCAGCTCGTGGCGCGGCGTGGTAGCAAAACGTCCAAACCACTGGCGGAAATCTTCCGGCTGGCTAATCATCTCGATCATCATGCCGCGCAGACGTTCCAGTTCATACTCTTCAACCCGGCCCGGATGTTCACGGCAGGTTAAATCCGGATCGCTGTAGTGCTCGCCGCCGAGATCGTTTTCCAGCGCGTAATCGGCAAAGCTGCTGATCAAATCGCGGCCGTTTGGCCCGCGGAAGCCAACGGAGTAGTTCAGCGCCGTTTCGTGAGTGATTCCGTCGTGCGGGAATCCCGGCGGAATGTACAAAATATCGCCGGGCTCCAGATCCTCATCAATAATCGGCGGGAACGGGTCGACGTGCAGCAGCGCGGGATGCGGGCAGAACTGACGCATCGGCAGCTTATCGCCCACGCGCCAGCGGCGGCTACCCATGCCCTGAATAATAAAGACATCGTACTGGTCGATGTGCGGGCCCACGCCGCCGCCCGGTACGGAAAAGGAGATCATCAGGTCGTCTAAACGCCAGTCCGGCAGTACGCGGAAAGGGCGCACCAGCTCAGCGGCGGGCATGTGCCAGTGGTTTACCGCCTGAGCCAATAGCGACCAGCCGGTTTCGCCCAGGCCATCAAAATGTTCAAACGGCCCGTTGCTGGCCTGCCATTGACCATTCTTAAGGCTCACCAGTCGACTATCGACTTCCGGTTCCATGGCCAGCCCGGCCAGTTCATCCGGGGTAATCGGATCGACGAAATTCGCGAAAGCCTTCTTTAATACCACCGGCTGCTTTTGCCAGTACTTTTCTAAAAACTCGGGCCAGTTAATGTTGAGTTGATAAGCCATAGGTTTATACCAATAAGAAGAAACGGGCCTGATTATAGAAATATGCACCCTCAAGCCGCTTTGTCATGGGTCAAGGCTGATGCTTAATTCATCATCTGAACTAACGGCACCATAAAAGAGGGAAAACCTGAAGTGGGTAACGCCGTTTTTTGCAAAATCTCATTTTTGGCTAAAATGCGCTGCAGGCCTTGTAGTTCCTGGGTTCTTACGGTTTTTCGTAGCAAAGGTTAATCGTGAAAAGTTTAAATTATGAGCGCTTGATAAGTTTTTTGTATTTTTAGGGTTGCTATATCCCGGCAGCTCCCTATAATGCGCTCCCACTGACACGGCAGATGTGAATCACTTCACACAAACAGCCGGTTGGTTGAAGAGAAAAAATCCTGAAAAACAGGGTTGACTCTGAAAGAGGAAAGCGTAATATACGCCACCTCGCAACGGTGAGCGAAAGCCGCGTTGCACTGCTCTTTAACAATTTATCAGACAATCTGTGTGGGCACTCAAAGTGACATGGGTTCTTAACGTCTTCGGACGAAAAATGAATACCAAGTCTCAAAGAGTGAACACGTAATTCATTACGAAGTTTAATTCTACGAGCATCAAACTTAAATTGAAGAGTTTGATCATGGCTCAGATTGAACG